>NZ_CP178624.1:0-301357 GCF_047302455.1 Bdellovibrio sp. HCB185ZH
GCGCTCTGAGGCAGAGAATAAGCTTAAAGCCAATAGCATGATGGAAGATGTGAAAAAAGCCCTGCAGTATACACAGTACTCTAAAGCCATGACTATGGTAGCAGAGATTGCGAAATTAAATCCTCAGCAAGCACAGCTTCATCTTTATAGCTCGTGGGCGAAATTGGGTGTCGCAGCAACGGCTGACGGTGTTCGTCGTGCAGCGATCAGTAAAGAAGTTGAAATGGAGATGATGCAAGTCCCTCCAGATGAACGTTACGATGCTCTTTATCCATTCGTGATGGGGCTGTTCCAAAAGATCCGTGGTGATATGGCAGGAGCACGCAAGCAGCTGGAAAAAGCCATTGCGATGGATGCTTCATTCATGTCAGCTCGTCGTGAACTCTCGACTTTGAGTGCTGCGAAAAATCAAAAACAAGACGTCTTCAATATGGACCTGAAACAAATGGTTTCAGGCTTCTTCAAGAAAAAATAGGTACGGACACACTTTCTCCAAATAAAAAAGGCTGGTTTGAATCCCAGCCTTTTTTATTTGGAGAAAGTGTGTCCGTACCTTCGGCGCGACCTTTAGAATTTCCAGAAGGCCATGCCGTTCAGTTCGATTTGCATGTCTTCCTTTGGTGAAGCCGGTTCGTATTTATAGTTCACGAAGCCCAAACCATATTTCAGATAGAAATCTTTTTTAAACTTATAGTAGCCGTTGCCTTCCAAGCGATAAGCGTTGCTGACTTTAAAGTCATCGCCGGTGCCACTTGGGAAGTATTGCAATTTTAGTTCGGACCACTCCATCATTTTTTTCAGCCAATTTGCTGTCGGTTGGTTTTGAACGAAGAAGCCCAAACCATAAACCATGGTGCTTGCATCTTTGCCTTGAACCATTTGGAACGGGATGCTTAACCCCCAAGTTTCATCCTGCAAATGGAAGCCAGGTGATGCGCGCCAGAAAAGCTCTGCCGTCGTCAAATCAACTTCTGGATAGTCGTCATTTGTTGTCAAATGCTGATCCCGGCTGATTGCCAAGCCCCAGTGCAGGCGAGTGCCCTCGGAATGCAGGCCCAGGAAGTTTTCAAACCACCACTCAAAGCCCATTGTGCCCAAGGCAATTCCAGAAGGAGTTTGGTAGCGAGCCCCAAGCCACGCAGAAAAAGGATTTCCGCGTTCGATATCATATCCCGCCATGAAGTTATCAGAACCTGATTTCACGTTCAAAAAGTGGCGAGTGCTTTTTCCTGAAGGCAGGTTGCTGAGTGTCCAGTTGAACTGGTGTCCATCCCCTTGGAAAAGAGCATCTTTGTCTGACCCATCACCACTGACAACCACGTCAGCCGGGGCGCTGCCTTCTAAAGTCACGCTGGAAGAATAAGTTTTCGTCACGGACTTGGAAGAAAGTGTTGGGCGAATCTTTGCTGGCGCAATCGCTCCGCGAACATAAAATTCTTGGCGCATGGGAATGTCGCCATCACCCTTTAGATATAAAAGTGGACGCTCTTTAGAAAGAACCACTTGCCAGCTGCCATCAGTCAGGCGGCGAACTTTGCTGCCGTCAGCGGGATCCGCACCGGATGCTGTTAAAACAATTCTTTGACCGTTTTCAGTTTGTACGGCGTCTTTGAAATCGACATCATTCATACGAGTGGCGATTTCCAGGAAGGCACCGGTTTGAGTCAGGGCTTTGAACGAAACACTTTCAGAGCGGTCGTTCAAATAAATAATTCCTTGATTCCCCACGACCTTACCGTTGATTTCAACCTGCGCAGTTCTTTTGGAAGAAGAGCGGGGGCGGACTTCCAGCTGGCCTTGTTGAGAAGAGAGATACAATTCTTTTGAGCACAGGTAAGTTTGTGTTTCGTCGCTTTGACGGTAAATACAGAACGTCATGAATGGCAGATACTTCATGTCTTCGACAATTTTAGCATCTTTAAGTTCTACTGTCAGACTTGCCAAATCGGAGCGCAGGTTTTCCTGGTCACGTTCGTTTTTAGAAATCTTGACGTTTTCCTGATCCAAGCGAGTTGTGAAGATCGCCTTTCCGGCGTTGTTCTTAATCGCAAGCTCTCCATCTTTCAGAAGATCTGCGGGCCACGTGAAACGCACTTTGTAAGGAGCATCGTTTTTTGTCGGAGCTTGCAGATCGAATGTCACTTTTGTGGAATCGATCAAAATGTCGCCGACCTTTAGACGATCCTCATCCATCAAAGTGTATTCAAATCTCTGCGGTAAAACCTGCAGATTGTTTTTGCTGGCTTGAAACAGCATAGGTTTACGCACATCTGCGTGGGCAACGGCGCTGGCAACAAGGACTAGGAACAAAACGCTGCTGTTTTTCATGTTAAAAGCTCCTTGTGAATATCTTCAGCGCTTTTGTGGGCCATGATCGCATTGATCACGGATAAAGCGGTTGTCATTTTTGAAAGGAAATCTTTGTTGTGACCAATCACCACACGGCGGGGATGGCCATTCCATGCTTCCATGATTTTCGAATTCAAGGTTTCGGCTTCCGCAAAAGTTTCCGTTCGAATTGGATTGCTGAGATCATAGTGATCAACGTCCGCTGTATCCAAATGCAAAACCCAGTCATAGCGGTCGAACTCGGTCTGTTTGCTGGAATCAATGCTATTAAAGAAGTTTTCGGGAGCAAAGGGCCAGTAAGCCAATGCATCAATAGAACCACGATCACAAACAATCAAAGATTTCTGACTAGTTTTGCAGATCATGTCTTCAAGTTCTTTTTGAACGAAGTAAATCGCTCTTTGCGCATTGATCAGACCTTGAGGATCTTTGGTGCGAGGAAAGCCACCGCGATAAAGAATGCTGGCGGCTTCAGGAACGACGGCACACTTTTGTCCCAGCTCTTTTTTCAAAGCTTCGATCAGAGTTGTCTTTCCGCCAGAAGGCCCACCTGTAATAACGATTTTTACCTGTTTCATAACTCCTAGGATCGGATAGAACCAAGCCTGAGGTCAAAGTAAAAATCAGAGCATATATCGCAGTCTGAAAGCGATTTTATAGAGGACACGGAAAAACCAGGAACTTGCACCCAGGCTGTTCTCTGCAATATTCAAAGAGTTCCCACAATCCTCATTCCACTGTGTGAGCATGTTTTCCAAGGTGCCTTGGTCTTTAAAGTGAGCGATGACTTCAAGATCGTGAAAGAGACTGCGGTAATTCAGGTTAAAAGAGCCGACGTACACTTCATCATCGATGATCATGGTTTTCGCGTGCAAGATAGATTTTTGATACTCAAAAACCGGGATGCCTCTTTGGATCAGAAAGCGCACCAGAAAAAAGGACGCCCATTTGGAAAAAGGAACATCCGATTTACCAGGAATCAAAAGTCTGACATCGGCACCGCGCTCTTTTGCGAGCATCAAAACCCGCATCACAGAACGTTTGGGCAGAAAATAGGCGGTCGTTATATAGACACGATGTTTTGCGTGGGAGATTTTGCGAAGCATGTCGCGATAAAGATGTTTTCGCATCTTTTGTGTGGTGTTTAATTGAACGGCCGAGCTCAAAGGAGAAGAGGGGACTCGCCAGCGGCTGATCCACGACAAGAATCCTTTATATATAGTGCGCAGATACGTTATTTGCGTCGCGATCACCAATTGACGAACGGCGGGACCTTGAACGCGCACGCCTGTATCTCTCCAAGCCTTGTTGCCCACATATTTTGCACAATGAACTTCCGCAAAATTCAAGCTTCCCAAATAAGCGGTTTTTTCATCGAAAATAATCACTTTGCGGTGATTACGACGATTCATGCGTCTCCACCAGCTGGCTTTGCTGATGGTTTCAAAGGCAGGCAGACGATGCAGCCATGAAGAGGGGTAGGGCATGATGTGAAATACGCGAAGTTCAATGCCGTGTTGTTGGCAATAGCGCAAAACCGGCGGAATGCTATAGTAGGAGCCGAACCCATCAAGAATCAGTTTGACTGAAACGCCTCGTTTTACGGCGTGTGAAAGCTCATTCAGAATGTTTTCTGTCAGCTTGTCGAGATCAAAAATATAGCTTTCAATAGTAATGGATTCCTTTGCATTTTGAATGTCTTGAATCAGACTTTCGAAATAGGCATCACCATTATGAAACAGCTTTACAGCACTCCATGAATCCATATGCTGCATTGTTCAATAATTAATTAAAAAAGTCGACAGCAAAGCTAGGGGGAGGGCAAACTTGAAATCTATGGCATCAAGCAAAATAAGAACTATTAAAAAAATTGTGACAGTAAGTCTTCTCGGTGCAATGTGTTGGGGCAGTGCTTTGGCGCAAGCTTCCGTTCCAGCGGGTAAAACACGTGTGATCTATTTCGGAATGCAAAACCAGGCGGATTTCGAATTGAAAGTGAAGCCGGTTTTCGATTCCACAGCATCGTGCAAAAACTGCGAAATTATCAACTACACTCCGTACACAGCCGAAGGCGCAGTGGATGAAGCGGCAATGCATGAACGCATTGAGACTCTTCCCGCTGATACCAGCTTCGTATTCTTGGATTTCAACTTGAAAGCCAACGATCAAAGCAAAGCTCTCTTGGATGCATTAAACAAACGCGCTGACAGTGGCATGGTCGTTGTCGGCTCTGCAGGTGTTCCCAAGAATAATGAAGCGTCGGGTCCTTTGACTCGCACGGTGTTGGGTCAAGTTCACAATGCAGTGATCATCGGGGAGCTGGGCGATAGAGATCGTTTGGTTCCTTCTGCATTCTATGGACCTGAAATGCTAACAGCCATTCGCCCACCGAAAGACAAAATCGGTCAGGGTTATTCCCCACTGATCTTTGCTGCCAACCTGGCAGACAAATGGAATAAGCGTACTCCGCAAGAGTGGACAGATTATTTCAAAAGCAAAAAGCAAAAAAATCGCAAAATCTGGATGGATCTAAACGATTTGTTCTAAAAGGTCGCGCCGAAGGTAAAGACACACTTTCTCCATACGAAAAAAGGCTGGGACTCAACCAGCCTTTTTTTATGGAGAAAGTGTGTCCGTACCTTTTAGCGGCCCGGGAAAATGACGATGCGCTCGTGATGTTTTTCGGGGATGCGAGATTTGATTAGACGTAGGGCTTCGGCATCGGAATAACGGCTGGAGATGTGAATCAGCACGATTTGTTCAGATTCGATTTCATCCAGGCGCGGAATGATTTCGTCTAAGTGAGTATGACCCCATTCGCGAGCATTCGCGATGGTTTTTCTGTCGTCCAGGTAAGTGGATTCCATAATCAAGATCTTGGATTTCTTAACCCATGGGCGAACATTTAAAAATTCAATTTGCGTATCACCGGTGAAAGTCACCATGGGGGTGTGATGAATTTCGTTAACTTCTTCGCCTTTACGGCGCAGATTCACGATGTCTTCCTGAGATTTTCCCTGAAGATCCGCGCGCAGCTTTTTTGATGTTTCAAACAGGGTATAACCGAAAGACTCAATTCGGTGAGTGGTCGGAAACACCTTAACATAATTTTGCTGATTGATTTCGATTTCGTCGTCGGCTTTCACCGGGATGAATTCGAACTTATACTGATGACCCTCGATTTTTTCCCACTCGCGCATGATATTGGTCATCGGCTCTACCAATGTTCCCGGCATATAAAACTGCGCCGCATTTTGTGAAGTCATGGCTTTTTGGGAAATAATGTAAGGGATTCCAGCGGCATGGTCCAAATGACCATGGCTGATAAAGAACTTCTTAAGATTCAAAAGATAGGGGAAGCCCTGGGCCACATCGAAACTTAAAGAAAGTTCCGGCATGGCGATGGCGGTGCGGATGCCCGAAAGGGAAAGACCGTGGAATTTATATTTTTGATAACTCCAGCCTTCCCCAGCGACGACGGACATTCTTGAACCCTTCTACTCCGGCGGAGCCGGAGTGCAAGCAAGCTTACATACAACGAGCTACGATATCGTGACCCAACCAAGCAACTGGTGCCTTCGGTGTCCATGAATCGTGAAGCATCACATAGCCACAAGATTTAAAGACAACCTCAGACAAAACAGCGGTGATCAGATTTTTCTGATCCTTATGTAAATCAAATAGATAGTCCGAAGACTTCAACATGTACTCCATCTGATCCTGACGAGTATGTTGCGGCCATTTGTCGTACTTTGTAAACTCCAAAGTCAGTGGATTTGTCAGATATTCATCGGTGAAAGCTTTGATTTGTTCAAAGGTCACACCGTCTTTCAAAAGCTCCTGACATTGCTTCAAAACTTGCTCACCGTGTTTTTTATCTCCGGCGTCTTTTTGAATAGCTGCGACCAAAGGATAAAGAGATACTTCAACTCCTTGGAATACCGATGAAGAGTTCGTCAAAATCTCTGGGCAGTTGTAAACGCAGCAATGAACGCCTTGTTTCGCGAATGCGATGGAGTGATCTTCCAATGCCATCTTCGCCCAACCTTGGAAGTAGCAGGTGTAAGTCTGCCATTTATAATCGTTTTTGATCAAAACTTCTGTGCCGTGGTAACCGTAAGCTGTGTAAGAAACATGGCTGCCTGAAGCTTCCAATTTTTTACGAAGCGGAGCCGAGATCTCAACCAGGTGTTTGAAAGTCTCAGACGTCACTTCTTTAAAGTTGCGCAAACAGAACTGGCCGATTTCAGAATCCATCAAAACTTGAGAGCCCACGTGGCGATCGCCCGTGCCCTTACAAACGCGATTTAAAATCGGCATAATGATTTTAGTACGGGGAACACCACCGGCCATCAAGTGCGCAAACAAAACGTTCGCACCAGCTGGAATGTGTTTTTCTAGTTCTTTGATGAAAATCTCAGTGTTCTTTTTGAAGCGCTCAGAACCCGCTTTTTGTGATTCATCAATCGCTTTCCAATCAAGCTTGGCATTTTCCCACTCGCCCAATTTGATCCCGGCTAATTGATCACAAGGAGTCACGCCATTTGTTGCGGGCTCCATATCGAATCCGGCTTCTAAAGGAACATTGATGAATGGTTGAGGGATGTTGGCTGTTTCTTCAGCAGTCAACGCGCGCAAAGTTCCGTCTTTTTCACGACGGCCCACAGTTGCACGAACAATCGTCATTCCACGACGTTCAGCTTCTTCGACTAAACCGTTGGCATAACCACGGGAGAAAAGTTCGCCGAACAAAACAAGGACATCGCCTTTTTTGTAGGGGCTCAAAGCTGGTTTTTCCTTAAGTGGGAATAGTTGCGTCATATTTTACCTCGTATTTGAAAGGGGACATAGTTATCTGCCTCCCAACAAGAATCAAGTTTTCACTTTATTTTCGCTCTGCGGGGTTAACAGAACTCTGACAATGAAGCGGCACATCTTACTGGCTTTGGCCGCGGAAATAGTTGACGATTTTCATATGCAAAGGAGTGCATTATGAAACGGAATTTATTGACGGTATTAGCACTGATTTTATCAGGAACTATCGCCTTCGCGACAGAGGCAGCGCCAGATTGCATAGCAAATGGGCAACCCATCCCAGTTATCAACGAGCAGGTCTTGCTTTGGAAGAAGCAAACTAAGAATCAGTACAAAAATCGCGGCCATATTTACGGTGTCGTGACGAACATTTACCAAGGCAAAGCCAGCCACCAACATTTCCAAGTTAAAATCGGCGAAGGTCCTCGCGACACAATCGAAGTGATTTACAACACAAGTTTCCGTGAAATCGACAACCTGCGCATCGGCGGAGTGGTTGAAGCCTGCGGAGATTACATCACTTCCAATGCTAAAGCCGGTCACTACAAGCCGTCCCCAGATGGTGCAATCCTTCACTGGGTTCATGAATCAACAAACAGCCGTCATGATTCTGGGTATGTGATGATGGATGGCGTTTTGCACGGAATGCCTCATGGTCGCCAGTTCTATGACTGGGAACCAGATTTTGACTCCCTTCAGCCAGCCATGTAGTCTTCTTTTATAGGAGACAAGAAATGCGTGTGGTTTGCATGGTCCCATCGTGGACCGAGACATTGTTAAGAGCTGGAATCAATGTTGTCGGCCGCACGCGTTTTTGTATTCATCCCGAAAAAATGATCACCAATATTCCCATCGTCGGTGGGACCAAGGAAGTTTCCTGGGATCTGGTGATGGATTTAAAACCAGATATCGTTCTTTTAGATCAAGAAGAAAACCCTTATGAAATGGCGGAAGAATGCCCAGTGAAATATCTGGCAACTCACGTTCATTCTCTAGAAACACTTCAGCAAGAATTAGTGAAGCTGGGGGAGTTTTTCGAAAATGCGCCATTACTGGAAATGGCTGTCGATTGTCTGGACATTTTAGAAAAGCCCACGCCAGCATTTGATCCTCGAAAAATTCCGGGATTTTTGGATTGGGTGAAGATCCCGCATCAGAATTACAGCGAAGTTTTGTATCTGATCTGGAAAAAGCCGTGGATGGCAGTCAGCAAAGAAACTTATATTGGATCTGTTTTAAACAAACTGGGCATGAAAGTGGTCGAGTTTCCCGAAGGGGAAAAGTATCCTGTTATCGAACTGGAAGATCACCCGAATGCTCTTTGTCTGTTTTCTTCAGAACCTTTTCCTTTTGCTAAAAAGATTTCAGACCTTAAGGGCCTGGGAGTGGAAGGGGCCATCGTGAACGGGGAGTCGTTTTCGTGGTTCGGTTATCGCTCGATCCAGTTTCTTAAGGAGACTCTGAAATAATGACGACCCGAAATATTCTTTCCGCGGGAGTGGTCCCATTCAGTAAGGACAAAGATGGCGTGAGATTTCTGATCCTGCGCAGTTTCAATTATTGGGATTTTCCAAAGGGCGAAGTCGAGTTCAAAGAAGATCCTTTCAAAGCCGCCTTGCGGGAAATGAAAGAGGAAACGTGTCTTAAACCCAAGAACTTTCCCTTTGGTCATGACTACTATGAAACCGAACGTTACGGGCAGGGGAAAGTTGCGCGCTATTACATCGGTTTGGTGGAGGGCACTCCGGAAATCGAAATCCCCGTCAGCGAAGAATTGGGTGCCCCCGAACATCACGAATATCGTTGGGCCACAGCAGATGAGTGTAAGTACTTATTTGGCCCAAGACTCAATCGAGTTTTAACTTGGGCTTTAGAGAAAATTAATTCCTGAACATACCTGGACTTGTTGGAAGTCCCGTCGCGAACATTTTAGTGATCATGTCGGTCGCGTCCGTCACCGTTGCTTCTTTTGCTTGCGACGTTGAAGGCATAATCACATTGCCTTTAACGGCTGCGACAAACTTTTCAAAATCTTTCGTCGAACGCAAAGCTAAGAAGAAGTTACGATTGCGATCATCACCGTTATCCTGCATCTGAGAGCTGGAAGTTTCTTGAGCGATCAAGTAGAAGTTTTCAGTCACATCTACTGGCAATGTTCGGTCCGTACCTTCACACAACATCAGGCCACGAGTTACAGCGGCAGCTGTTTCGTTTTCACTTAACGCCGGATTCAAGATATTCACGTAATCAGAGCGACGGATGTCATACCAAGATTTTTGCGCTTTGATGAATAAAGATGGATTTAGTTTTACGATCGCACACTGTTCGTATTGACCCACGCGAACTTTGATTTTGCTTTGTTGCACTGTCATCGTAGTGGAGGTGTTTACGCCAACGCCATTTGCAGTCGCTTGGGCATCTGCCCATGACAAAGTCATACCAGCATCGGCGCCTACAGAGAAGAATTCCAGGAACTTAAAGCTTAAGCCCGCTTTTGCACCCACGCTTTGCGAGAATGTTCTGGATTTCGAGTGACTCAAGCCAAAGCTAGTACCCACTTGCAAACCTTGGTTGTAACCCTGCAAGTAACGGCTGCCCATAACTTTTTTAACATTCATGCGGCGTTCAACTTGGAAAAACGCTTCTGGATTTTTCTTAACTGCGCTCATGCAATCTCCACCGAATAAAGTCGCGAATTGAGTTTGGATTGCTCCACCTTTAGCGCGGTTCATGCGTGGCAAGTAGTCTTGCGCCCAGAATGCACAAAGTTTTTGTGCAGTTTCCGCTGTCAATTTGCCTGTTGTCACGATATCAGCCAGATCTTTCTTCGTCGTTAACAGGCGAGGGTTACGACCGATCATCGCTGGAACCAATGCGCCTAAAGTGTTGTGGCTAACCGCTGTGTTCAGCGTGATCAAATCTAAGTTGTTGTTGATCGCATAAGTGGCAGGTCTCGCCAAAGCAACCTGATTTTTCATGCGCTCAGATTGTTCAATCTGACCTTGATTGATGATTTGCTGGATCGTCGGTTTTTGAACATTGTCGCCTTTGCCTTCAAGTAAGAATTTATTGATGGCAGAGGCATCGGCTACACGCACGTTACGGCCCGCTTCATCCACATTCAGAACCACTGGGCCCATGAATGTTGGAGTTTCAAGCTGACTTGTTTTGTCGATGGCTGAATCCAGCGACGCCTTTGCATCTTTCATCGCGAGCTGTCCGTCTTTACCCACTTGAACTTTAGATTCGTCAACAGGGTAGATTTCGATCAACATGTTGTTACGGTTCCCCAAAGCTTTCAAATCCTGAGTTTGGAATTGAACCTCAGTGTTGATTTGACCTGTAAGTACCGTCACAAGTTTTTGAGCGTAAGTCACCACGGTTCTTTTTGAATCGTAATCTGCATTTTTAACCACAGCCATTTTAAGCAAGTAAGTACCGTCACGAAGTTTTTGGACCTCGGAACGACCGTTAGAAAGGCTCGAGTATACCAGCAAGTGTGGATCCATACGAACCTGGATTTTCTTTGTTACTGTCAGGTTGAACAAAGAATCCACAGAGTAGTTGTAAGAAACCGTGTTGTAGCTATAAGCATCTAGCATCACTTGCGTGCGTGGACGGTTTTCAGATTTACAATCCAAGATTAATTTTTCAGTCGGATCGATGTAACGGGCGTCACGGCCCATTGGACCCCAGGTCTCCCAAGGATTCACCAGCATCGGAACTGTTTCATTCATTCCCAATTCTTTATTGGAAATCATCACAGAGCCCTTTAGGAAGCGTTGGCAATCAAAGTATTTAAACTTGATGCTTTCATCCCAGGTAACACATGAGTTGTTGTCTGTTTTGATATTCACAGTTTGTGCAGCTTCCGTCGAGTTTTGACGGAACTTCGTAATCGTGAACGTATGTGCGCGAGTTGTCTTTTGATCAAGACCACTCTTAACACAAGCTTTTACGCTATAGATCACTTCACGAGTAGCCGTTGTTTCCTCGCCCACGCGGATGAATTTGTATTCCAGCTGAGAAACTTCAATTTTAGGTTTTTGGTACGTTTCATCTTCAACAGTGTTTGAACCCGCTTTTGATGTTGGGATCATTTGCGCGTTCACGTAGTCGCTCAATTTAAAGTCTTTTGATTGCGCTACTTGAGACGCAACCTTCAACATGTTGGTACCTTTGATCTGATCGTATTCATTCATCATGTAAAAGCCTTGGAACGCCGTCAGACCTTCAGGGCCGTTTACTGGAGAAAGTTCCAAACCAAACGCCACTTGACCGCGAGTCGGGATGGCATTCAGGGAAATCGGAGCTTTCAAGCTCAAAGAACCATTCCCCATAGAGCTCGTGATCTCTGCAGATTGAGCTAGCAGGCGGTGAACTTCCTGGTTCTTTTCAGTGTAAATATGGATCAAACTCATGCGCGCTTTGAATGTGCCCGCTGCCAATGTTTTTAGAACGAACTCGCCATTCATTTTCGTAAGTTGTACCGAAGGAGCGCCACGGAACTCTGCCATCAAAGTGACACCGTTAGCAGTCATTTGTTGTTCAGTTACAAACAGACGACCGTCTTCCACCCACAATTTACGAGAACGAACTTTGTTGTCGTTGCCGTAACCTTTAAGTGCTTGTTGAATGCTGTTTTTGTCAGTCACCAATTGGTCTACTTGTTCTTTGCGCAGATCTACAACCGCTGGCAAAGTTTCGCCGTGCGACCAAGGGTTGATTCCCAGCTCAATTTCACGAGTTCCTTTTTGCAAACCCAGGCCCTGGATGTGACGTTTGATCTCGATATACTGAGAGTCAGCTAGATAATTGTATCTAACTTTCTCAGACCAGTTGATGCAACCAGCAGCATCCGAAGTCACTGCTTGATCGATTTCAGCCACTTTGAATTTATGACCTGCGATCGTTTTGTTGTAAGCAACGTCTTTAACACAGACCGAAAAATTGAATACTTTAGATTCAGGCAACGCGAACGCGCCTGAAGTTTGCTCCGTTGCCGCAGTTCCTTTGATGCTATCGATAGTAAAGGTCGCAGCTTCAGAGCCGCCCTCTGTCTTGTCTTTTGGAGAAGGCAGATTACACGCCGCCAGCGTCAAAAGGTTCAATCCTAAAATGAATTTTAAGAAAAACATTTTAGATGTTGGCATAAGAAGTCTCCAGCTTAATCATAATTGTCTTCTCGCGTGATTGAACAGAGTTCGTGAACATAACTTCAGCGTCTTTATAGGAAGCGCCCAAGTTGTATCCCTGTTTTAAGAAATTCAAGTATCCGCTGACTTCATAGCCAATGCGGTTTGTTTCATAACCGCGAGCATTGAAGTAGGCCACAGCAGCTTCCGGAGCCACAGAGTAGTATTTGCCTTTAAGAGTGAAATCCAGCGCACTTGATACATGCAGGATGCTGCCAAGTGCGATGTTGTAAGCCGTGTTCACGTCATCTTTTGCTTGAGTGTTCTTAACGAATTCAGACTCCAATGTGATATCCAGCAATGTGCCCAATGGAATTTGCAATTCCGTGCCGGCTTCGATACCTGAGTATTTATTTACAAATTCATAGTGAGCATCAGAAAGTGTGTTCACTTCATTCCCCAAAAGCATGGATTCTTGAGCCACCGCTGATGGAAGGTTGTTGTAAATGAAGTAACCGACTTTATTTCTCCAGAAAACATTTTTGGAAGAGTTAAAGTTTAGGCGCAAAGATGCTGAATTCAGGCTTGGTGTTGGTTCTTTTTCTTGAGTATTTGTGCTTAAGGAAGTCGATGTTGGAATTGCTGATTCAATCACGATTCCCGCGATACCAGGACCCACTCTGAAGATGCTTTGCATGCGCGCTGATGGGAAGGCTATAGAGTCTACCAATAAAGATGTGTGGTTATAGTGCTGATCCAAGGCCCCCGCAGCCAATTGGAAATAGCTTGCAGGTTTAAACATCAATCCTGCTTGGTTCAAAAGGATCGAGTTTTTCATCGTGTCGGCGCCATCAAGTGTCTGAGCTTGACCAGATACAAAACGGATTGCCGGTTGAAGATCGATATAAAGGGAATTGCTTAAAATATACTTGGATTTAAGTTCCAAGCGCAGGTCCACATAGGTCGCCTGAGTCTGCTCATCGCCCTCATCCGCGCCTTTCATGGATAAACGCCACTCCGCCGAGAATTTCTTGTTCTCAGGTGCAGTTGATACGTTGGTCACAGACGTGCCCTGCGCGAAGACTTTCGTCGCCAGTATCAAAATGAGACAAAGTGATGTAATAGCGGCCTTTTTCATAAAACCCCAGTACCTCTGTTCACTTCAAGTTCTGTGCACACAAGTTGGGGAGCCTATTCTTATATATTACAAATAGGATACTAGCGGAGCAGGCGGTGACAAAAAGGGCTAGTCACTTTCCCGGGAGGGGTATCGGTCAGGGGGCTGGCGGTGGAGGTTGGAGGGGCATTCGGCAACATGAGCTTTTTTTGGGCCGTTTCAGATTGGAATGATCCCGCGGCAGACTTGGGGTACTTGATGAACTCCTGGGCTTTTCACTATTCCGCTTCTGTTTGTCTTTTCTTTTCTTGGGGGTATCGGTCATCGTCGATTTCTGCGGCCTTACTTTCTGCGAGTTCGGGGACAATAATCGAATTCAATTTTCACGATTGGGTTGTCAATGGGATAGCTTAAAGATCTTTGGAGAATCACTGCCATCGTGGCGGTAAAGTCGTTCTATCCCAAGTTACTTTTATTAAGTAAACTCCGCAGGCTTTTAATATTTCTCGGGTGATACGCCACAAACTATCGCGCTGATCCCGCGTAGCTCAATGATGTCCGAACGTTCTGCCTCGAGATCGTCAAGAAAGAAACCTCAGTTTAGTTTTCGTCGAATGAGTATTTCGAAAATTTAACGGCATAATTTTTAAAAAATTGTTGACGGGAAAAACGACTTTCTAGAGTGCGCTCTGTGATTAGATTTTCGCTTTAAGTTTTCAAAAAAGCTAAATCCTTTAACCTCATCATATTGAGGCGTTTACGAGTTTATAAAATGAATTCGCTATATGTTGTGAGGTGCATGGAAAAGTACCTCTGAAAACCCGTGATATGTTGCCTTCAAATTCAGGAGGTGAAACGTGAATCTAAAATCGCTTGGTAAACTGGAACTTGATCAAAGAATGAAAACGTTGGCGCAAAGGGAGCGAGATCTTTTGCATGAAGTTCTTTTGACGATTAAAGAAATCGATTCGCGCCGTACATTTTTGGAATTAGGTTTCGGTAGCCTGTTTGATTACCTGGTGAAGGGGGTGGGATATTCAGAAGGAAGTGCACAACGTCGCATCGACGCTGCTCGCATGATGCGTGAGATTCCAGAGATTGCGGAGAAAATCCAGAGGGGTGAGTTGAAGCTGAATCAAATATCTTTAATTCAAAAAGCCTCGCGTGAAGTATTTAAAAATCAGTCCATCACTGTGACGACGAAAGAGAAGCTTCAAGTAATTAATGATTTATGTGGAAAGAACCACACTGAATCTCAGCAGAAGGTTGCCGAGTTTTTTGATTTGCCAGTGTTGCAACCGACACATCAGAAAACCCAAGCTGATGAAAGTGTGCGTGTCGAATTTACGCTTTCAAAAGAAGCTTATGCAAAAGTAAAACATGCGCAGTCGTTGTTGTCTCATGCAGTTCCTTCAACAGATATGAGTCGCTTCCTAGAATTTTTGGCAGAGAAAGTAATTCAACAGAAAGCGGGATCGAAACCTAAGAAATCTTTTGAAAGGAATAAATTAAATACATCCCGGATGTTCAAAAAATCTAAAATGAACGAGCCGGAAGAATCCAAGAAATCCAAAGAAGCCGGGATAGGAATGCCAAGAGAAAATCCTGAAAAGGTGAGTCCCGCTGATGTAAGCCAGAATGCAAAGTCTACCGCCACGGTGGCGGTGAACAGAAGTAAGCCTTCGGCAAAAGATGTTAAGAGAATTAGAATTGAACAGGGCTGTTGCCAATTTGTCGATCCAGTCACAGGCAGACGATGTGAAAACACTTGGCGCCTGCAAGTTGATCACAAGCACAGCCAATGGGCGGCCGGTGGACATGAAATTGATAACCTTCAGCTATTGTGTGCCGGACACAATAAACTAAAGTATCGCACGGAAGCAGGGATTCGCTATTTATCCTGAGAAGCTAGTTCAGCGCAGGGGGGAGGAAGGCCCTCCGTGATGAGGAATAGACTTAGCTGTCTATTCAAACTTGACGTGAAGCTAGCATATCGGAAGTAGAGGATGGCGATGAAACACAAGTACAGTGAGGGGTGAAAATGAAGATGAAGATGAAAATGAAGACGAGATCGTATGAGTAAAGGTTGGATAAAGGTAACAGCAGGGAATAAAACGAAAGAGAACGAAGCGAACTGAAAGGCACGGAACGGCAAAAAAATTTCTTGGTGTCTCTATTCGTTTTGCCCTGCTGTGGGGGCCACGGACCATGTGAAAACCAAGCCTAAAAGAAACTGCTTAAAACCCTTTGAGTGGAATTCTTATTCTTACCAATCTCAGAGCGAATTTCCTCTTTGATATGCGGAAAAGCGAAAGATTTTTTTCGCATGCGATCGATGAGGACCATGATGTCTTCGGAGTTGTGAACGACTTGAACAATCATGCCCGACGAGAAGTTCTTTTTTTGATAGAACAAGGCTTCGCGGTTGTTTTGATGATGAGGGCCTACCATCACCGGCAGTCCGGCAGCTAGAGCTTCCATGACGGAGTGCACTTGCTTTTTAAAGCTGCCACCAATGAAGGCGATGTCAGCCCAAGTGTAGAGCTCAGCCAGGATCCCGACTTTATCAACCAACAAAATGCTTCCCAAAGGCCAGTGCGTGGATTTGGAATACAGCACGTAAGGCAATCCCGCGTCGCTGAATTGCTTTTCCAGTTTTTCCAAGTGTGCTGGCGTCGTTTCGTGAGGCGCGATGATCATTTTCAAATTATCGCGTTTGATTTTCGATAAAGCCGAAACCAAAACCTCTTCATCTTCAGGCCAAGTGGAGCCTGCGATAAATACAAAATCATCGGTCGAAGGCATCAATTCATTCTTTAATTGCTTCGGATTTTCCAAACGATGGAAAACCTGATCAAAACGCGTGTCACCACTGACTTCGATTTTGGTTTTAATACCCAAATCATACAAATTGCGACGATCTTCCTCTGTAACACAATGAATTTCATCCAACTGGTTCATCGCATACTTGGTCACAAATTTGGAAAGACCTTTCAATCGCGAAGAATTGTCAGCGAAGGTCGCAGAAAACAATCCGCTCGTCAGGCGCTTCTTCTTTGCCACGCGAGCCAAAACCGGCCACACATCCGTGCGCGAGAAAAGCAAAGCCCGGGGATTCCATTTTTCAATGAAGGCCGCCACCGAAAGTTCAAAATCCCAAGGCAAGGCCGCCCACATATCAACGTCGTGCATGCTTTCCAAAATCTTTTTAGCAGACGGGGAGGAGTAAGTCACAATCACCGGAATATCGGGATGCGCCTTTTTAAATTCACGAATCACCGGGCGAGCATACTCAATCTCGCCACTCGCTGCATGAATCCACAAAGGGCGATGCAAAGGAATCAGCTTCTCAGTCCCCGGGTGAGTCATCTTATAAAAGTTATGGTTTTTGTCTTCGATCATCTCGCGCAACTTGCCGCTGATAAATGGGCGCAGAAGCTGCAAAACAATCCAGCCAAAAGGAGCCAAAACGAATTTATAAAACCAAAACACCAACAGGCTCATGACTTTTCCCCAAGGATGATACGCAGTTGTTCGGCCACTTGTGCCGGAGTGATGTCGACCAGGCACTTGTGGAATTTTTCTTTATTAAAGCAAGGACCCTGGCCATGTTTGCTGCAAGGACGACAGTACAAATCTAGTTCCATGATCTTAGTCGTCGGACGCGAAGGAAAGCCAAAGGGAGCGGGGCCCATCAACGCAATCGTGCGTTTCCCCAATTGCTCTGCCACATGCAAAAGCCCCGTATCGTTGCTGATCACCGCGCGAGATAAACCAACCACCGCGGAGCTTACTTGTAAGGATGTCTTACCCGCCAGATTCATGACTCGCTCAGGAGCCACCGCGTGAATGTCTTCGATAAAAGAATCCTCAGGCCCACCCAGTAAAACAAATTTTTGCTCAGGCATAAGCTGAATCAACTGTGCCCAGTATTCCTTAGGCCAGCGCTTTAAAAAATAGGCCGCCGAAGGTGCTAAAGAAACAGTATCGACAAAATCACCTAAAATCCCACGGGCCTTTTCAACCACATCGGCGCTGACAAAAATCTGCGGAGCCGGCGGAGAAAACTTACTGACACCCCATTTTTGCAAGGGTTCCAGCAAATCACGCTGACCGTTGAACGGCTGTTCAAATTTATTAATGCGAAATCTGAAAAGTAAAAATCTTTTCCAACGACGAATCGAGCGGCGAATGAACTTAGGGCCTAGTCCTAAAAAACCAAAAGGTCGCAAGATCAAAGAAATAATACGCGAACGACTGTTGTTGTGAGCATCGTAAATATGCGTAAAACAAACAGGTCGCATGGACCACACAAGCTTCATCAAACCAAATGCACCGGCCTTGCGATCAAACTCCCACACCTTGTGAATATGGGGATGATTGCGCAACAAAGGAGCCATATCTTTGCGTGTGATCCAATGGATCTCGGCATCGGGAAAAGCTTGCGCAATGGCCGATGGTACGCTCAATGTCTGCACGACATCGCCAAACGCTGAAAAGCGAATGATTAAAAATTTAGCACCCTTACGGGTCTCAGTTTGAGACATGAGGGAATCCTAGCAAGGGCGCCCAAAAAGGTCACTTGTTTAAAACGTTCCACGGCAATACCCCCTAAAATCCCCCTCAATAGGGCACAACCTTTGATGTATTAGGGGAAGATAGGGAGAACTATGCTATTTAGGTGTCCCCCCAAAGGGGCTTCTCTAATTCATTTGATGATTTTTTGGGCAGTGCTGGCACTCCCAGGATTCGCTGTGGCGCAAGTGCGCACAGAAATGAAGCTTTTCTCTGACTCTTTCATTAGCCCCGAGTTTGAAGCTACGCAGAAAAATAACTACCAATTTGTCGGCGCTGCGATCAAGACAGAACCGTTTTCTGACTCCGCCTTGCGCATGGATATCTCTGGCGGAGTGGCGATCGGCTCGCCGCTGTTAAATTACCTGAATATCTCTGAACTTTATGTGCAAACCAAACAAAGCGACAGCGAAACATTCTTTATTGGTCGTAAGAAAATGCTGTGGAGTGAGCTGGATGCCCGCTGGGAATTAGGTGTGTGGGAGCCCTTGTTTAAATGGAATCCGCTATCACCAGATCGTCAGGGGTTGTCAGGTATCTTTTGGCAAACTGAAGGACCGACTTACAATTTCACTTTATTTGCATCTCCCATTTATATTCCCAGCCAAGGTCCCAGCTTTGAGATTGAAGACGGCGACTTTGTCAGAGGAAATCCTTGGTTCCATCAACCACCTCAAAGTGTGCGCATCTGGGATGAAGCCACGGAAATGCAATACAACATGAATCAACCTTCCACGACCGAAGTTGTCGTGCAAAATTCCTATGGCGCCAAGATCGCAGTGGGCGATCCTAACGGTTTCAAAGCTCAGTTAAGCTACGTGTATAAGCCTGACAACACTTTGGCGATTGGCTATCAGGGAAGCTTAGATTTAAGCACTCTGAAAGGAAACGTCGAACTGCGCCCGCAAGTCTTCTATCACTCCCTCACGGGTGCTGATGTGACATACAAAGCTAAAAATCTGCGCGTGGGAGTAAGTTCGATCTTAGATCGTCCAACAAAAGAAAAAGTTTTCGAAGAAGCCGACTGGACTCAACCGGTTTTTGAAGATGCGTTGTTAGTAAGTCCGTTTATCGAGTGGGACAACGGCTGGTGGGCCTTTAATCTGATGCGCTTAGATATCCATGGTGGCCGAGTGACAGAGGTCGGAGCGGATCGCGCCAATGAACCTTTGACGAATTTGTATCCTTTTTATCACGCGAACCAAGCGTCGCTTTTAACCAGTTTTTCATTGGGAAAAGCACGCCGTTTGATCACCAAAGTCAGCTTCACGCAATCTGATGAAAACGATTTCCAGTTGTTCCGTATGAATGCGCGTCTGCGCTTTTCAGGTTTATGGTCGTTCTTTGGTGAAATGCAGATGCTAAAAGCGGGGCCGACATCGCAGGACAATCAAAACGAATTGGCTCAGTTTGCCAACAATGATCGATTGATGGTAGGAGCAGCTTATGTCTTTTAAGCGTAAGTTATCTTTATTCATCACTTCGGTATTGATGATCTCGTCAGTGGGTTGCAGTGACTTTATCAATGGTCAGCAAACCAAAGAGGAAGAACTTCATTTCTCGAATGAAAAGCTCGCTTGCTTACAAGGTGTTCCGGAAACTTTGAAACGCCTGACCAATGGTGATGGCGAAAAAGAAGAGATTCGCACCTCTGTCGATTGCTTGCGCCAAGCCCTGATGTATTTCCAAAAGAAAACTTACGGTGCTCAAGGAAATGCCTATACGGTTGAGGAAATGCGCCGCTTTTTCTCGAAATATTTCTTAAAAGAAAACGTGGTCACACCCGAGTTCGCTTTAGAATTGATGAAAATCAAAAAAGCGGTCCTGGGTGGTTCAGTTAATAATTTGACTAAAGATGAAATCACTCGCTTGATTGATGTTTTGGCCATCGTGCGTGACGAAGCGGTGGATTTGGCTCCTCACATAAAACTGCTGTTGCTGGGAGTTCCCGTAGATCAAGCGAACTGGCAACAAGTGTCTGCAGCTGTCGAGCAGTTGCGTGTGGGCTTGCAGCGTCTTTTA
The DNA here is from genome assembly GCF_047302455.1 of Bdellovibrio sp. HCB185ZH. Taxonomy (GTDB): domain Bacteria; phylum Bdellovibrionota; class Bdellovibrionia; order Bdellovibrionales; family Bdellovibrionaceae; genus Bdellovibrio. Next base: position 20,014 of record NZ_CP178624.1, read on the forward strand.
GAAAAAACTGAAACATCTCGCTCTGACTATTCCTTCGAGGATGGCAAGCGCGCTCTAAAAGGTTTCAAAGAGTTTATCAAAGACGAAGACACCGATAAAAACGTAACCCAATGGCTTCCGGTTGTGGAAGTGGTCAAAAACGTATTGATGGGTCAAGAAGCTCAACTTGCGACCTACACTCAATGGAAGGGTAGTCTGAATAGTTTGATTGACCTGTACGGATTGGTTTTAAAATATCACTACATCATTCATAATTTTGACATGAGCACGCAACCTAAAGTGCGTGAGGTGAGTCAGTTTATCGGTCAAGCCATTGATTTGATCGAAGGTGCTCCTCAGATCTCAACTCGTGGAATGATTCCGTTGGAAGATATCGATAATCTTATTACGACGATCCTGAATCTTCCCCAAATTCAGAAGATCGCAAAAATCAGACCGATTTCCATCCAAACACTTTATCGTGCGGCCATCCTGCGTTTATTGGAGCCAGGTCGTAACGGAGACTCCCGCGGTATCTTGGGTCTAGAGAAAAAACACATCGTCGCTTTAAGACGTGAATACAATGTGTGGAGACTGGTGCAGAATTTCGTCGATTCGCAACTGATCGCAGGTCGTAGTGCGGATTCATTGATTTCTCAAGATGAGCTTTTAAAAAAATACGGCGATTTCAATGCCACAGGTTACATCAAAGCGGGTCTATCAACAGATCCTTACGAACATACGGCTTTGGAAAATGCCTGGAAAGATTATGGCGATCTTTTGAATTCCGCTGTTCTGATTTCCTATAATGCCAAAGGCCGTATCGAGGAAGTGAATAACGCGCATGCCTCCACAACTACCTGGAAAAGTTTGACGACGTCTAATCTGATGCGAACCATGTCCCGTGGTTTATTGTTAGCATATGGCAGTAACACCAGTGGCGAGTTGACTAAGGCTGCGATGCAAACAAGTGGCCTGGTCACTTGGTACGAGGACTTCAAAGAATTGATGTTCGATCTTAAAGCCTTCGATCCTCGCACCGGAAACACGGGCGAACGCAGCTTCCAGGAAGCGAATTTCTTTACTTTCAGTGGTAATGGGGATTCGTACATGAACCAAAGGGAAACCTTTGAATTTGTCAGTCTGCTTTTCAGTGCGGGCTTGTCTTCTTCAGGAGCAGTCTATAATGACATGTTGCTGGCTGGCTGTGGTAAGGCTAACGGGAAGCACTTGTCTGAAGATGTAGATCCATTGGGTTTTTATTATCTGAATGAGCAATGCTTTCAAACGAATTTCCGTCTGAATTTCAGTAAGTACTTTGATAATTTGCCAGAGATGGCAAAATTCGTGGCGAACTTAAAACCTGAAGAGTGGAAAGAGTTCTACACAACACTTCGCTATCTTGCCTATGTTTCAAACAAAGAAGAACAAGGCCTGGTGGAAGTCGCAAACATCCGTACGATGGTAACGGTTCTTCACTATATGGAATCTGTGATGTTGATTTATGATCAAGATCGCAATCAGACGCTATCTTTGGATGAAGTGTATAAGGCCTCGCCAAGATTCCTGCCTTACATCAAGGATAAGAAAAAAGACGTGCCTTTTGATACTCTTTTGAATCAAGGTTTTGCTTATATGGTGTTTTATGGCAAAGAAGGTTCCGCGGCAGAGATCGCTTGGTTCCAGGCGCAAAAAATCTGGTTGGATGAAGCGAATCGCTTAAATTTGATGCGCGCCATGAAAGCCATCAAAGATATGCAAGTCAGAGAAGCCGCCAAGAAGCTGCAAAAAAATGCATCTGAATCCGCTGTAATGCAAAATAAAGATAAAAATCGCAAGAAATAGCCACATCCGAAATTGAACCCTCTCCCAAACTAAGTTAAGGTTTCCCAGATGTTGGGGATGAAGTTTTGGGTTGCAATTTTGGGGTTGGTTTTGGTGTCACCAGTGGTGATGGCCCGCTCCATGTCCAATGCCCTTGCCATGGACGAAGAAGTTCCCATCATCATGCGTGAGCCAGCCTCTGAACCCGCCTACTACGCAAACCAAGATGCCAGTGCGCGCATCGATCACATCCTGGATGATAAGACCATCAAAGCAACCACATCCTTTAACGATTGGCGTGTGGGTGAGACTGTCGCGGTGGAGTCTCAAAAAAGTGGTGTCGGAATCATTGGTTTCCTAGAAATCATCGGCGTTTCTAACAACGAAGATGGAACCTATCAGGTAACTGCAGAACTTCTGCGCCAATCACGTCTGCATTTTATACAGTTGGGCGATCAGATTTATCACATCAATCTCTCATCTGAAAACAACAGATACAAAGGCACGACCGATTTGATCGTTAAACGTCGCGGGAAAAACATTTCTGCGAAGTACAAGCCTTTATTCACGCAAGGTGTATCAGTGGGGGAGACCGCTGAAACATTGTGGGAAAATGAATACGTCATCAGCTGGTACGGTCAGATCAATTACGGTATTACCGATAAGCTTTCTGTGGGCACGATCATCCCAGGGGATATCGCGGGAGCGTACAATGGCTCCGGCAAATATCGCGTGTTTTCATCTGATTCCAATACATTTTCGGTGGGTGCAAATACCGCCCACGTTCCTAAAGATGGTTCCAATACACTCAACTTTACCGTGTACTGGGATTCGATTTCTTCCGAAAGCGTGATCTCGCATACGATGTTCACGGTGGCCGCCATGTCCTTCGCGGATGCGGCCGATGTGACAGCGGTTAAAACTTTAGGTACGACATCCTTTCAAACAGGTTATGAATTTATCGGCGATAACTGGGACCGCGTCTTGTTGGGCCCGAGTTATAACTTTGAAACCAAAGCGCTCGGTGGATACTTAACCTACGTCAAAATCTGGGACCGTTTCCATTTCAGTTTATCACTCAATTCAACAGATGTTTCGTCCTTTAAGCTTTCGGCAACGGATGGTTATTACGTTTTGTTTGATGCTTATTGGAGATTCTAACTGTGAATCGTTTTTTTATTTCTACACCCCTTGGTTTCGAAAACACGGCTCTTCAGGAGATGAAAGAAATCTGGCCTTATCTGTTAGGGAAAGATGCAAAGACTCATTCTCTGCCATTCCCCGATGTTTCAGTGTTGATGGGGGGATTGGAATTTGAAACGGAACTGTTTCAAGCTCTGCAGTTGAATTTCTTTTTGAAAACAGCGAACCGACTGTTGCTGCGAATGACTTCGTTTCGCACCAAAGATTTGCCTAAATTCTATCAAAAATTCAAATCACTTCCTTGGAAGGAATACCTTCATCATGCGAACGTGGATTGGGAAGTGGCAGCGCAAAAAAGCCGTCTGAACAATGAAAAGCGCTTGCAGGAAAGTGCTGAAAAAGCCTTGCAGGAGATCTTCGCTGGCCAAAATGGCGACAGCACTTGTGCTGCGATTTATATTCGCATGGAAGACGATCTCTGCACGATCAGTCTGGATGCCACAGGTGAACACTTGCATAAGCGGGGTTGGTCCGTGCTTAAAGGTGAAGCTCCGATGCGTGAAACGATTGCGGCTGAACTTTTAAGAGAAATGATCGGGGAGTCGACTCCTGCAGAAGTAGCGTCTGTGAATTTGTGTGATCCGATGATGGGATCTGGAACTTTCCTGACCGAGGCCCGTGGTTTGTGGTCGGGGCAATTTCAAAGAGACTACGCTTTTAAGCAGTGGAAGAAATGTCCAAAGCTTTTCTTGTCGTCAAGCTTTGCCTTGAACTATGAAATCCCTGCGCGTGCGCCGTTCAAAGCGGTGCTAGGAATGGACATCAATCCCGAGATGCCTGAAATCGGCCTTAAAAACTTCAACGAAGTTGAAGCGCAGTTAAAGGCCTATCAACGAGACGAGTTTAAGTCCCAGGAGCATAAATTCTGGGTTCAGGACGCCCTTCAAGGTGTGGACCTTCCGGGTGCACTGTGGATGGTCGTAAACCCTCCTTATGGGGAGCGCTTGCCGGTTGCGGGCAAAGGGGGCCTTAAGACCCTGGCGGCTGAGCTATGCCGTTTATATAAGCCCCAGAAGCTTGGGATCCTGTATCCGGACAAGGATCGGGTTCAACCGGCTCCCAACGGCTACCAAATCGAAAAGGAGCTCAAAATCAACAATGGCGGCATCCGCTGCCTGTTTACGATTTTGACACCCCTGTAAAAGAGGATTTGCCTCTGGCGGAATCGGACCGATCAGGTTAGATTCTGCCCCTATGAAAAGCCTAAAAGTACTTTCCGCTCTATTTTTTTCCTCCGCACTTTTAACGACTGCTTGTACGCCGCAAGACAAGGAAATCGCTCCGCCGAATGTTATGGCGAAGATCAAGTATCCAAAAGGTACTAAGGGCAAAAAAGGCGGTGGAAGTTTTGGCAATTCTTCCCGTGTGACAATCGGAGCCTATGCGGCTTCATCTGTGATGATGGAAAAGCAAATTGAGGCTTTGGAGCTTGCACAATTGGCATTGGGTCACGCAGACGTCACAAAATCTTTGTACTCCATCAGCGAGAAAGCGACGGATGAAAAAGGTGTCACAACTTTAAAGATCACTTCTTTGAAAGATGATCTGAACTATTCAAACGGATTGGGCGCTATCAAAAGCAAAATGAACAAGGCCTTCAACGTAACTATTGCTACTACAGAAGAAGGTCAAATTGCCGTGGAAATTCTGGGTCAGCCGGTTAAGTCTTTCGCTGATGCATTGGACTTGAAAAAGACTTATATGAATGTGTTTGAAGATTCTTACAAGTTGGTTCTAGTGACATTGAAAGACGATCCTTCGAAATTAGGTCTCGCTCTTCAATCCAGCGGTAAATTTAAAGCTTCTTCTAACGGCACTGTTAGGGAAGAGTCGTATTCATATATTATGAAAATGCAAATCGATGGCGCAAGTTTGACAGCTCCTGTTGTTTCTATCCTTAATTCCGACATGGCTATGGTTTTGGGTAAGGATCAATACGCGGTTTCTGCAAAGGATTTGACTGTTAAAGTTGAAGGCCGTTGTAATGAACTTGTGGGTGCCGGTGTGATCGAATCCGACAAATACAAAAATCCTGTTACTTTCAATAACACGTCCGTTACAGTCGGCAAGAAATGGAAGCAAGATCTTGCGACTTGCGGTCACCGTCCAACGGTTGATATCGGTCGTTTGCTAGTTTACTAAAATTTCTGAAAGCAAAAGCAAGGGCGGTCAGGCAACTGACCAGGGTAATAAAAAAGCCGCGGTTTAAAACGCGGCTTTTTTATTTTTAGCTTTTGAAGCTATTTCTTTTTGCTCTTTTTCGCGGGAGCTTTTTTCTTGTCAGTCGCCGCCGGTTTATCATCTTTCACCGGAGTCTTCGCTTCACTTCTTTGTTTCAAGCGAACGTAAAGCGGGAAGTGATCCGAGATACCTGTTTGTTCATCGTAATCCCAACGTTTAGGGTACTTGCCTTTTTTAAGGTGAATCGGGTTGTAGCGAATCACGTCGATTGTGTTTGGCATCATTTGGTAGCTGCCAGATCCATCACCCAAAAGGGCTGGGCTGTAAACTTGAGCATCCAGGAAAGACCAAGTGCCGCGGTAGTTGTGAGTACCCGGGCAGTCTTTGCAGCCCACAAAGTGAGAAACCGCGCCACCTTTTGCCAGGATATCGCGGAAGATATGAACCCTGTCTTCTTCTTCAGCTGAAATATTCAGGTCGCCACCGAATACCACCATGGCATTAGGGCCTTTTTGTTTGATCAACTCGACAGTGAAATTGGCGATCTGTTGACGCCAGTACGTCGGGTTCGCTTGAGAAGGGTAGTGGCCCACCATGAAAGTGATAGGATCGCCATTGGGCGCTTTTACAGTCACTTCCAGGATACGACGAGAGCGCTCCATCCATTCGCCATCTTTTTCGTTTTCAGGCTTCCACGGAATCGCGTGCAAGACGGGTTTGCCAACCAAAGGAAAGCGCGACAAGAAGGCCACATTAATACCGCGCTTGTCAGGCCCATCGATAATCACTTGAGTGATGTAGTTGGCAGCAGCCAATTTTTCGTTCAATTGCTTAAGAACGACATCGCTTTCGATCTCGATCAACATCAAATTGTCGGGACCATTATTATCAACGCCCAAAACAACTTTAGCGATGTTGTTAAGCTTTGTATCCAACGCATCTGGAGACCAGTCCGTCGTCAGGCACTCGTTTTGACGATAGGAACTGTCATTATTTTTGACACAAGCAGCGCGAAGTTTCGCGTCGCCTTTTTTCATATAGGCTGGCAAGAATGTTTCGTCGTCATGGCCTGCAGTCTTTACAGTGTCGAACAAGTTTTCGACATTGAAGGACATCACGCTGATCTCATTGTCCGCTTTCGGGGGAAGATCCCAGTGTTTTTTCGAGAAGGAGACGGCACAACCCGTTACCAGGGCCAAAACCAGAGACAGAATCAAATTCTTAAGCAATGTGTACTTTTTCATAGGCACTCACAGTAGGCGTTCTTGCGCGTCTGCTCAAGTCAAAAGACTGTCTAATTTTTGACTATTGTTTAATGCGAGGCGCTATGGCATAACTTCCAAGTCTTTGTCGTAAGCATCCGTATTTAGGAGTGAAAAATGTTAAGAAAAGCGACCGGTTTATTGATCGCAGGTTTGTTGGTTTCGACGTCTTCTTTCGCAGCCGTTTTGGATGGTGACGACTTCGTTTCCGCAACTTCAGTAAGTGGTCGTGCGAACGACTGGTCCCTGACTTTCTTTTCTATCGCTTCACAACAGAATATGAAGCCGGGCAAATCTACTTCAGAAGCACGCTCGGTTGATACTTACGATTATTTTTCTATCAATTATAAGTTGGGCGCTGATCAAAAAGCAGCTTTGCGTTTGCCATTCAATTACAACACAGCCGGTATGGATGAGTACGGTGAAAAGCAAACTTCTAACTTTTCACTTCAAGACATTCACTTCGTTTACTCAAACTATGACTTGGGTTACTTCGGTGATATCGATCTTTCTGGTAAAGTAAAAACTTACCTTCCTTCCAGCAAAGTTTCTCAAGAGAACGGATTGATCACAAAGATCCGTCTTGAAGGTTACGCTGATTATAACTTCAACCGTTCGTGGTCTGTGGCTTATGTTGCGAAACCAGATATTTACTGGCAGAGCCAAACAGCCAGCATCAATACATCCATCCCAACATTTGGCGATGATGGTATGTTCGTGACCGATCCTCGTCAGACGAACAAACAATTCGGTCTTGAGCACTACCTACAATTCCAATACTACATCAATCAAACATTCCAGATTACGACTAAAACTGGTTTCATTGAAAACTGGTATCACACCTCTGCAGCAGAAGGTTTGGAAGGCGATCACACGACAGCGCTTCGTTTGGGTGCGAGCTTGTGGATTAAGCCAGCGCGTGGGTTTTCGTTCACATTGGGCGTAGGTAATGACTCGATGTTGGGATCTTACAAAGGCGAAGACACGAAAATCTGGCAACCGTTCAACACTCAGTACAGCCTAATGACCAACATCTACGTCCTCTAAGACGCTCTTGATGAAAATGGCCTGACTGCTTCGTTGTCGGGCCATCTCCTCGCTCCGACGTGCTTGGAGCACGCCTGCGCTGCGAGGCCGTCCCTCCGCTGGGTTAGATAATAAAGTGATGTGATTCGCCCGTGAGCGGGTTGATGAATTGCAACTCACAGGCGGTCAGTTCGATTTTTTCTTCGTCCCATCTTTTTTCGGCCCCATAGGCGTGATCGCCGATGATCGGGGATTTCTCATAACCTAATTGTGCGCGGATTTGATGAGTTCGTCCGGTGTGCAGGTGAATTCTTAGTTCGGTATGTTCGGGTTGTTCACTGACTTCTAAAATTTCCAGAACACATTCCTGCCATTTATCTTTTGGCTCGTGGCTCAGAACTTTCGGTGCGCGCGGCGAGGGCTCCATATAATGAGTCAGAATTTTCTGCGCGGGAGCGTGGCCTTCGATTTTAGCGCGATAGATTTTTTTGATTTCTCTCGCGATTAATAATTTATTAAATGCCGTTTGGAATTCCTCAGTTTTTGCGTAAACGATCAGGCCGTTGGTTGGAACATCCAGTCGGTGAGTGACATATAACTTCTGCTTTAAAACTTCTTCCATGTAGGATTGCAGATTTTCCTGGATGTTATCGACACTTCCATGAACGGGAATTCCTGAGACTTTGTTGACCACCACGAAGTGATCGTTTTCAAAAACAATACGCTTTGTGAAGTCGACGTTACCTTTTGGGAATCTTCGTGGCTTAGTATGGACTCGTAAGTAGTCACCACTCGAAACCGAAACGTTATCAGCAATGCGACTATGGTTGAGATAGATGGAACCCAGGTGTATTAAAAAGTCCACTTCATCAGCGTTGAGATCTAGAATGCTTAATAAAACATCACGCACCGACCCGGACATCGGGCTGATAATGTGTTTTACACCGTATTCAAATCCTCTTTCGCTCTGCATACTATTCCTTATAGCGGAAAGTGAACATAGCACAGTGTGACGTGGGTGTTCAAGTGGGACAGTTCCCTGCATAGTAGGGGACCTAGGAGATTACTTTTGGAATTTGCCAACGAGCCGATATTTCAGTGGATGTCGCAGTTTGCTTACCAACCATACACGGTCTACTTCGCATTGATCGGTATGATGTTGTTGTCAGCAGTTGGCTTGCCATTGCCTGAAGAAGTGACTCTTATTAGCGTGGGTATTCTGGCGTTCATGGGTTCACACCCTGAACATTTTCCTCCGCCTTTTCCAGGTGCGCCTGTCGTCAACGTTCATACCGCCGCGATCATTGCTTTCTTTGCCGTCTTTCTCAGCGACTTCCTCATATATGGGGTCGGCAGAGTCTTTGGCCGAAAGCTTCTCTATCATCCGCGTGTTCATAAAATGTTTCCACCTCACTTGATGAAACGAGTGGAGGAGTGGACTCATAAGTATGGCGCTTACGCTTGCGGTATTTTCCGTTTCACTCCGGGCATTCGTTTCCCAGGTCACTTGGCTTGCGGGATGTTGCACTTCCCAGTTTGGAAGTTCTTGTTAATCGATGGTCTTGCAGCAGCGATCAGCGTTCCGACTCAAATTTATTTGTTAGCTCACTACGGTGAACCTATCTTGATGAAACTTCGCCAATTCAAATTGGTGGTGTTCGGTATCATCGGTTTGCTTTTGATCTATTTCATCTTCCGCAAAATCCGCGAAAAGATGCTCCAAAAAAAGAAATTAGCTTAGGAGCGCAGCTAGAACACGCAGGCTACCACGTATTCCCAGGCAGCTTTGGCCAAGTGCTTGAAGCCCACAGCATGCGCAAGCTTAACTCCATCGATAATTTAGAAAAAGGCCAATTCAATCCTTTGGCCGTCGGTGGCGCCCCTCAATGGACAAAGATAGAAAAATACCGCTCCGACATCGTAGCAGTCCCACCGAAATAATTCACGAGTCCCCCGGGGGTATCGGTCAATGTTATTCAGCTAAACCCACAACTCCCGCAATTGCTCCTCTGATAAACCACGGAGCTGTGTTTTCGAATACGGCCGCCCTAAGATTTCTCGCTCATTTAACTGAATATAATCCCGTACAATTTTATAGGACTTAAAACCCCGCACCACGCGCGTGAACGGCCGATACTTCCAGATCTTTTCTCCTTCGTGTTGCTTGGTGAAGGTATCGGTCAACACCTGCGCAAACTGACCAGCCACCACTCGAAAGAAACTTAGCAGGGCAGAGCGCCGTCCCCCGCGAATGAGGATATGAATATGATCCCTCTGAATGGACAGTTGCTCGATCTTTACAAAAAATCTACGCGCGTACTTTTTTAGTAATGCATTAATCAGATTGAAATTGCGTGGACTGCGAAGTCCCGCCGTGACTGCAGTTTTATTGATCTTAAAGACGAGGTGAACGGGATCTTTGGTTGAAAGGGGCCGAGCACCGCGACCTTTCGATGATTTTCGCAAAGTTCCGCCGTGGCAATACCGAAAATTCCACGGGGAGTTTATCTCGGAAAAGGTTTGTTGCTTCATTTTCTATTTCCTCTCATAGAGTTCTGTGACCGATACCTCGCACATACATGATACTGCAAAGGTTGAGCGCATTTTTTAGAGCATGAGAGTGAGTTGAAGTTATTGATGTCCGAGCGCCGTTTGAATGGACGAGGCGAGGGGGGCTGACCGATACCCCCGTTGGGTGGGGTTTCCGTCTTGGGGATGTCTTAAAAAACAAAACCCACATCTTATTGGAGATGTGGGCGATTTAAATCAATGTAAATATCTAAAAGCCACTAAGCGGCTTTTACTCCGTGAACTAGCTCTTCAGAAACTTCACATGACAAATGCAAAGCCACCGGTTTGTTGTGGTTTTTAGGTTCAATGTCTTTCCAGAAGATTTTTTCGTAACCGTTCTGCAAAGCAAAGATCTCTTCGCGGATTTTAAATAGCAAACCAGCAGGGGAGCCCAGCAACCAGTCGATTTGCACCAGATAGAAAGCTTCTTCAAGCTCTACCGGATTCAAAGATGAGATGAAGGACTTCGGCAAGTTGTGCACCAAGTGACAAGCGTTGTGAGAGTATTTTTGGAAAGCCTTTTCCATAGGGTTAGCGAAAAGCTTTTCGACACGTTGATCAGGAGTGCCACGCCCCGTGAATGGTTCTGAAAAACGTTTGAAGTTCCAATAAAGCAAAGCATCGTTCACCACGTACTCAACTCGTGGCAAATAGTCTGTCACGGCATCGACTTTCACGGCTTCATGAGAAGCATCTGCCACGTGAGCGTTGTGATCGATAGCAACCAGGCTGCGCAAGTTGTATAGGAAAGAGTAAAGTGTGTGCAGCTTATCCATAAACGGTTTAGAGAAGTTCAAACCGAAATTATAAAGCAGCGGAGAAGACATTTTGTTTTCAAACCAGGCGAAGGTTTCAAGCAAAGGACCCATAGCCGTCAGGTCGAAACCTGAAGGAGTCATCGCCGTCTCAAAAGTTTCATTGAAGTGCTCTTCAAAAAGAGCGCAAAGCTGTGGATCAACCACCGCGATATGAGATTGCAAGGAGCGAACGCGCTCCTGAGAGCGTTCATAGATCTCAACGTGGGGATCTAAAGTCTTCCAAGCATCCAAAGCAAACGGGTAGTCCATATGCTTTGTCGTCAATGGAGATTTGATATACGAGTTCAATTTGACAAGTGACAAACCCACCAGGGCATCACTCATATATTTGAATGGCGCATGAGGTTTAAATTTTTGAAAAGCGGATTCATCGCTCCAAAATTGAACCTTGAGCGGCTTCAATGTCGCTCCTTTTGCCATAGAAACATCAAAACCCAAACGTAGACCCTTGTGCTTCATACACACTCCTTCGCAATCACCGTATCGGGATAGAACACCACTTGTTAGAGTCCTGAAACTATGCAAACCTAAAGTCGGGGTGGGAGGCTTAATGACTGCGTTTGGACGATGGATTGATGCTCATGGGCACTTGGCTGATGTTCGCTGGGATGGCAAAGAGTCTGAAATTATTGAAGCCGCGCAAGCGAAGGGCATTCATTTCTTTATGCAAGGCGGAGTCGGTCCTGAGGACTGGGAACGTCAACGCCGCTTAAAGGCCCGCTTTCCGCATCACATTGGTCTTTGTTATGGAGTTCATCCTTATTGGGTCGCAGATCATTCTGACGAAGAATTAGAAGAAGCCCTCAACCTCCTCGCCCAGGAACTTCCGGAAGCCATGGGGTTGGGTGAAGTCGGATTGGATTTTCGCCCGCATATTATGAAGGATTCGCGCGATCGTCAGATCACCGCATTTGAAGAGCAACTGGAAATCAGTCACATCGGAAATCGGCCCGTGGTTTTGCACATCGTGCAAGCCCATGACGAAAGCTTGATGATCATGGATCTGTTTGGACTGCCACCGCAAAAAGGGATGGTCCATTCGTTTAATGGCAGCGCTCACAAGGCCCAGGATTTCCTAAAACGAGGTTTGCATCTGTCTGTCGGTGGGCCCGTGTGTCGCGAAGATAATCAAAAGCTCCACCAGGCTGTTAAAGAGATTCCTATGGAATTTTTATTGATCGAAAGTGACAGCCCGGATCAGGCGCCCCCGGCGTTTAAAGGGCAGTTAAATCCACCTGAATCCATTTGGGAGGTGGCAAAGACTATAGGGAAGCTAAAATCCCTTGATCCTTTGGAAATATTAGATATCACTACAGGGAATTTTCACCGTCTTTTTGGCTCGACAGATCTGCATCTGGTGGACCCTAAAGACAGTCTGCATTGACCCTACTTCTCGGGTCGTCAGACCGAGTCTGCTTGAGCAGAACAAAGTAGGGTAAATGGAAACAACGATCACAGAAAATCAAAATCCTTCTCAACCCCAACAACCACCCGAAACGGAATACGTTCTGCACCGTCGTTTTGATCGCATGGGCCGCCTGGTGGGTGATGCAACGATGAAAAAGTTAATGAACACACACGTGATGGTTGTGGGCATCGGGGGAGTGGGTTCTTGGGCCGCTGAATCCTTGGCGCGTTCTGGTGTGGGCCACATCACAATCATCGATTTCGATGAAGTTTGTATCACGAACACGAACCGTCAATTGCACGCTGTACAAGGTATGGTAGGTAAGAAAAAAGCCGAAGTGATGGGTGAGCGTCTGCGCAAAATCAATCCACAAGCGAAAGTCACAGTGATTCCTGAATTCTATAATGCTGAAAATTCAGAGCGCATGCTTGCCATCAAACCTGATTATTTAATCGATGCTATCGACAACTTGACGGCGAAAGCGCACTTGCTGGCGACTTGTGTGAAAGAAAATATTCACGTGATCACGTCTGCGGGTTCGGCTGCGAAAATGGATCCACTGCGCATTCAGAAAAAAGACCTGGGTGTCACTCACACCTGTCCGCTCGCGCATCAATTGCGTAAAATTCTTCGTCAAAAATACGATTTCCCGGAAAAAGAATTCGGAATTCCTTGCGTATTCTCGGATGAACCGGTGATGATGCCCGAGGAATTGACTTACGATAAAGGCATGGGCTTTAAATGTGTGTGCCCGAAAACGAATGACTTCCACGGCTGTGACAACCGCAATATGATCTATGGATCTGCAAGTTACATCACAGGGACTTTTGGTCTGGTGATGGCTTCGCACATTGTGAATGAAGTCAGAGCTTCCGTGGCAGCGAATTTAGAAGGAGCAAAAGCATGATCGTAGCTATGTGGTTTACCATGGTTGCTTTGGTGATTATTGCGGGTCTCGCGATGGTGGGTTTAACATTTAGACATTGGGCACAACAAAAGAAGGTGACCAATGGCGCAAAAGCAGCTGCCAAAGAAATTACGAACTAAATTACGTTTGGGCTATTCACTAGCCCGCTCTGCGCACTTTACAGCGCAACAGTTCACATTGCCGTTGTTGGAAAAACTGATCGGGCAGTCCGCCAAAGACCGTCCTTCCGTTGAAATCAAAAACATCAAAAAATCCTATACCGAGCTTTATAAGCTTCTGAAAAAAGACAGCGATAATATCGATAAAGGTCTTTATCCTTTAGAAGTTTTGTACCCCGAAAATTTGGCTAAGCACGCCCTTCGATATCCCAAAATTTTGGTCGATGGGTTTCATATTTCCCGTCGCCGTCACGATCGCGAAGCGAAAGAATTTAACCAGGAAGCGCGGGAATATCTTGCGGATTTGCCAGAGTACTACCAGCGAAATTTCCACTATCAAAGTGGCGGGTACCTGACGGAAAAATCTGCAGAGCTTTACGAACATCAGGTCGAAATTCTGTTTGCCGGAGCCGCGGATGCCATGCGCCGCTTAATCATTCCACTGGCAAAAGACGTGTTCCTCAACGAAGGCGCGGGCTTAAGATTTCTGGAAGTGGGCGCGGGGACAGGAAGACTCACCCGATTCATGAAGCTTGCTTTCCCGAAAGCACACATCACGGTTTTGGATTTAAGCGAGCCCTATTTAAAGCAGGCCCGCAAAAACCTGGTCAATTTCCGCGGCGTGGATTTCGTGCAAGGTGCCGCCGAGGAGCTGCCGTTTAAGGAAGGTCACTTTGATTTCGTCTATTCCTGCTTTCTTTTCCACGAACTCCCAGCGGATGTTCGGGACGCTGCTGTTTTAGAAGGCATGCGAGTCTTAAAACCCGGTGGCTATTACGGTCTGGTCGACTCTGTGCAAAAGGACGAAGCCAAGGACCTGAATTGGGCCCTGGAACAATTCCCCAAGGACTTTCACGAGCCTTTTTACAAGAACTACAGCCTGCATCCGATAGAGGATCTTCTCTTGTCTGCGGGGTTCATCGATCTACGAAAGGAAACGGGATTTTTCAGTAAAGCCGTTTTGGTTCAAAAACCTTCTTTGAAGTCATAATGGTCTTTTGTTGGATAAACTGTATTGTGTTTCTGCCGATAAGTGGAACATGAAGGTAATCGTCGCTGTTGTTATATTTTTTTTAAGTATGGGTGCTCTTGCAAAAGAGCGAATCTATTTATCTGCTGGTAAGAAATATATTTCATTAGGGAGAGAACTCAGTAAGGGACTTCACGATGTGGTACTCAAAGATTTTGCCATCAGAACCAAAGGCAAGCCAGTCATCGGTGATGGAGATGACTATTGGGTCGTCAACTCTGAACTGCGGGCTAAGTTTTTAAAAGAATTGGGGATCGCAGAGACGGATAATTTGTATCTGAAGGTCTTCGATAAAGACAAAACAGTTGTTCATCCCATTTCAAAATTGAATTTTGCGGTCGAGCTCAACTTCGCCGGTGATACTCATATCGCTTCGTTTGGTTTTGAATATGGTGAAGATGGACGTGCGATTGCGATGATCGGTAAGGAAAATCCCTTTAAGGACGTCGCTATAAAAACTCTCTCCGGCACCAAGGGTGTTTATAGATTGGATTCCCAGCACGTCTTGGCACTGAGAAAAGACGGTAAAGAGTTTGATATGAAGACTGGCAATCGTGATGATGGCTTTCTTGTAGGAGAATTTACGATAAATCTTCAGGCTGGGGAAAAGCGGGAAGAAATCTACAAGCAAGAACTCGAAACAGCTTCGTATGTTACGAACATTGATATTTTCGCCGGTGATGTTTTAAAGGATGGATCAACACTCCTTTTGATCAAATACAATGACTGTGGTGATTTTGTTAAAATCGTTAAAGACAAAGCCGAAAAATGGAAGAGTCCCTGTGGAGATTGGGGATGTTAGTATGAAGAAACTTGCAGCAGTTGTTGTCATTATTCATGTCGTATCGAGTGTAGTCCAGGCGGTGTGTATGCCACATTCTGAGCGAAAATTTGCAGGACGATTTGAAATAGTCGAAATTAAAGAAGCGAAGATGACATGTGATGATCAAGCTAAGGGTTCCCAATTTGATCCCGTTGTTATTAAGAAAAAGGGGCGTGTTATTTCGCTGAAGCTGAGAAAGCAAACATCCGGTAAAAAAGCGGACTCCATGAATGTGCTCGTAAATTATTCTATATATGAAACTGGAGACCTTTGTAGGCAGCAGGTTTCTGATTTAATAGAACTGAAACTAAGAGATATCTCCTCCGAGTGCTGCTTTAAGTTCGGAGAAGTTGGGCAGAATCGGTATGCCTATAAAACGTGTCGAACAACTCCAAACGTTGAACATCTCTCTGAGCCACCTGAGGAATACATCAGATGCAATCTATTGGATGTAGGTTGGGAAGTGGTTAAGGATGGTTCAAAGCGATAGTTTAGAAGTTTGCACTCGTACGACTGGATGCGGCAGAGTCCGCAGATGGCCGTAAATACAGAACTAATTTCTCCCGGTTGAACTTTTGCAAAAGCCATTCTCTGCTTGAGTTTTTGCTTAAACATGCTACTTTTGCGCCTCTTCGCAAAACAGGAGCATGTAATGGGACCGATTTCTAAGTTTATCGAACACAACTATCGTCATTTTAACGCTGCCGCATTGAAAGATGCTGCTGTTGGTTACAAAAAACACATCGATAACAAAGGCCAAATGCTTGTGACACTTGCAGGTGCAATGTCTACAGCTGAATTGGGTCTTTCTTTGGCTGAAATGATCCGCCAAGGTAAAGTTCACGCGATCTCTTGCACAGGTGCGAACCTTGAAGAAGACGTATTCAACTTGGTAGCTCACAATCACTACGAGCGCATCCCGAACTACCGTGATTTGACTCCGGCTGACGAACAAAAACTTTTGGAACGTCACTTGAACCGCGTTACTGACACTTGCATCCCTGAAGAGGAAGCAATCCGTCGTATCGAAAACGTGGTTTTGGAATACTGGCAAGACGCTGATAAAAAAGGCGAGTCTTACTTCCCTCACGAATTCATGTACAAAATCCTTCTTTCTGGAAAATTGGAACAGTACTACCAAATCGATCCAAAAAATTCTTGGTTGTTGGCTGCTGCTGAAAAGAACCTTCCAATGGTTGTTCCAGGTTGGGAAGACTCTACTTTGGGTAACATCTTCACAGGTCACATCATCAAAGGTGACATCAAAAAATCCACGACTGTTAAAGGTGGTATCGAGTACATGAAAACTTGGGCTGAGTGGTACATGGGCGCTTCTAAAAAAGCTCCAGTGGGCTTCTTCCAAATCGGTGGTGGTATCGCCGGTGACTTCCCAATTTGCGTCGTTCCAATGCTTGAACAAGACTTGGGCCACGAAGACATCCCATTGTGGAGCTACTTCGCGCAAATCTCTGACTCTACAACTTCCTACGGTTCATATTCTGGCGCGATTCCAAATGAGAAAATCACTTGGGGTAAATTGGCTCCAACGACACCGTCGTACATCGTTGAATCAGACGCTACTATCGTTGCTCCATTGATCTTCGCTTACGTTCTAGGTCAGTAATTAAGATATAAAAATCTGAATTAATGGAAACCCCGGCTTACAAGGCTGGGGTTTTTGTTTTTCCAGTGCAGAGTTTTTTGTTGTGAAGAATGGCTTCCTGAACTTTTTTTGGACGGGAAGAGAAGTCTTTTCGGCCTTCAAGTTTCTTGGCTAAGGAAAGACAAGAGTCGAAGTATGCAGACTTAAAATAATAGAAGATGAGATCGCTCTCTAGCCATCGGAATTTAGAAAAGGTATCGTAGTTAGCGCATTGTTCAATTACATTTTCAATTGTCGTTGTAGGTGAAACAAAGTCGCCTTCCTTTTCTTTTTCTTTCGCAAAGATGGAAGCTTGCTTAATTATTTGGCTTGAACACTTAGTGCCCGCGTTGCGGTTTTCTTTCATAATCTTGTTTCTCCTATCCCATTGAAAAACTCTTTTAATAGGAAGGTTCTGGCCATAGATAAAATTGTTGTCGTAACCATCTAATAGCCAAAAAGAGGATGTGGGCTTAATTTTAAATTTGCTGTGATAGTCTAAAGGACCATCGCAATCTTCACTGCGATCTGGGCACCTAAATGCCATACTCGTTTCTGTAGCAACGTTAAGGATCTGAATTAGTTTGTGGTTTTCTTGTTTGAATGCATTTAAGAACGTGTCATCGTAAGAAAAGTTGGTTCCGCCGTAAGGGTGTTGAGTTTCAATTATGTACGCATCATCTTTTGTAGTGATGGGCATTGTTGCATTAGATGGTTTGAAGTGAACGTGGACATCGTCCGATTCGCAGTCGCAAAACTGACGTTGGTTAAAAACACCTTTTGCCTCTATCGCCAAGTGCGGTTTCGATTTCAGTAAATAGACTTCGATATGGTGATCCGCAAATTGATCCTCGATAACCATTCCGGAGGGTGTAGGAACCCCGTTCCTTATCCGAAAAACAGCTAAGGCATGGCCGCTCTTGCTGACTATGTTCGCTAGTGCGCCCTCGTCAGAGAGAAGTTCATTATTATTGCGGTGGGTTTCGAAAGATTTAGGATTTAACTTGGGAAACACAAGTTTAGTCGCTTGCTCGAGTGTTATATCATCTGCTGAGGCAATCGATGTAAATGGTAAAAGAAGAAGTATTAGAAGTGAACCCAAACGACCTCCATAAATTTAATATAGTTTATGAGTTAGGGCTAAACTGGTCAACTTGCGCAATGCGGAAAAATCCGGTTGCTGTCGCAGTGGTTTTTCTGGACAACTTTTAGGCCCGGGAATCTAATGCTCTCATGAAAACTTTGATTCTTGCTTTATCTTTACTGGTTGTTTCTGCTTCCTCTTTTGCGCGTCTTTCTGATGGCAAGGTTCATTTGAAATTGAAAGGTTCGCAGATTGTGGCGAGCGTGGATTCGGGGTTTCATTTCAATAAAGATGCGCCAGCGGCATTGGTGATGGGCGAAGAGTCCATTGATGCTGTTAAGAAAGAGCCGAAAGAGTTTATTTTTGATGCGGCTAAGGCCAAAGCCAAGCCATTTGCTGTTAATTATTATGTCTGCGATGACAAGAATACCGTGTGTGAAGCTCATGAAGAGAAATTTCAGATCACTAAAGGGAAATTGGTGGCAGCATCCGGAGCTGCTGCACCCGCAGTAACGAAAACTGCGAATGCGGCAGCCACTATTGAAGCCCCTTTAAAAAAGAACAAGCACGGCTTTTATGAAGACAGCTTCAATGCTGCTTTAAAACTCGCTGCCAACGAGAAAAAACTTTTGTTAGTGGATTTCAAAGCTCCTTGGTGCCCTTCGTGCATTCGTCTGGAAAGCGAAGCCTTTGGCGAGCCTGAATTCGTCAAAGCGACGGAAAAATTCATCAAACTCAGTTTGAATGTTGATAAGCCCGCTTTGAAAGATATCGCTAAAAAGTATGACATCAAAGGCATTCCCACGATGATCGTGATGAATGCGAAAGGCGAAGAACTTACTCGCATCTTGGATTTTAAACCAGCCCCGGTCCTTGCAAAAGAAATCGCGGTCTTTCAAGCTTCAAGCAAGGCTACTTTGGCAGAGCTTCGTAAAAAAGCGGAGGCAGGGGACTTGGAGGCTCGCAAGCTTTTAGCGGATCAAGCCTATGCTGCACTTAAATATGAAGACGTGGTGAAGTGGTTAACGCCGACGGGGGAGCCGAGCCTGCTTTTAGCCAATAGTGAAATCAAAGTGGCGGAACGCGCTTATGATAAAGACAAAAAGAAAGCAGCTGAATACCAGAAAATGTTTGAAAAATGGATCGCCGTTTTCCCGCACTCGGTTGATGCCATTGAATGGCGTCCGGAACTATTGAAGTTGATCAAAGGTGAAAGCAAAGAAGCTTCCGTCGGGGTGAAAAAGATCGGGGCTGAGAATATTGCCGAAATTCAGAATCTTTTGGCCAACGACAAAGCCCGAGCAGAAGCTTTTGCTGTCAATAAATTCGGTGAAATGACGGGATTCGAAAAAGCAGAACTTCTTTCCCTACAGGTTCAGACCTATAAACTGATGAACGAAACGAAAAAGTCCGAAGAGGCTGCAGCCGTTCTGGCTAAAGAGGTCGCGACTTTCAATTTGTCTCTGGACCGTCCCGGCCAAATTTTTGTAGCTGTTCCGTATTTTAAAACTGCGAATATGAAAAAAGAAGCTCAGGAATGGCTCGAGAAATTATTAAAAGCCCATCCTGACTCTGATGTTTATCTCATGAAACTTGTTGGTTTCCATCTGCGAGAAAAACAATTCGCCCAGGCGCTTCCTTATGCAGAAAAAGCTGCTGCAGCAAAATCGGACAATGCCTTGTACTATCATAGCGTTCTGGCAGATATCTTGAAAGAGTTGAAACAAAAAGAAAAAGCAATGGATGTTATTAATAAAGCCCTTGCCATGCCGGAAGCAAAACTCGAGAGCAATAAATCCACCGTGACCGGTCTGCAGGACCTGAAAAAATCTCTGTAGATTTCCCCTCGTAAATGCGCGAGTAAAGTGACCACTTTGCCCGCGAAACTTTTTTCATTTCTGATTAAACCTCAGAAATATATTCTTATTTGTTTGAACGTTTGTGAAGTCTCCGTAAAAGTTTCTACTTTACGGAGGATTTTTTATGGCGACGGCCTCTATGTCGGCAAATGCATCGGCATCTGCTTCTGAAAAAAGCAAGATTTGGAAAGTTATTGCCGCATCCAGCGCGGGGACTTTAATTGAATGGTATGATTTCTATATTTTCGGAAGTCTGGCGACCATTATCTCGGCACACTTTTTCCCAAAAGGAAACGAAACAGCGGCCCTCTTAGGAACTCTTGCGACTTTCGCGACGGGGTTTATTGTTAGACCATTCGGAGCCTTGGTCTTTGGGCGTATTGGAGACGTTGTCGGTCGTAAATATGCCTTCATGGTGACACTGCTTATTATGGGTCTTGCGACGACAGCAATTGGTTTGCTACCTGGATACGAAACAATTGGCGTCTTTGCTCCGTTACTTTTGCTTATCCTGCGTTTGTTACAAGGTTTAGCTATGGGCGGGGAGTACGGAGGCGCCGCTATTTACGTGGCCGAACACAGTCCCGATGGCAAGCGGGGTTACTACACAAGCTATATCCAAACGACGGCGACCCTCGGGCTTTTCGTTTCTTTGGGTGTGATTCTGACCACACGCTTGGGGCTGGGCGAAGATGAATTCAAATCCTGGGGCTGGCGCATACCGTTCTTGCTTTCAGTGATCTTGGTTTTGGCCTCCTATTTGATCCGTCGGAAAATGCAGGAGTCCCCGGTCTTTTTGCAAATGAAGGCTGAAGGTAAAACTTCCGCAAGCCCATTAAGAGACAGCTTTATGAAACCAGAGAACCGCCGTCTGGTGATTCTGGCATTATTTGGAGCGACAGCCGGGCAGGGCGTTGTTTGGTACACGGGACAATTCTATGCCCTCTATTTCTTGCAGACCGTTTTGAAAGTCGACTTCGTGATTGCTAATAAAGTTATTGCGATGGCGTTGTTACTGGGAACTCCATTCTTTATTTTCTTTGGTTGGTTATCAGATCGAATCGGGCGCAAGAAAATCATCATGGCGGGTTGTGCGATCGCGGCCGCAAGCTATGTTCCGATTTACAAGGCGATGGAATATCATTCGGGCTGGAGTTCTTTAGAGCCTTTGGCAAGTCCTACATCTCCCAATGTACCGATGTTAGTCTTCCTAGTTTGGGTGCAGGTTATTTTCGTGACCATGGTTTATGGTCCCATCGCGGCCTTCCTGGTTGAAATGTTCCCAACAAATATTCGCTACACATCCATGTCATTGCCTTACCATATCGGAAACGGGGTCTTTGGAGGATTGGTTCCATTTGTTGGAACGGCGATGGTCGCAGCAACCGGAAATCACGTTGCGGGATTGGTGTATCCAATTGCTGTGGCAGTAATCACATTCTTTATTGGCATGATATTCGTAAAAGAACCAACCAACATCAAGTGGCATAAATAAAGGTACGGCCTTACCTAAAACACTTTGTACAAAATAAAAAAAGGAGCTCGCGAGCTCCTTTTTTTTATTGGGTCTGTTCGATCGTGGCCGTGGTTTCTAAAGGCGGGAGAGGGGGAACTCTTTGAGAGATATTTAAAATCCCATTCGCATAGTCGCGGCTGTTATTATACTTCATCAATGCCGTGACCTGCGCTTCTAAGTTCTTTTGCTTCCACCCACTCTTTTGCAGGTAATTGGCAACGCTCATGATGGCGTCCGCAGGTTTCGTAATATCCGGAGTCGCATCGGGCTCCAAGGACTCTGCGAAATCGCGATAGCTTGATGGAATAAACTGGGGCAAACCAAAGGCGCCGGCATAGGAGCCGCGCAGTTTCTTAAGATTTAAATGTTTCTTTTTGCGGATCTCCGCTAGGGCGATCAATTGCTCTTCAGCCCATTTGGATTTGCTCTCCACGCGCTTTTTCATAATCTCGCGAACTTCTTTAGCTGTAGAGTATTTTTTGATTTCTTTGTTTTTAAGTAACGCCAGGCGAGTCAGCTCTTTTAAGTTAGCAGGGCTGTTCACTTGCATCAGATGCACATACACGCTGACGATGTGGAAGGTTCCCATATCTGCACCGTGACGGGTTTCAATATATAGCAATGACGATACCACTTCCGCTGGGACACCAAATTGTTTTTGCGCGGCTTGAAAGGCTTCAGGGTTCGCTTTGATAAAGGTCGAAGATTTCTGAACAGCCTTGGGATCAAGCTCGGTGAGGTGAGCACCAGAAGGTGTGAGAAAGCCCAAAAGATTTAAAGTCACGACGGATTTAAAACCCTTCGGTTCATAGTATTTTGCTGATTCTTCCGAAAAAGAATTTGAAAAGCCCAAGCGCTTTAGTTTTGTTTCCACCCATTCTGAATCGGCCGCTTTCAAATTGATCGGACGCGCCCAAGCAATCGTGCTGGAAATCAAAATGAGAAGGAGGGTTGTCAGAATACGCACTCGTAAAGCTCCCAAAAGGAAAGAGGCCTAAAAGTTCATGCTAAATTAAAATTGCCTGTGAGGCTGCAACCGAAGAAAAAACGGAACCGAAGTCTGTGCGTGGCAAAGATGGGCAAAGGTCCTGTGTCGGAATGAATTATTCAAGGCTGCGATATCAATTGCTGGTGATTTGTAAATTCGGCAGTATTTGTTATAGGTTAACAATTCAGGAGAGCCCATGAGTCAATCACCCGAGGAATCCAAACGCACCCGAGCCCTGGTCATCGTTTCCACGATATTTTTCATGTGGGGGTTTTTAACCTGTCTGAACGATATTCTGATTCCTCATTTGAAGTCAGTGTTCTCTTTAACTTATACCGAAAGTGCACTCATACAATTTACGTTTTTTGGAGCCTACTTCATCATGTCCTTGCCAGCGGGAAGTGTGGTTTCAAAAATAGGCTACAAAAACAGCATCAGTGCTGGACTTTTCGTGGCTGCCATCGGAACACTTCTGTTTTTACCCGCCGCTCGGGCGGAATCGTATCCGCTCTTTTTGTTTGCACTCTTTGTTTTGGCTTCGGGAATTACGCTTTTACAGGTGGCGGCGAATCCCTACGTGGTCTTGCTGGGCTCTGAAGAAACATCATCCAGTCGATTGAATTTGGCTCAGGCTTTGAACTCCCTGGGGACGACGGTGGCGCCAAAAATTGGGGGACTATTCATTTTATCAGGCGTGGTGATGAGTGCGGATCAGCTGGCTGCACTTTCCATGTCAGAACAGGTCGCTTATAAAACCCAGCAAGCCCAATCCGTTCAAGGACCTTATGCGGTTTTGACGGTTATTCTGTTATTACTTTCCATCGGTATGTATCTGCTCCGCCTTCCCAATTTGAAAGAAGAAAAACAGGGTGAAGTCAAAGGAACGGCGACCTTCAAAGATGCCTTTAAGCATTCAAACCTGGTTCTAGGAGTGATTGCTTTATTCTTGTACGTGGGTGCGGAAGTGGCCATCGGAAGTTTTCTTATCAACTTCATGTCTCAATCAGACATTTTGAATGTCAGTGAAAGTGTCGCTGCCGGTTACGTGCCGCTTTATTGGGGCGGGGCTTTGGTGGGAAGATTTGCGGGTTCACTTTTGATGAGAAAATTAAATGCCGCAAAAATGCTGGGCGTAGCTGCGGCGGTGGCCACTGTTTTGGTGGCCTGCGCAGTCATGGCAACCGGTCCTGCAGCAGCTTGGACGTTACTCGCAGTGGGCTTGTTTAATTCCATCATGTTTCCCACTATTTTCAGTCTGGGAATTCGCGGACTGGGATTTGTGACTGAGAAAGGATCAAGCTTGTTGATCATGGCCATCGTCGGCGGAGCCGTGATCCCGCTTATTCAAGGCGTGATTGCGGATCGCATGGGTCTGCAGCACGCATTCCTGTTGCCGATGATCTGCTATGTGTTCATTTCTTTCTATGGATTCAAAGAGGGGCGACGTGTCAGTGGGGTTGACTGAGATGGCCCCAGGGCCGTCTAATAGACCCATGAGAATTTCAAAAGCACTTATCATCGCAGCCGTTCTTGTTCCTTCACTTTCTTTCGCCGCTCGTTTGTCTGACGGGAAAGATCATATCAAGTTGTCGGGTAAAAAAATCAACACGACCCTAGATAAGGGATTTCATTTCTCTGTTCCATCTCCGTCAGGACTTTATATCGACGGTGAAATGGGTTCGATTGACCCAGTTAAAAAAACTGAGAAATTGATTCAATTCGATGCGACGAAGGCTGGCGATAAACCATTCACAATCAGTTTCTATGTTTGTGACGATGCCAAAACAGTTTGTGAATCCCACGAAGTGGCTTTGAAAATCGTAAAGAAAAAATTGGTAAAGCTTGAAAAAGAAAAACCACAAATGGTGAAACCTGAAACAGGTGCGCCCGTGGCTCCTCCAGCGGATCCAAAATCCGTTCAATAGTCATGCAAGTTTCAGAGCTGAACATTTATCCGTTAAAATCGGCCAGAGCCCAATCCTTGGCCGAAATGAAGATCACTCACGAGGGCCCGGAAGGGGATCGTGAGTGGATGCTTGTGGATGAAACTGGCAAGTTTGTTTCACAACGAACTTTGCCAAAGCTTGCAACAGTGAATGCCGTCTTTGATCCTTCTTCATTGACGTTGGCCTTTGAAAAAATGTTTTTTAAGATCGGTCGCAAAAGCTCCTTCAGCCGTGAGGTGAAGGTTCAGGTGTGGAATGATTCCTTTACGGCGGCATTAGAGCCGGATTTGTATTCTCAAGCCTTATCCCAATATCTGGGAGTCAATGTGCGCCTGGTACGTTACGCACCTTTTTCTCAGCGCCGCGTGCTTTCAACCCAAAAAGAATGGAAACCAGAAGTTCGCTTCGCAGACGCCAGACCCTTATTGCTGGTGAATACGAAAAGTCTGGAAGATTTAAATTCAAAACTTCCCAGCGCCATTCCCATGAATCGCTTCCGTCCTAATATCGTCATTCAAGGCAATCAGGCATTTGAGGAAGACAAATGGAAGCGCATCAAAATCGGCAATGTTATTTTATCCCAGCCGAAATTGAGCGCTCGCTGCAACGTCATTACTATTGATCAGCAGACGGGGGTTGCAAACGGCCCCGAGCCTTTGAAAACCCTTGCGACCTATCGTCGTGATGGAGCTAAGGTTCATTTTGGAACTCTGTGGATCCCTGAAAACGAGGGAACAATTCTTATGGACTCTCCAGTGGAAGTTCTTTCCTAACACCAGTGTAAAAAAATAAAAAAAGGGATCCTATTGGGACCCCTTTAGTGGTTTTAAAGTGGCATTCAGTGGTTATTGTACGCAGCTATAGGCTGCTGAGTAAGAACCTTCTTCGAGGTTTGCCGCGAAACTCACAGTCGTACCACTGATCGAGTAACCGGCTGCAATTTTATTTCCTTTGCTGTCGACCAAAGAGAAGTCGATATTGCCATCACCGTCAGAATCGACGGGTTGACAGTTCAAATTGATAGACTTCACAAGCTCAACAGTTTTTGTACCCATTTTGCTTAAGATCGAAGTGTAATCTGTCGCACAGATTGAACCGATCAAGCCACCAGTCAATTTGGACATCGCTTCGTAAATCGGAGCCACAGCGGCCGTTGTACAAGCGGTATCGCTTGGGGCTTTTACGATCGAGTTAAACATAAAGACTTTGTCAGAACCGAAGCGCTCGCGAACCAATTTAACCAGGTTCTCAGGAACGCTTTTCTCTGGAGCAGAAGCACATTTGCCGTCGGAACATTCATCTTCGTCAGAAATGGCGATCACGATCAGTTTTGATTTCTCGCGGAAGAAATCCTGGTTCGCTGGAGTGTTCGCTGTGCGCTCGATTGCACGGTAAGAAGCGTTGATAGAGCGCTCACTACCGTCACCCAAAAGACCTACGTTAACCGCTGCAGCCAGCATTTTTTGTGCATCAGCCATTGAGGTCTGACCCGCTTTCAAAACGAAAAGGCTGCCAGAATCGGAGTCGAAAGGACGGAATTGTCCGTCACCCCAAGCACGGGATGATTTATCAGGAGCAATTGTATTTACTTTTGGATCTGTTGTCGTCAATGCCACATGCCAGTTCGCATCTTTAATGATGTTCATGAAGCCATTGATTTTTGCGGAGATACCTTTTTGCTCAGCGTCCATGGAACCTGAATTATCGACTACGAAAAGGACGTCGATATCGGAGTTCGCTTTGACTTCAAAGCTTTGAGAGACATCTTGAAATTTCACGCCGCCACCGCCGCCATCTAGGGAGGCAAGATTTTGAGACGTCATGAAATTAACGTCAGGAGCGCAGGCGCTTAGAAGCATGCTGGATGTAATAGCTGTGATGTATGCAACGTTTAGATTTCTCATTTGATTTCCCCCACACCACAAGACATTGCAAGGTGGGGGCCAAGCGTACTCCACGTAAATTCGTTCCAAGTGTAGAACTAGGAAACATCGTCTAAAATACTGATAGTGTTTTCGCAGGCTTTCTTGATTTGAGACGGGAAATGCACGTAAAATTCAGCCCATGTGTGCAAGTTATGGAGCAGCCAGCGAATTCAATCTGTTACATAAGACCTACAAGGTAGAGCTTCCGCCGATCCATTTCGTTCCAAAACAAATCATTTATCCCCACACACCAGCTCCAGTGATCGTACAAGAGCACCAGGATCGCAAACTTCATCTGATGAGTTATTCCCTGGTGCCTTCGTGGTCCAAGGTCAGAAAGCCTAAATTTGCGACTTACAACGCCCGCATTGAAGAAGTTTTAAACAAGCCTTCCTGGAAAAAGCCGTTCGAATCAAGACACTGTCTCGTTCCGATACGGGAGTTTTACGAAGCGGCTTACACAGGAAAATTTGCGGGCAATTGGATTTCCATCAAAAGCCAAGATCAAGAGTTGCTGACCGCCGCAGGAATTTGGGATACCTGGCAGGATCAAGCTACGGGTGAGGTGGTGGATTCGTTTGCAATCCTCACCACAGAGCCAACAGCCGAAATTTTAGAGGCAGGGCATGATCGCTCTCCGCTATTTTTAAAAGCCGAGGCTTTTGATGAATGGCTTAAAGATAAAAAAACGGGAACTGAGTGGATCGGATTTTTAAAAACGCAGCGTGAATTTCGAGACTTGCAGTTTGTAGCCCGTGAAAAACTTAAAGGTTACACGGGGCAGATGAATCTGTTTGACGACAGCGAGTGAGGATTTAAAAATATCTGAATTCAGCGGAGGCTTTATGTGGAAACTATTTACTGTAACATTTCTAAATGCGAGCACGGCGTTGGCGTGTTTCGCTCCGCCGGAAAGTGCGATGATTCCTCTGGAGGAAATGGTAAAGAGAAATGACAATATTTATCTGGCGGAGGCTGTCAGTGTTTCAAAGCCGGGTAAAACATTGAAATCTCCATCGAATATTTTCAAATTCAAAGTTGTAGAAACTATAAAAGGCAAAGCCGTAAAATCTTTGAAAATTGAAGGCTATCGCGCCAAGGACAATAACGAGATTTCTGATTTTAACGGACACAAAGATGAAATGTTCTGGAGCAACAACACGTCCGGTCGCTTGATCAACGATCCTTCCTGTCAGGTGCAACCGACTTTTGCTAAAGGCACGCGCTATTTGATTTTCCCTCTGCAACCATACACTTACAAGAGTCTGGAGATTGTAAAAACGAACGATGATATGTTTTTGCAAAAAGTGCGGGAGTTGGTCGCAGCGAAAAAGTAATTCGAAGGGCAAAGCGAGGTGCCCCTCGGATTGCTCGGAATTCTCGACTGAAGTCGCCCAAATTAAGCCTCGCATCAAAACAACTGTTCGTTGTAGAACATTTCAATTGTGACATGTTTTTGCGAGGGTCTTGATTTGATCTCTGCAATGCTGTCTTCTTAATCTGTTAGGGGACAAGATGGACAAGAATCAAACGACTTCAAATAGAGAAGATGCACAGGTTCTTCAGAACGAGAGTTTTGAAGCATTAGTGCAAAGTGTTGTTGATTATGCGATTTTCGCCTTGGACCGTAATGGATATGTGAGTACTTGGAATGCCGGCGCCCAACGGATTAAAGGTTACAGCGCGAACGAAATTCTTGGGAAACACTTTTCCACCTTTTATCTCCAAGACGCCATTGATCGTGGTCACCCCGCACACGAATTAAAAGTAGCGGCTGAAACTGGCAGATTTGAAGAAGAAGGTCAGCGCCTGCGTAAAGACGGCACGGTGTTCTGGGCCAACGTGGTTATCACCGCGCTTTATGATTCGAACCATAAGGTGAAAGGCTTCCTGAAAGTAACTCGGGACATCACCGATCGTAAAACCGCTGAACAACAACAGAAAAAATTAAATTCGGAACTCGAGCTCCGTGTATTGGAGAGAACCTCTCAGCTGGAGCTTCGTGAAAGAGAACTTGAGTACGCCAAAGAGCAGGCCGAAAAAGCCAACGCGGCAAAAAGTACTTTCCTGGCAAACATGAGCCATGAAATTCGCACGCCTCTGGGGGCTATTCTGGGATTCTCTGAGATGATAGCTGAAGACTGCGCCTCGTCCGAAGAAAAAGAAACGGCTAAGGAAGCGATCCTGCGTAACGGTCATCTTTTAATGAATCTGATTAACGATGTTCTGGATTTATCAAAAATCGAAGCGCGTAAAATGGAAATTGAAAAATCCCGCATTCGTTTTAACGATTTGAAAGAAGAACTGTCAGCCACCTTCAGCTCTCCTTCCAGAAATAAAGGCATCGGTTTTGAGTTGAATTTTGCTTCTGAACTTCCGGAAACCCTGGTGACAGATCCGGTTCGTCTAAAACAAATTCTTTATAATCTTATCGGAAATGCGATCAAGTTTACAGACGGTGGGAAAGTAACCGTGAAGGTTTATCCTCGCGGCAAAGAATTCGTAAGCTTTGCTATCACAGACACCGGCATCGGTATTTCTGAAGAGCAGCAGGGAATCCTGTTCAGTCCTTTTCAACAGGCGGATTCTTCGATCACCCGATCTTTTGGGGGCACAGGTTTGGGATTGGTGCTGTCTCGCAGTCTGGCGCAAGCGCTGGGCGGGGATCTGGATCTTTCCAAGAGTGCTCTTCAAGAAGGTTCCACTTTCGTGTTAACGATTCCGATCGTGGATGAAGATGAGTCAATTCAAGAAATGCCTGTCTATAACGGTACAAATGCCAATAAGATCGCTGCAAAGATTCTGGTTGTCGACGACAATGCCGACAACCGCCGTCTCTTAAGTATCTTGCTCAGAAAAAATCATTATGTGGTCGAGACCGCTGGCGATGGTATCGAGTGCCTGGAAAAGCTTCCACTCTTTGAACCGAACCTGGTATTGATGGACCTGCAGATGCCACGTATGGATGGCATTACGACCGCGACTGAAATGAAACGGCGCCACTATCGCACGCCAGTCATTGCTTTGACTGCAAATGCTTTAAAAGAAGAAAAAGAACGCTGTCTGGGACTTGGTTTTGCGGAGTATCTGACAAAGCCGATTAATAAAACCCAGATTGAACAAGCCATTCAACGAAATCTTGTTCCAGTCAAATAAAAAAAGGGCAGGTGATAAACCTGCCCTTTGTGTTTTTATCATTTAAGATTTAATTACGGAGTGATCAAGTAGTCAGGAGAACTGATAACCTGATTGCCTTTTTCATCCACTGAGATCGCGTTGATCAAGTAGTAGATACCGCGAACCAGACCGTCCAACTGAACTTCGTGGTTTGTTACCAGCTCTGAATTCAGCTCAGTGTAGATAACCTCACCCGTGAAGAAGTTTGAAATCTTCAACTGGCTTGTTGATTTGATATTTGTTTTCCAAACAATCGTAGCACGTGGAGCTTCAACAGATGTCGCGATCAAATCGGAGATCTGCAGTTTTTCCTCTACGCAAGGATTGGTTTTTTGCTCTGGCATTTTGTAGTTGGCGTTCGTGATAACTTTCCAACCTGTGTTTTCCAACCACTTTGTAACTGCTGTCGGTTTCTCAGTTTTAGGTGAGTAAAACAGTTCATTGCCTCTTTGACCACAAACCCAGTTGTCCTTGTAAGACTTTTGGAAGGCCTTAACGTCTTTATGATATTTCCACATCAACACATTGGAGATGTGATAACGAGGCCCTTGATAGTAAAGCACCTTGATTGGTACTTCAGTATCTTTTTTCATAGTCAGAGTTCTGAATGTGCAACCAAAACGGGAAGGGTGGTTACCGTCATTATTAATCAACTCTTTCCATTGATCACTTTCTTTAAAGAACACGCGGGCACCGTCGTCTGAGATGATACCTAATTCGTATTCACCTTCTTTATCGTCAGCGCCAAGTTTTAGAATGGAATTATACTCCACCGCGAAGTTTTCAATCAGTTTATTGCCCGAACCGTCAACCAGTGTCGCGCCACCTTCAGTCGTGAAACCTTTGGTGAACATGCGAGTCGGAACATTGATAGAAGCAAAATAAAGATCCTGATCCAGACGGATACCTTTAGTATAGTAGTCCATCACGCCACTGACGGTTTTCATTTCTTCACTGCGAACATAGAGTTTCGCAGCTAAACCGCTGGTGCGGGATTCTGAAGCTGTCCCAGATAAAGGGTCACAGACGGTTTGATCTGGATTATCCGGGAATTCAAAGACCGCATTAGGATCCACACCATAGTTATTACCATGGTATGTACAGCTGATCTTTTTTAAGAGGCCTAGTGTCTTACGTAACTCTTCCAGGCTTTGTTGTTCGGATTTAGCAGTAGAGTTCGATCCTGAACTAGCCGGCGTACGGCTTTCCTGTTTTACAGGGGTGCTAAAAATGGATTTTAAGATGTCGCCAAGTGAAATGGCGTAAGCAGGGGAGCATGCTAATGAAGCAATAAGCAAAGCAGCAGTTTTTTTCATTTTTACGTACCTCTTACGTGAATAAATAAATGTTACCACGAAAAGAACGATAAAAAAGTTTTGCGAATTGTTAATACTATAGTGAGACAAACAGCGAAGTGTTTTGGAGTCAAAGATCAATATTATTTTACAGACCGAGCTTGGATTTTATCAAATTGAGATCTTTTTGTAAGTTCTCATTCTGTTTCTTAAGCGTTTCATTCTCTGCTTTTAATTTTTCAATCTCAGCACGATCCAAAGTCTTCTGTTCCTCAACCGAAGCAATACGACGATCGTGTTCGGCGATTTTCTCTTCAGACGAAGTGACCTTATAATAGATTGATTTTACCGCATCGATCAGTGGTGCTACCAAGTGATCGTAAGCGACGGCTTTGTATCCTGTTTTTTCGTCAGTCACGACTACCTCAGGATAAATCTTTTCTACGTCTTGAGCAATCACACCTACTTGGTGTTTGTCGCCGAAGCGTTGTTTATCGATATAGTCGTAAGATACAGCATCGATTTTCAAAATATTCTCAAGGGAGTTTTGCAGTGGTTGAATATTTTCTTTTAAGCGACGATCGGAAGAAGATAGGCAACCCGATGCCGTACAAATCTGTGTGCCCGCGATTCTGTAAACCGAACCTGAGGACAAGTTCGCATCACCGCTGACATCCAGGCGATAAGCAGGAACGCCCGTGCCGATGCCTACATTACCTGTGGATGTCATGATAAAGTTGATACCTTGAGAAGTTGAGTTATCAGCCTTAGTCGTAAACATAATACGACCGCCGTAACCATTGGCTCCGCCTGATCCATCGGTCAGTACCTGAATGCTTGCCAAGCTTTTTGCGCCTAAATTGTTATAGGCATTAAAGGTGACTCGTCCGCCGGAAGTACCAGCCGCGACGGTAGCAGCATTGTTATTTAATTCCAAAACACCAGAATCAATGGATGGCGTAGTACCTGGTCCATTCAATGTAAGAACACCTGGTCCCGCTGCCGCAATCATGTTGGTAATAGTGCCACCTAAAGAAGCCGCACCGGTTGTGTCGATCAAGAATCGTGTTTTTCCAGCGGTCTCATCGTTCAAAGCAAATGCACTGGCACCGTAAGTGGAAGATAAACTGCCAGTGTTAAACGAATAGTTTCTGGAAGAATTCGTATTCACCAAATGCAAAGCCGTACCTGCAGCCAGAGCCGAAGAGACTGTCAATGGTACGCCCGTATTCGCCGTCGCACCAATACCCACGTAACCGGAAGCATTGATATGCAGGCGAGTCGCGCTGTTGGTTTTAATCGACAAACCATAGGCATCAGCCAATCCTAAAGTTGCATCGGCACCGAAAGTGTTGCCACCATTTGCAAAGTAAGTCGGAGTAATCCATTTCAACCCCGTGGTTTGTGCTGAGTCCGCAGCTAGAATCTGACCTGTAGTTCCAACATTCAAAACCGATGTTGCCGAACCCGAGTGAGAAATCAAATCACCCTTAGAAGCCATCGGTGAAAGAGCCGTGAAGGCACCACTTGCTGTCGAAGCTCCCGTACCACCTTTAGTGATAGGAACAACCGCAGATAAGTTTGCAGGATCAAGTGAAGAACAAATCCAGCCCGTTACGGTCCAGGTCGGCACGTGCCCTGCAGTTGAACAACCAAAGTTGCTGAACTTTCCTGTGGAATCTTGGATGACGATACCAGAGGTCGCAGTCACCATACCGGTAAAGTTCAAGTCGGTACCGACGATAGTACCATCAGCGATCTTGGCACTTGTGACGACGCCGTTTGCGATTGTTGCTGAAGCAGAGCCCGGTCCCGTGGCCGTGATATCGCCGGTTAAGGAGGAGATATAATTTCCGGCAGCTTGTTTTGCGTTGAACGAATCGTAATCTGCTTTACTTAATAAGCCCGCCGTCACCCCAGTCGTTGATGCCATGGGGATATTTAAAACGTGATTGTTCGATGCGGAATTCCATGAAAGGCTTGTGCCTGCAGTGGTCGGCGTTCCAAATGTTTGCGCGGAGCCTGATTGTCCGTTCAAACTCGTAAGGCCCGCTCCCGCAACACCCAAAGTCTGAGTGGCAGAGCCGTCCCAGTATTTGATTTGGTTACTTGTCGAATTGAACCAAACTTTACCCTTGTCGGCCGTCGAAAGAGACGGGTCGACAGAGTTATTAGAGAGGTGAAACTGACCGCCAGCGTTCATCGTGATGAAACCAATATTGGTAATATTGTTGCCGCCCATACTGATAGCGCCGGTCATCGTTCCCCCTGCAAGTGGGAGTTTCGATGCATCCGTCGTCGAAGGAGTTGTCCAAGACAAAGTCGATCCGTTCGAAGTCAGTACCTGACCAGTAGAAGCGCCGGTTGGGAGGATGCCTGTTAATTGGGAACCATCCACCGCTGGAAGTTTTGCACTGGCATCAAGTTTCACGATCTGATTTGCCGCTGTACCATAATTGACTTTGATGACACCGGAAGAAATCAGAATTCCCGAAGTCGCCGCATCAGTCATCGGTTGCACAAGACCTTTCGCGGTATAAGAAGCATCACCCGGAGAAGTTCCTGTTGCATCATCAGACACAGCCCATTTAGCGCCGTCATATTTTAACACTTTACCAGTCGCGATTCCCGTCGTATCTATCGCGACCCCTTTAATTTTATCAACTGAAGTCGCAGCCTGCGTACCTGAGACATCTCCAGTCAATGCACCGGTGAAATTCACCGCTGTCTGGGCGGATTGTGCAGTGAGGGTGTTGCCCGCATAAGCAGAAAGCAAATTATTCAAAGTCGTATAACGAGAAAGAATACTTTCCAAATTGGCCTGCGTTGTCGTCATGCTGGAATTCACTTGCAGGAATTCAGAAGCGCTTTTGTCAGCAAGCTTTTGCGAGTTGATGGAAACAGGGATGTTCCCGATTTGCACATCGGGAGTCAGATCCACGCCATTCACGCTGATACGTAAAACTCTCGTTGCAAACCCCGTCATCGTAGCGGCAGAGGAGCCATTACAATTCACACTTCCAGCAGAAGCAAAGATACGATCTGCCGTATTGTTCGTGGTATCGACGCGAGTGCCGGTTCCGACGATAACAGAAAACTCTCCCGCAGATCCTGGAGCCACAGACTGAGTTTCAGAATACATCACGCAAGCGCCGTATAGAATTTGAAAGCCCACGGTTTGAGTCGTGGTGATAGGGGTGCCCGTCGAATCTGTCAGAAGACCTTCATAAGTCAGTAACGACCCTGGCGACACAGCAAACGCTGCCTTCGTCATAAGAGTCATCAGTGCTGAGATAAGAAGGATCATCTTCATTCAGCAACCCTTCCCCAGATTTTGTAACCGCCACCTGAAGCCGTGTCTTGTTTATGTGAAAGGATTCTGCCCCGTAAAACCATACCCGAGCCCGTTTGAACGCCGGCTCCCGCAAGGATTGCTTGTTTGATTTGTGCCGGAGGAACAAAGCGGATGTTCACATCTTTCTCGATCTGATTTCCCGAGCGGGAACTCGCGCGAAACTTCACCGTGAAGCTGTCACCGTTGTTAATCGTCATCGTGCTCATCGGGGGCTTGCTGTTAGAAAGAGTGATTTTGTATTCACCATCCGTCGAACAAATCACGTAAGACGAATCATAGGACGATGAGTTTAACCACGTCGTACCACCATCGAACGAAAGGTCGACGGAAGTAATGAAACGGGAGCATTCGGCTTTTAGGGAGATTGTTGTCAGAGTTGAGGTAACAACTGAATTTGTCGGTTTAAATTCAAAAGTGTCCATCGGACGCAAAAATGAAACCTTGGGATCTGCATCAGAACATCCCATAAGTAAAAACAAGCTGAACAGGGTAAACAAATACCCAACAAATTTTTTTTGCATCTACTAGAAATATCGGAATAATCCAATACTTACTGAAGTACTACTAAGTAATGAATCTCCTACTGAGACGGTGGAAGCGATACGTTAGTAGGATAGACGCAAATATGAGGCCTATCAAAAGCCCTATCCATATTCCGATTGGACCTACGCCCAGGTGGAAAGCTAAGAAATAGCCTCCCGGCAGGCCCATAATCCAGTAAGCAAAAAACGCAATCACGCTGGGCCATTGAGTATCACTCATGCCACGAAGGGCTCCAATCGCCACCGCTTGCACGCCATCAAAGATTTCAAACAGTGCCACCACTAAGAAAAACTGGGCGGCCCAGGCAATCACATCGGCATCATTCGTATAAAAAGTCGGGAACCAGTGACGGAAAACTAAAAAACCCAAACCGCAAAGACTCATATAGGCTCCGCCCAAAATAATCGCGGTGAATCCCGCGCGTCGGGCAAGCTTGTAATCACCTCGGCCTAATTCGAAACCTACGCGGATGCTCGATGCAATCCCAATACCTAAAGTGACCATAAAGCTTGTGCTGGCCAGACTGATGGCAATCTGGTGAGCAGCCAAAGGAACTGCGCCAAACCATCCCATCATCACCGCACAAGAAGCAAAGGCACCAACTTCGAAAAAGAAAGTGAAGCCGTTGGGAATTCCCAAGCGAATCATATTTTTCAATGTCTGTTTGTCAAAGGAACGGATCCAGGGATTTGCCAGATATTTTTTAAAATGAGGATGCAAATGAACATATCCGATCATCGCAAACATCATAAGCACGCGAGCGCCGAGCGACGCCCATGCTGCTCCAACAAGTCCTAATTTTGGCAGACCCCAATGCCCATTGATCAAAGCATAGTTTCCAATAACATTGGTAAGCACGCCTGCGATCATCACATACATAGCGACTTTCGTTTTTCCTAAGCCATCAGTAAACTGTTTATAAGCTTGATAAATTAAGCTTGGCAGAATCGACCAGGTGATGACGGTATAAAATGGAGCGGCAGTATTCAAAACTTCGGTTCGTTGGCCAAAAATATGCAGATAGGGCAAAAGCCCCAACAAGACACCCGTGATAATAAGGCCAATGCTGAAGGCAATGATCAAACTGTGCCCCAGAAGCAACCCTCCGCGGGGATGATCTTCCTGACCTTGGGCGTGAGCAAACATCGCCGTCATCGGCGCCAGCATACCCAAGCCGAAAATCAAAAACACAATGAACACGCTTCCGGCAAATGCAGATGCCCCCAGGGCCACAGGCCCCAAGTGACCGACCATCAATGTATCAGCCAGCTGGATCAGGTTCTGACCAAGCTGTCCGACGATGATAGGGCCCGCAAGTTTTAATAAAAGTTTAGACTCGTGTACGGTCTCAGATCGCAAGAACTTCATGGATTTCCGGGAACAATTCTTTCATGCGAACTTCAATGCCGTCTTTCAAGGTTGCTTGAGAGGAAGGGCAGCCCGCACACGCTCCACGCATGTGGATGTAAAGTTTGTTGTTCTCGTACTTATTGAAAACAATGTCACCGCCATCAAGAGCTACAACAGGACGAATTTCGCGGTTTAAAACAGATTTAATATTGCGCACCATCGGAGAGTCATTTGGATCAACAACGTCTGAGTGTTGCACGATTTTCACAACCACAGGCTCTTTGCTGTCCATATGTTCCTGAATCAAGCTGCTGAGTGGGTGCGCCAATAACTCCCAGTCAACCCAGTCTTGCTTGGTCACGGTGATGAAATCAGTTCCCACATAAACAGAGCTTGTCCATGGGAAACCAAAGATCTTAGAGGCTAAAGGCGAGCGATCTGCTTCTTGCGCAGAAGG
Organism: Bdellovibrio sp. HCB185ZH; assembly: GCF_047302455.1. Lineage (GTDB taxonomy): Bacteria > Bdellovibrionota > Bdellovibrionia > Bdellovibrionales > Bdellovibrionaceae > Bdellovibrio. The sequence goes on from NZ_CP178624.1 coordinate 56,362, forward strand.
ACAATCAAAACCTTCATCTGCTACTTTCGTATGCAAATGGAACTTCATAGTGGCTGGGTTTGGTGTCGCTTCGAAAGAAACTCGTTGAGTGCTCATTTTTACCTCTTAGAAAATCGTGCCCACAGTATACCACAGCTTGTCCCTTGAAAAGGGCAAATCCTCTTCGCCTTGGCTTTGTCCTTTCCAAGGGCCAACCGCCATACTGCGGGGTGTGTTATTTTCAGCCACGGTGTTGATTATCCCTAGAAAGTTCACTAACGTTGAGCCCGCTAATTAACTGGATATTCACATTTTCCATCATTTTCTGGAGCACACATGACACCAAGAGTTAGAGAGATTTTGAACTGGTACGGAGCTGACAACCCAGGCGTTTTGACGAACCTGGCTCGCATTATGAATCACGGTAAATTGGCGGGAACTGGTAAAATGGTTATCCTTCCAGTGGACCAAGGTTTTGAGCATGGTCCAGCTCGTTCCTTCGCAAAAAATCCAGATGGCTATGATCCTAACTACCACGTAGAACTTGCGATCGAATCTGGTTGCAACGCTTACGCGGCTCCACTTGGTTTCATCGAAGCCATCGCTCGTGACTATGCTGGCGAAATTCCATTGATCTTGAAAATCAATAACTCTGAATCTCTTTGGGGCAGCAAAGCTCCGATCTCTGCAGTCACGTCTTACATCGACGATGCTCTTAGACTTGGTTGCGTGGGTATCGGCTTCACAGTTTACCCAGGTTCTGCGGAACGTAAGCAAATGTACGAAGAGATCGCGGAAGCATCTCGCTTGGCAAAACAAGCAGGTCTTGTGGTTGTGATCTGGTCTTACCCTCGTGGTGAGCAACTTTCTAAAGAAGGTGAAACAGCTATCGACGTGATCGCATACGCAGCTCACATCGCAGCTCAATTGGGCGCACACATCATCAAAGTAAAACCACCATCTGCACATATCGAGCAGGCAGCGGCAGCGAAAGTTTACGCTGAACAAGGGATCAAAGTATCAACGATGGCTGATCGCATCCGTCACGTTGTTCAATCTTGCTTCAACGGCAAACGCATCGTGATCTTCTCTGGTGGCGAAGCGAAAGGCACGGAAGAACTTCTGAAAGAGGTTCAGGAAATGGGTCAAGGCGGCGGCTTTGGTTCGATCATGGGCCGTAATGCGTTCCAACGTCCTAAGAAAGAGTCTATCGCTCTTCTTCACGGTGTTATGGAAGCATTCGCTGGTAAAAAACTTTAGTCATAAATTAGGTATCTGGTAACTATGTCGATTCAAGAAAATCCGCTTCGTGCGGAGAAACGTAAAAAATTGCACGCCCTTCGCGAGAAGGGCATTAATCCTTATCCTTACTCTTTCGAGAATAAGACAGCGATCGCAGAGATCGTTGAAAAACACGCAGCGGGACTGCAAGCGGGCGAAAAGAAGCCTGAATCAGTTTACCGAATCGCAGGTCGTTTGATGACTTTGCGTGCGATGGGTAAGGCTTGTTTCTTTAACGTTCAAGATCAATCTGGAACTGTTCAGGTTTACGTTAAGACCGAAGAATTGGCAGAGAAAGAAAAAGCTGCATTTGAACTTGTGGACCTTGGCGACATCGTGGGTGTTGAAGGTTACGTTTTCAAATCGCAAAAAGGCGAATTCTCCATTTACCTAAAGCACTTCGAAATTTTGACGAAATCCATCGAGCCGTTGCCGGAAAAATTCCACGGCGTGCAAGATGTGGAAATCAAATACCGTCACAGACACTTGGATCTGATGACAGATGCGGATTCCCGTAAAGTTTTCGAAACTCGTTCTAAAATCATCTCTGAAATCCGCAGATTCTTAGATTCTCGCGGTTTCATGGAAGTGGAAACTCCAACACTTCAACCAATCTATGGTGGTGCGGCGGCGACTCCGTTCACGACTCATCACAAAGCATTGGATATGAAATTGTACATGAGAATTTCCCCTGAACTTTACTTGAAACGTCTTTTGGTGGGCGGCTTCGAGAAAGTTTACGAAATCTCTAAAAACTTCCGTAACGAAGGTATCGACAGAACTCACAATCCTGAGTTCTCTTTGCTTGAGTTCTACGAAGCTTACACGGACTACAACTATCAAATGAACCAATTCGAGGAACTTGTTTCTCAGTTGGCTTTGAAAATCACTGGCAGCATGAAGGTTTCTTACCAAGGTAAAGAAATCGATTTCACGCCTCCTTGGAGACGTTTGACGGTTCATGACGGTGTTCGTGAATACGCGAAGATTGATCCAGACAAAGCAACGGATCAAGAGTTGTTCGATGCCGTTAATAAAATGGGCGGTGACTTGGATGCTCCAGGTAAACGCGGCGAAATGATCATGGAATTGTTCGAGCTTACAGCTGAACAACATTTGTGGCAGCCAACATTTGTTATGGATCATCCGAAAGAGATCTCTCCCTTGACGAAAATCCACCGTGGTGATGACCGTCTGGTAGAGCGTTTCGAGCCATTCGCAGCTTGCATGGAGATCGGTAACTCTTACTCAGAGTTGAACGATCCAGAAGACCAATTGGCACGTTTGAAAGAACAAGAAGCGTCTCGTGGTACTGACGAAGAAGCTCATCCAATGGATGAAGATTTCTTGTTGGCGATCGACGCCGGTATGCCACCGACAGGCGGCGTGGGTCTCGGAATTGAGCGTATCGTGATGATCCTGACAGATCGTCCTTCGATCCGCGATATCATTTTCTTCCCAACGATGAGAATTACGAAGTAAAATAGGGGAAGCGGCCCTCAAGGCACCAGCTGACGGCGTTGCTTCGTCGTCGGCGTACGGGGAGTACGCCTTCCTCCTTGCGCGTGGGCTGCGCCGTTGAATGCCTGCGGCATTCAATGCATCTGGTACCTTGATGACCACTTAAACAGAGTTCCTGGGGGAGCTATGAAGTTAATTATCGGTGTGATCGTGATGACTTTGGCGCTTGTTGGCTGCCAGACGAAGCCTACTAAAGTTACATCTGAACAGGGTGTTGTGGGTGCTCCTGAAAAATTGATGGAAGGTAGTCCTGTCATTCTTGATGTCAGGGCTCCGTTTGAATTTAATCTTTCTCATGTGCCGGGGGCGATTAATGTTCGTTGGGAGGACTTTTCTTCTCAGGATCCGAACTCTCGTGGGGTTTTACAGGATGATTTGTTTGCGATCGCGCGCAGACTTTCTTTAATCGGCATTGATCCTGATTCTAAAGTTGTGATTTTGGGTAAAGGATCTTTGGGGAATGGGGAAGAGGGGCGTATCGCTTGGACTTTGAATGTTCTGGGCGTTAAGAACGTTCATACCGCTCTTCATACGGTGGCTCGTGCGACAAATCCTAAAGGTGACGAGCCTTTGGTTAAAAATAAATCCATCTGGAAACCCGTCGTTGATGAATCTCTGTTCATTGATGCTCGAAATTTCAAGGCCTACGCGACTCAGCAGCTTTCTCCTCTAAAAATGACGGGGAAAAAGAAAAATAAAAAGGCCATGGATCTTCCGGTAAGTTCTTTGTTCGGTATGAACTTTAACGATGCGAAAAGCAAAGTGGTCATTCTGGATGTGCGTGCTTCAGCAGAGTACGGGATTAACAATTTGACGAAGTATAAAAACGTCAAAGCCCCGGTTGTGCAATTGGAATGGAAAGAGTTCTTCAATGAAGACAACTCCGTTAAAAAAGATATCGAGAATAAATTAGAAGCCAAAGGTATCACGAAAGACAAGATCGTGATGGTTATCAGCAACCATGGCGTGCGCTCGGGTGCTGTAACGTATGCTCTTCGTGAATCAGGTTTCCGTCAAAGTGTGAATTTTGCCGGAGGCTATGAGCAGTGGAAATAAACACTCAAGATCTGATTCAAATCCTCTCTGACAATATCAAGCTTTATGAGCACCTGGGAATTACGGTGGAAACCTTAAATTCTCACCGTGCCGTTTTAAAAGTCGACCTGCAGAAAAACCTGAATCACAAAGGCACGGCCTTTGGTGGCAGTCTTTATGCGACGGGTGTGATGAGTGCCTATGCCTTGGTTTTAGCGGGTTTAAAATATTATAAACTCGAGACCGAAAATATCGTCATCGCAAAAGGTGTGATCGAATACCTCCGACCGATTGATTCAGATTTTAGAATTCTTTGCGAGTTTCCAAATCTCGAGGAAGAAAAGTCGTTCTATCAAGAACTTCAGGATAAAAAACGAGTGCGCCGCGATTTGAAAGTTCAAATATTTAAAGGCGGCGGCTCCGAAGGTCTTTCTTTGGGAACGGCTCCGGGCTCTGGAGTGCTTGGCGCCTCTCTGGTCGGTTCTTTCGTCGTCAGGATGTGAGAAAGCGTCGTCAGGATTTCTGATTTCTTCACAGGCTTCACCATATACATATCACAGCCAGCGACGATCGCGCGCTGCAAGTCTTCAAGCACCGCCGTCGCTGTCAAAGCGACAATCGGAGTGTGGCCCTTGCGATTCTCTCTTTCATAATGGCGAATCATTTCAGTCGCCTTATAACCCGACATGATCGGCATTTGCATATCCATAAAAACCAGATCGAATTTTCCCTCTTTAAATTTATCAACGGCTTCTTTACCATTCACTGCTTCGGTAAATTTGAACGGTTGATTTTTCAGGTAATGAGTTAACAGCAGACGGTTGTCTTGAGAGTCATCGACAAGCAAAAGCGAGAACGTTCTTCCTGCAAACAGCTCTGCCCAGTTGACTGCAGGAGCTGGTTTCACCTCGGCGGTACTTACTTCCTCTGGGCGGTGAGGCAGAACGATTCTAAAGGTCGTACCACGACCTGCAAGGCTTCGCAGTTCCAGGATACCACCCATAATCTCAACCAGATTTTTGGAAATCACCAGACCCAGGCCCGTTCCGCCGTAACGGCGAGTGGTGGTGGCCTCTGCCTGAAAGAAAGGAGAAAACAGACTTCCTTGTTTTTCCCTCGGGATACCGATACCAGTATCGCGAATTTCCAGCACCAGATCGGGTTTCTCGGTGCCTTCTTTTTCGATGAGAACGCGAATATCGACTTCACCTTCCTCAGTGAATTTTAAAGCATTCCCGATCAGATTAAATAAAACCTGACGCAGACGGGTGGGATCACCTTTTTGATAAAGTGGAACCTTCTCATCGATATGCAGCTGAAAGTTAAGTCCCTTTTCTTCGGCTTTAATCTGCAAGATTTCGAAAACCGAGCGCACGGTGCTGTGCAAATTGTAAGTGATGTTTTCAATCGAAAGGGCCTTAGCTTCGATTTTAGAAAAGTCCAAAAGGTCATTGATCAAGGCTTTTAGATTTTCGCCCGCGTGACTAAAGAGGGTCAGATAGCGTTCTTGATCCTTAGAAAGATTGGTTTCTTTTAAAAGTTCCAACATCCCCAACACAGAATTTAAAGGTGTGCGAATTTCGTGACTCATGCGGGCCAGGAATTCTGATTTCGCCCGGGAGGCTTCCTCGGCCTGTTCTTTGGCTGTTTTTAATTCCTGTTCGGTATAACGAAGTCGATCGATTTTATCTGTTAAACCTGAAACCGCGGCACCCGCCATCAGTGCTGAAAAGCACAATGTTAAAAGCGTCGCAGGCGTTTGTACCGCTGAAAAGTCTTGAGGCCAGGGGTTTCCCATCAGGATCGGCATCGCGAGCGCCAAAAAAGCAACCCAGGTATTTACAAAGATCGCGGTTTTGAGCCCGTACCAGCTGGCACAAAATAAAACCACGATGCCGTAAGCGTACCACGATTGAGAGATGGGAAGTTTAAAACTGATTCCCAAACTGATCGCCAGTAGCGAAACCATCACCAACTTTTCACGGCGGGACAGGTGATGAAACCAGCGCATTTCCACGTTCTCAGTAGACACGAATTTCGACAAAAGTCTTTTATCCAGCCACGGTGTCAGCAAAATCAAAAGTGGCAATGACAAGACCACACCACTCATAAAGTTTCCGATTAGATTTAAAATGCTGGTCCAAATGAATTGGTCGCGGTTGATTTGTCCGGCACCTAATAAAATTCCTTGCACGCCCAGGGATAGCAGAACAGACGGGATGATAATCCCATAAAGTGCGTAAAGAGAAATCCCCTTAGGCGACGGACTCCATCCGTCGGTTTTAAAGCGCTCTTTCACCAGCATCCAGGACAATGCCACATGCAAAGTTTCCGGTACGGCCGCCACAGGATAGAGCAGGGGATTTGTGACTCCCCACAAAGGCGCACAGATCATCGCATTTAAAAAGAGGGGAATTAAGACACCAGGTCCCCACCACAGTGTCATCGGAATTGCGAGGGCCACGGGGAAGTTAAAATAAGAAGCCCCTGTGGTAGCGATATAATTTAAACTGAGATGAGTGTTGATCTGGAAAATTGCAAAACACAAAACCCAAATCCACCACGGTAAGCGCTTCTTCGTCATGTCTCCATTTTAGGAGCTATTTCAAAAGCCGCACTTCAAGATTTTGGGAAGTGTGAAGGAACAAAAACAAGCCGGACTTTACTCCGGCATGCCTGCATCGATCCAACGCTTCAGATAGTCAGCTTCGGCGGGTGTGAGCTGCATGTTGACTCGCGGAGGAGGCATAATGCTGTCAGTAAGACCCGGCACTGTGATTTTATACAAGAAGCTCTCGGCACCATTTCTTTGGGTCACAATCGGTTTGTCAAAAGCATCCTTGGCTTCCAGGATGTGAGCGATTGAATCCAAACGTGGATCTTTCGGGCGCTTTGCTAATTCACTGTGACAGCTTAAGCATTTCGCATCAAAGAAAGCCATGCGCAGATTTTTAAAGCTCAACTCCAACTGACCCAAATCCGGTTGCGGCAGAGGATTTGTCGGTGGCGGGGTCGGAACCGGCGAACCACCTGGCGGAGGTGGAGGCGGTGGACCCGGCGGGCCCGGAGGCGTCGGCGGCGCGCCCGGTGGCGGACCTGGAGGACCCGGCGGCTTTGGTGGCGCAGGAGGTGTTCCTGGCGGAGGAGGCAAAGGCATTGGTGATCCCGTCGGAGAAGGAGTCACTGTCGGCTCAGGTGTCGGCGTCGGTGAAGGCTTTGCACCCGTATTACATTCTGGGATTTCTTTCACACGTTGAGCCGCGCGATTGTTCGTTTTATTATCAAAATACGATTGAAGAATTTTAAGTTCACAGGCCGTCAAAGGCTCATAGCCTTTACGGCGCGGAGGCATGTCCCCTGATTCCACAGTCGCCATGATGTCATCACGAACATTGTAAACCCGCTCTTCCGTATCCAATACCGGCGCTTTGGAAGAGTGGCAGTCCATACAAGTTTTTAAAGAGGTTTTGCTGACGACGTAATAGTCGATCAAAGACTCAGAGAACTCATTCACCTTGGGCGCTTTAAGAATGATCTCGCCGGTTTTAAACAAACCCATTTCTTCCATGGCATAGCCACACCCCGAAAGGGCGAAAGAAATTGCAGCGGCTTGTAAAAGAAGAATCCAAGATTTCATCACGGGCAGTTTTACCAAAGAATTCAATTGCAGGGGAGACTCAATCATTCAGAGAGAAAAACTTCCCGTCCTGTCACAAATTTTGACAGTCCCTGCGCCACCCAAATCACCCCATTCAACGGATCCTGCGTCGCCACAAGTCAAAAGTTCTTATTCAGTATGGGACAGCTTAGTCCCGTACTAAGTGAACGTAATTACTGCGAAACCACACATCCTCTCGGGGGATGAACCCAAGCAATTCGGGGTATCGGTCACCCTTCATTGATCCTCGAAAGCAATTCTCTAAACCCACAGCTCCATCAATTGCTCCCTGCTAAGCCCCCGCAACCGAGCTTTAGAAGAAGGTCGACCGTTCGCTTCACATTCGTTCAGTTGAATATAGTCGCGCACGATTTGATAAGGCCTGAATCCCTTAATCACTCTTGTGAAAGGCCGATACTTCCAAACTTTAGGTCCGTCATTTTTAACATTCGGGGTATCGGTCAACCCCTGTGCAAACTGCCCCGCCAGCACTCGCAAAAAACTTTGAATTTGTGACCTTTTCCCACCACGAATCAACAAATGCACATGATCACCTTGAACAGAAAATTGCTCCACCTTTACAAAAAATTTGGATGAATATCTTTTTAACAAGCGAGTCATCAGCGAAAAATTTTTGCTGGATCGTAAACCGTACCGAACCGCTTCTTTATTCACTTTAAATACTAAATGAATTGGATCTTTACTTGAAAGTGGCCGAGCCCCACGGCCCTTCGCGGACTGTCGAAGCGTGCCTCCGTGACAATAACGATGTTTCCAGTGAGGCTTCATATTTAAAAAAGTCTGCTGCTTCATTTTCACAACCTTTGCGAAAGGGTATCGGTCATGGGCGAAAATCCCAGGTTGACCGATACCCCGAATGTCGTAGTGAAGTGCAATTCACAAGCGAACACCCTAGCGAAAAAGAAATGGTTTGATGGAAGATGTTTTCCGATTGTCGGAATTAATCACTGCAAGAGCTGGAGGAGAATTTATTTGCAGGTTAATTTTCTTTTCTATTGAAACCGCCGGGCCTCATTGAAAGTGGTTGAATAAAAACGGGTGACGAACGAATGAATGAAACAACACGCACGCGGGCAAATGAATGAATGTGGAGCGAGTAAACGATCGTGAATTGCAATGAACACCATTGACTGAAGGCCCAAAAAAAGCCAGGTCGCAATGCCTGGCTTTTTGGAAGTTGTTCAGAATAAATTACTTATTCTTCTTAATCGTCAAAGACTGAAAGTTCGCCTGCTGCGAAGCTGGCTTGCGATCGCTGCGAGCGGAGCCGACGCACTCAAAGCGTTGAGTGTCAGTAAGCTCTTTCTCCTCGCCGCATTTTTCAAGGGCTTGTGGGTTGTAGCTTTGGCCTTGAATGGAATCCCAGCATTTCCAGAATTGACCATCGTCTTTTTGCAGGTTGCAAACCGTCACTGCGTACCAGTCGACGTTTTCGTTTTTTTGCACTTTCTCGCGGCATTGTTCAGCGTCTTTTTCGCCAACAAAGCGGTCACAAATTCCCGGTGGGTTCGTCGGCTCTAAAGCCAAAGCAATCAGAGGAATTAATGCGATTAAAACGATAGAGTGCAAAATGTTTTTCATTGTCCTACGCAACCTTAATTTTGAAGAGTACCGAGTAAAGAGCTTTCAACATGTCGGGATCATAACGACCCGCCAATTTCTCTTTCATCATCGTTACTGCATCTATCGGTGTAAGTGGGACATTATATGAGCGCTGAGTTGTCATGGCATCATAGGTATCGGTGATGGCCACAATACGAGCGAACGGGTGGATTTCGTCCCCCATCAATTGTTGGGGATAGCCGTTCCCCGACCAGGACTCATGGTGCTCAAAGCAAGCTGCTTTAATTGCATCTGAGATGTTCGGGTGGTTGTTTAAGATCACTAGACCATACTGGGGATGCATTTTCATTTGCTCCCATTCAGCATCCGTCAGTCCGCCTTTTTTGCAGAGAATATCAAGGCTTACATTGCGTTTACCAATGTCATGGAAAAGGGCGCCGACACCCAGCTCTTCCAGTTCTTTGGGGTTATAGCCCATGGCTTTACCCAAACCCAGAGAATAGATGCTGACATCCAGGGAGTGATTATAGGTATAAAAGTCATGGCCGGAAAGGGAGATCATAAAGCCCATAGCTTCCGGCGCGTTTTCCATCAGGTCGATGAAATCTGTGATGATCGGGCGGGACTCATCCAAGGCTTTGTTCACATCTGGATTTTCAAAAAGATCTTCCATCAGGGCCACTGACGACTCGCGCAGGATTTTTGCTTTCGCAAAAGGATCCAATTTATCAGAGTTCATTTCCTCTTTAACCCAGTCGCGGTAGGTCTGTTTGTCTTCCGTACGCACAAAGAATGAATCCCCTGTGTCACGAGCATGCAGACGCTCGATTTTCCCGTCAGAGAGCTTGTCTCCAGCGCGGAGGTACATGATGTACTTGCCGTCCACCTGCAAAAAGATGTCAAAGCTAGTGACTTTATCAGGACGGATAGTACTGAGGCGAATTCTGAAATATTGAGCGTCGGTCATAGGGAAATTCTGCCATGAATACATTGACTTAGAAATAAAATCCGCAATACTGCCTAACTATGGCCCTTCGTCTAGATACGCAAATTATGTACTTAAAAGGAGTGGGTCCCAAACTGGGAGACCTCTTCGCGCGCAAGGGCTTGAAAACCTTAAGGGACCTCTTTGAGTTTTACCCGCGAGCGTTCGAAGATCAAAGGGCCGCTCGCAACATTGCCAGTCTCAAACCGGACGATATTGTCAGTATCAAGGCCACAGTGCAAGCTGTCCACAGTGTCAATATGGGACGCTCGACACGCAAAATGTACGATGTCGTGGTTCGCGATGCCTCTGGACAAATTCACTGCAAATATTTTCGCGTGCCTTACAAAGGTTATTTTGAACGCTTCAAACCTTTTTCCGAAGTGCGTGTTGTCGGTAAAGTGACCGAGTATCGCGGGCGTTTGGAATTTCATCATCCCGATATTCGTGACATAGAACCAGATGAAGAAAACCAAGATGCCTTGATTCCTCTTTACACAGAAATCGAAGGACTGGCGACCGCGAAAATCATGAAGTTGGTGCGTGCCGCTTTCGCGCAAATCGAAGAGTGGCCCGAGGAAACTCTGCCAAAATGGATGCGCGAAAAATACAATCTGAAATCGCGTAAAGATGCTTTGATGGAAATCCATCATCCGAAACCAGATCGCGCCCACGAGTATGTCGAATTTAAAAGCGAAGCTCAGCGCCGTCTGATTTTCGAAGAGTTTTTCTGGTTGGAACTTTTCCTGGCTGCGAAAAAAGCGGGCTTTCAAAAAGAAGCCGGGCCTTTGATTAATAACGACGGAAAAAAAGTTGCTGCACTGGAAAAATCCCTGCCATTTCCTCTGACGGGCGCGCAAAAACGAGTCTTTGCCGAAATCAAAGCAGATTTCGAAAAAGGTCATCCCATGCATCGTCTGGTTCAAGGAGACGTGGGGAGTGGTAAAACCTTGGTGAGCTTTATGGCGGCGGTTCATGCGGCGGAAAGCGGATTCCAATCCTGTTTGATGGCGCCAACGGAAATCTTAGCCGAGCAACATTTTAAAAATGCCAAAAAAGTTTTAGAGCCTTTGGGTATTCGCCTGTCGTTGTTGGTGGGGAAAACAAAAGTATCCGAAAGAAAGCAAATTCTGTTCGATCTTAAAACCGGCGACACCGATTTGATCATTGGTACTCACGCCCTGATCGAAGACGAAGTGGAATTTGAAAAACTGGGACTTGCGATCATCGACGAGCAACATCGTTTCGGCGTTGAGCAACGTGGTATTTTAAAGAACAAAGGCAACTCGCCACATTTCTTAGTTATGACGGCGACTCCAATTCCTCGTACTTTGGCAATGACTGTGTATGGAGATTTGGATGTTTCCATCATCGACGAAATGCCACCAGGTCGCAGTCCGATCCAAACCCGCGCGATTTTTGAAAACAAACGCTCCCAGGCGTTGCAGTTTATGCTCGAGCAGTTGCAAAAAGGTCGTCAGGCTTATTTCGTATACCCATTGGTGGAGGAGTCTGAAAAGATCGATCTAAAAAACGCCGTGGAAGAGTTTGAAAAACTGAAAGCGCAATTCCCGAAGGTGAAATTCGGTTTACTGCACGGAAAAATGAAACCTGATGAAAAAGACGCAGTGATGGATCAATTCCGCCGTCACGAAATCCAAGTGCTCGTTTCCACAACCGTGATCGAAGTCGGCGTCGACGTCCCGAATGCCAATATCATGATCATCGAACACGCCGAGCGTTTTGGATTATCCCAGTTGCATCAGCTCCGTGGCCGTGTCGGCCGGGGAGAACATAAGTCCTTCTGTATCTTGATCATGGGCTATGCCGTTTCCGAAGAGGGCAAGCAGCGCACTGAGTTCATGGAAAAAACCACCGATGGCTTCAAAATTTCCGAGTTCGATCTAGAAATGCGTGGCCCAGGGGAGTTCATGGGAACTCGCCAATCAGGTCTTGCCGGATTTAAAATGGCAAACCTGGTGCGCGACATGGAGCTGTTACAACAAGCCCGTGAAGCCGCCTTCGAAGTGCTTAAAAAAGATCCATCTCTGGTATGGCCTGACAACCGACCAATGAAGCAAGAACTTCTGCGTGAACACGGTCCCGCCGCTTTGGCTTCCATCGCTTAGAGCCCGGTCGCAAAAAATCTCTGAGCTTCTGGACAGTGGAATTTAAGTGACTCCCGAGGTCGCATAATTTTTCAGCATAAAAAAACTCTTTCACACGGAAATTGCCCACGCATTAAGCGCACACTGCCGATTGATTTAGCAAATGAGCGTTTTTGATTCTGAGTCATCACCGGACGTGATAAAAGCTCGTCCCTTATGCAGCATGATTTACAAAAAGCGGATGATCAAAAAATTCGCACTGAATTGTTTTCGACTTCGAACCAAATCATTAAAAAAATCCGCATGCTTGAGAAAGATCATTCCGACTTTCTTCTGTGTGATCAAACGATGTATCACGATTGGCGCAAACTCACTTTCCGAGAAGAGTTGCAAGAAATTGAAGCACTCGAAAAACGCCAGAAGGTTCTAAATACTTTTCAGGTCCACCTTAGCTATATCGCAACCACATCGCAGGTTTCGCCTGCGCAGGCCTATGCGATCCTTAAAGAAGAGGAAACTCAGTATCAGGCGGGGGACGACGTCTGGAAGTACGTTGTCGATAATCTGCGAAAAACGCGTTATGAAACCGCCACTCAAACTCCACCAGGAAATCCAAAGATTTCCGCTGAGTCCGTTGAGAAAGTAGACTTTGCAGAAATATTTTTTAAAGACGATTCGGCACTCAGCGGTCTCAAGCGAACGGCTCGGTCAGTGTATCACTACCTAAATGACATCGATAATCAGAAAATGGAACAGCATCTGGCAGATCCAGCCGCTGGATATCGCTTGTTTAAGGAAAGTCTGCAAATCACGATCAAATGCGGTGATTGGCATCTGTTGGGAAGACTTTGGAAAAATGCAGATCCTTCGTATCGACAAAGATACCTGCACAATATGCCCCTTCATCTTAAAAAGTTTTGGCAAAAGGTCATTTCTGAAAACGATCGTGACGAATCCCTCCGTGATGCGGGAGCGGATGCAGACTCTGTCTTGAGTTCGACCTACCATAAACTCGTCCGTTTACTTCATCCTGATAAGCTTACTGGTGCGACTGTGGCGTACCAACAGTGGGCCTCGGTAAAATGGCAACGAACTCAAGTGGCCTATCAGCAGGGCGATGCTGCTGCTTTAAAGCGACTGGAATTGCTATGTCTTGCAGAATTAGGTCAGCTGAATGATCTCACCATCGAGGAGATTTCCAGGTGCTCGGATTTATTTAAAACAGAGCTCGAATCGTTAAAGAAAAGTCTCGCTCAGTGCAGTAAGAATCCGGCCTGGAAGTTCTCCAGTCGTCGCAGTTACGAATCATTGAAGGAAAGTGAACATGCAGAATTAAGAAAACGCTTGATCCCATTGCGGGCAGACGTCTCGGCCATGGAAGTTTTGTTGGAAGGCTATGCCAGTCAGTGCGAACCTTAGTAAGAGTGAGCACTTTTGACGTTATTCGGAGCCGCAGCGGAAATAAAAATTAGCGTGTTGCCCGCAAACGGTCTATTTTTTAGCTCCCACTTCGAACCAATCAATGTTCAAGCAGCGTAAAACTTCTGAATCGGAAGGCGCAGCTTTTTTGGTGGCCTTCTCGACAGTCTCCACCAGAATTTTTCGGATGTCATTCGCGGCATCTTGCGATAAAGCCATGGGGCCCGAGTAAAACAAATTCTTTTCTGAAGGATTCTCCATCGCTTGCAGGCCCTTTAAGCGCCAGTTGGAGTGGTGACGATTGACGAACGGGGAATCATGTCCCACGTGAGTCACTTGAGGGCCGATATCTAAACGCCCTTTCTTTTCGACGATCAGCTCGTGACTCTTTAAAAAGTCGATCACTTTACTTACCAAAGCGCGATCCAAGTTTAGATGCTGGGCAACGGCTGCGGCACTGTCGAGATGAGGAATGGAAACCCCCAAGCGAACAGCGCTGTAATACCACTGAGAATAAAACGTCGCTTTATCTTCATCAGTAAACTTTTGGTATTTCACACGGTTTTTTAATGCTGTGGCGGCGGTGCGAAGTTGTTCTAGTTGCTTCTCGAAATAAGTTTGCAATTCCCGGTTTCCAGCGCGGTTCTTTTGAATCAGCAACATGAAGTAATCGCGCTCTAAATCAGTGAAGCCAATGAATGAAGAAATGGCGAGACCTTGCTCCACCGTTAAATCCCGATCACCACGAAATATCTGACTCATCACCACCGAGTTCACGTTCAAATGCAAAGCCATCTGGCGGAGCTGTCCATGGCCATTGCGCGGCTGGCTTGCGATCCATTCGTTGATGCAGTGTTTATAGTCGTGAAAGTCAAAAATGTTCATGGAATGCTTCCTTTGATCCCGAAATTTAAAGTTAGCGTAAATGTTAATTTTATAGCTAACAATTAAATTAATAGATGTAGAATGCAAATTCCAACGGGGCATACTGAGTTTATTCAACCATTGAATAAACACGGAGGTTTAATGAAATCAGCATTGGTGACAGCAGGATTGCTAGTTTTTGCTTTGCAAAGTCACGGGAAACCGCAAGGTGGAGTGGATGGTGGCGGAGGCAAGAGTGTGGTTTGCCGCAACTCGAAAGGCCAAATCACTTCAGCACAAACTTTGGATCTGTTTGAAGCAAAGAACGTCTATAATTTAAAATTGATACAATTTAAAGGAAGTGCGGAAGAAATTTCTGCCAAGGTTCAAGCTAAACTCAAGGACTCCATCGGTTCCGGCTACGATTACAATCCATTCTATGCGCGCGTTAATAGAATTATGAAATTCGTTCCGCCCAGTGCTGTTATCAAACCGATTGATGATGCGGCAGAAGTGGTTTTGCCAAAAAACTGTCAACTCGAGCAGCTGGCGCACTATGTGGATGACGAAACTCTGTTAGTAAGTCAGGAAATTTGGAATCATCTTTCCAATGCCGAAAAAGCCGCCTTAATTTCCCACGAAGCCGTTTATCGCGTCGATCGCGCCTTTGGTGCGAAGGACTCTCGAAGAGCTCGCCGTATTGTTGCCCATTTGTTCTCTGACTTCACATTAGAGGAAGTAAGTGGCGACATGCCCAAGGGAGCAAAAAGTTGTACGGCTTCACTTAAGGGGCGCATGACTTACCAATTTAATTATTATCCATCCACGGATGGCCGAAAAACAGTCATGCAATTTGAGTGGTTTGATGGGAAGCCCGTTTTTACCAAGAAAACGGCAACATTTCCCATCGCATTGCCTTGGCTTAGCAGTCTCCCAAATCGCTGCAACGGAAATCCTGAATGCAAAGTTACTGAGGGAGTCGTTGCCTCTAAGTTTGAAGGCGTAGGTTCCGTTCAGGTTTCTCGTGGTATCTTTAAAGATGGCCCGTATGATCGCGAGATGTTTTACATAGAGGACGCCATCGGCAAGCATACCTTAAACTGCTATCCTGGTTCTGATGACAATGTCGTACAGTTGGAAGTAACCAAATCCACACGTTATGTTATTCCTGCTCATACCAGCAGTTGCTATGCGCGAAAAGTTGCGGTGGACAACGGGACTGTGCCAGAGCTTGATGTTCCGGGTGCCTACTGGCAAATACCAAAATTACTATTTAAGCAAACCAAACCTGATCGCGATTTGTTCATTAGTGCAGTCAAGGTCATTGTTTCAGATGTAGATGGGCGCGAGACAACATGTGCTTACGGTGGAGAGCAGCTCGCGGCTTTAAGTTCTCAGTGGTGGAATACCAAGACAAAAGAAGCTCTTATTCCTATGGGCACAACCACTTTTGGTACAGATTGCCCGATTTCATGCGGCGGGTTTGATATGGACAAGCCTTATACGGCTACTGGAACGGTGAAAGTATACGGCTATGCTCAAGGGGAAAAGGAGGATGATGTTGAAGGAGTGGTTCTGTCGGCTCCGATCACCATCTCCAATTTCTAATCTCCAATTTCAAATTTCCATTACGGTCCAGCGTCAAACGCCGATTTCAAAAAAAAATCGGCGTTTTTATTTTCTCAAAAAATATTTTTTTCGAACTTGCCTTAGGAAACAAACTCCCTCATGCTTTTGTTAGGAGTCGCTTGGATAGGGACTTCTACGTACACAAGGATGTGTTCTTCATGAATAAGTTTTCTATCGGCACGATTGCCGCTTCAATTTTATTTTCTACCTCTGTCTTCGCAGCGGTTCCTCAGTATAAAGTGAACATGCGCGTGGGCCTTAAAGGTTCTGCTCCTATTTCTATTAACACGGTCGCGAAATCTGGCAAAAAAGCTTACATCAGCGAATTTTCTGACGATGGACAAAATGAGTTGATCGTGGAAGTGATGGCTCGCAAATCCCAGCAAAATAACAAAGCGGGCTTATATATGGATGTGACTGTCACAAAACGTGTGCGTGGGCAGAAGAAAATCTCTGAGCGCACTCAGGTTTTCGCTCCTGAAAATCAAGAAACCGAATACGGTGTCAGTGGTAAAGGCAAGATGGCTGGCAATCTTTCGCTTGCCGTCATGGCGCATCAACTTTAATAAAATTTGTGAAGTTCCTTTGCTTTGGTGGGTTCATCATGTTGCAATTTTTCTCGCATGGAGGGAATTATGCAAAAATGGACTCGTCTATTTATTACGTCAGCACTTGCGGTTACGACTGCTAGTCCTGCATACGCAGGAAGCCTTTTGAGATTCAACTCAGGGACAGTAAATCCTGGCTTGCAAGCTCAAGCTCTTACTTTCTCTGATAAAGTCGCTTCAGACTATATCGTTCAATTTTCTAACAAGATCACAGCGAAGGATCGCTCTGCTCTTCAAGCTCGCTTTGAAGTGTTCGGCTACTTGCCGGACGATGCCTTGGTGGTGCGTGGGACATTGTCGGACTTGAATTCATTCCGTCAAACTCACCCAGGTATTTACGCTATTGTAAAATACCAAGCGCAATACAAAATCAGCAGTGATATCGCTCCTGTAAGCGTATTTAATAAAGATCAATCTCAAAGTCTTTTGATCCAACTATTCAAAGCATCTGATGCAAAATCAGTGGTGGCGGCATTGAAAAAAATGAATGCAAGCCTTCAAGTGGTGAACGGAAAATCAATCGTTGCCTTGGTTTCTCGTGGTCAAATCTACAACATCGCAAACTTGACGGGTGTTGAGCACGTTCAAAGCACTCCGGAAATCACAACTATGGATTTCCCGTTGGATCAAAAAATGGATCCAATCGTTAAAGGTGCTGGCGATTATTCAGATATCAAAGGTGACGAAACAGGAACTAAAACGATGAAGTTTGATTCTGTTTGGGCTTTGGGTCTAACGGGTCGCGGTCAAATCGCTGCGATGGCAGATACAGGTTTGGATTCTGGTAACATTAACCAAATCGCATCAGATTTTTCTGGCGCAGTTAAATCTGGTTACGCTTTTGGTTTGTGGGCTAAAACTTGGGAAGATCCAATGGGTCACGGAACTCACGTAGCGGGTTCTATCATGTCACGTGGGACAGCTTCTGGTGGCAGACTTAAAGGTGGCGCCTACGATGCAATGATGGTTGCTGAAGGTATGTGGTCTCCTATGCTTAATGGTTTAAGTGTTCCTTCTAAGCTTGCAGATTTGTTTGAAAAAGCAAATGCAGACGGTGCGCGCGTTCACTCAAACTCTTGGGGCGCAGTTAAGAACTTTGGTGCTTACGATTCTATGGCGGTTCAAGTTGACGAGTGGATGAACAACAACCAAGACATGCTTGTGATCTTCGCAGCTGGTAACAGCGGTGTCGACATGAACAAAGACGGTCGCATCGATGGCGGTTCTATCGGAACGCCAGGTACTGCGAAAAACGTCCTGACTGTGGGTGCTTCTAAAAATAAAACTTCCACAGGCGGTATCCAGGTTCCAGTGAGCAAGCTTCGTGCAGCGGCTGAATCTTGGTCTGCAGAGCCGATTTTCTCATCTATGTTGTCTGACCGTGATGATGGTATCGCGATGTTCTCTTCCCGTGGTCCTACTTTGGATGGCCGTGTGAAACCAGAGATCGTCGCTCCAGGTACAAACATCCTTTCAAACCGTTCTCACATCAAAAATGCTTCTCCACTTTGGGGTGCATACAATGATGACTATGCTTGGTCGGGTGGTACTTCCATGGCGACTCCTCTAACAGCTGGTGCAGTGACTATCACTCGCCAAATGTTGGTTGAAAAATGGGGCGTGCACAATCCTTCTGCAGCGGTGCTAAAAGCAATGATCATGCACTCTGCTGATGATTTGTACCCTGGTCAGTTCGGTGAGGTGGGCGCAGCGAAAGGCCAAGAGCTTTTGACTCGCAGACCAAACTCTGACGAAGGTTACGGCCGCGTGAACATGGATAACATGGTTAAAATGATGAGCAATACTATCGTTGCTGATGACCGTGACGGTGTGGCGACAAACCAATCTGAAACTTATGAGTTCAAATTAAATGGTTCGGGTAAACTGTATGCAAACTTGGTTTGGACAGATGCTCCAGGTTCTGCGAATGCTTCAAAAGCATTGGTGAATGACCTTGATTTGATTTTAACTGGTCCAAATGGAACGATTTCCATGAACGATCACGTGAACAATGCGGAGATGATTGAAACGACTTTGCCAGCTGGCGATTACAAGCTGACAGTTAAAGGTAACAACGTTCCTGCAGGCAAAAACGGTGGCCGTCAGCCATACGCTCTTGTTTTCAGCGTTCAGTAGTGACTGTTTAGTAATTAATCGATTATTGATTAAGTAATTGAAATAATTGAATAAAAGCCCCATTTTCCATGGGGCTTTTTTCGTTTGAAAACCTTGGAAAACTTTTCCAATGCGCCGCTCAGATTTGATAACTCGTGTCAAATTTGATAGAACTAGCACGGTTATAAGTGGCTATAAGTGGAGGTTTCCTGATGCTGACGTTCAATATCGGCGATAATGCAGTTTATCCCGGCTATGGTGTGGTAAAGGTCGTCGCGATCGAGACAAAAGAAATGCTCGGCGCAAAGATCTCTTTCTACAACATGCAGTTGGTAGATACGGGCCTTAAAATCATGATCCCTACAACAAACGTTAAGTCTGCGGGTCTTCGCCCGATCATCTCTAAAGATGAAGCAGCTCGCGTTGTTAGCATCCTAAAAGAAAAAGACGTAAAAATTGACAATCAAACATGGAATCGCCGTTACCGCGAGTACATGGAAAAGATCAAAACTGGATCTGTATTCGAAATCGCTGAAGTTTTGCGCGATTTGTTCCTTTTGAAAGCAGATAAAGAGCTTTCCTTCGGCGAACGCAAGATGCTTGATTCAGCACGTTCCCTTTTGTTGAAAGAGCTGACTTTGGCTACGAGCGAGGCTGAACTGTTCAACGAAGAAGAAGTGAAAGCGATCTTCGGCATCACTGGTTAATTTGCCAGGTTCCTGACAAAACGTCAGTGGACGAATTTAAAATTTCATATTACGTTTAAGGCCTGGATTTTCCGGGCCTTTTTCTTTTTTTGGAGCCGACTCAATGTCTTCACAAATTTCCTCTAAAGTTCGCGTTCGTTTTGCACCTTCCCCAACAGGTTATTTGCACGTTGGGGGCGCAAGAACGGCTTTGTACAACTACCTTTTCGCTAAGAAAAACGGTGGTGAATTCATCCTGCGTATCGAAGACACGGACGAAGCTCGCTCAACTCAAGAATCTTTGCGTGGAGTTGTCGACGACCTGGTTTGGTTGAACTTGTTGTGGGCTGAGGGCGTGGACCCTGTCACTTTGAAAGACGTCGGTCCTAATGGTCCTTACAAACAAAGCGAGCGCATGGACATCTATAAGAAAATTGCCGAGCAGCTTTTGGCTGAAGGCAAAGCTTATTACTGCTTTCTGACGGATGCGGAAATTGAAGTCCAGCGTGAAGCTCAGATGAAGGCGGGCGGTCAGCCGCATATTCAATCTCCGTATGCGGATTGGACTTTGGATCAAGCGAAAACCAAGATGGCTGAGGGTGGCACTCCACCAGTCGTTCGTTTTAAAACGAAGCATCTTAAAAAAGACTACATCTTTAACGACATCGTTCGCGGCGAAGTAAAATTCCCATCCGACATGGTTGGTGATTTCGTTCTTCTTCGTGGTGGTGGTATGCCGGTTTATAACTTCTGCTGCGTAGTTGACGATCATTTGATGAAAATGACCCATGTCTTCCGTGCGGAAGAGCATCTTCCAAACACTCTTCGTCAGTTGATGATTTACGAAGCGATGGGATGGAAAGCACCTGAGTTCGGTCACATGGCTTTGATCCTGGATGAAGACCGTCAAAAACTTTCTAAACGTAAAGGTGCCGTGGCTTGTGGTCAGTTGAAAGACGAAGGCTACTTGGCGTCGGCGGTTTTGAATTTCATCGCTCTTCTTGGTTGGTCACATCCTGAAGGCAAAGAGATCATGTCGGTTGATGACATGGTTGCAGCTTTTGATATTTCTCGTTTGAATCCATCGGGCGCCATCTTTGACCGTGTGAAGTTCAAATGGATGAATGCGCAGCACTTGCGTGCTTTGCCAAATGCAGAGTTATGGAAGGCGATTCAGCCGTTCCTTGCTCGCGAAAAAATGGATTTGCCTTCAGATCCAGTATGGCAGGACAAGTCTTTGAACTTGTTTAAGCCGTACATGGAAGTGTTGGCCGATGCGATCACTTTGTATCGTCCACTGAATGACAACTCTTACGTGATTCAACCAGACGCTGAAGAAGTGATGAAGCTTGAAACGACGAAAGCAGTTCTTTCGACTTGGAAAGAATTGGTTCAGGCCCATGGCTCTGAATACATGACCGAAGAAGAATTCCTGAAAATCCAAGACGAAGTGAAAAATAAAACGGGTGCTAAAGGTAAAAACCTGTTCCAGCCAATTCGTGTGGCTGTGATCGGTCAGCCTCACGGAGCAGAGCTCAAAATCCTGGTGCCGTTGATGAAAAAGCAATCTCTTGTGGCGCGTGCAGAAATAGCACTAGCGACAATCGCTTAAAGGCCACTTCTTAGGTACGGACACACTTTTGGTAGCAGCAACGTGTTACTGGAAGATGTTTGAATCTGATAGAAAGGTAAGGCCTTACCTGAAACGGTACGGACTTACCTGGTAAATTAAATATTGAATGAATGTGCGGCTAAGTAAGGCCGTACCTTTTGAGGAAATTATGTCTTTGAAGATTTACAACTCTCAATCCCGTCAGTCCGAGGAATTTATTCCTTATGATCCCAAACACGTGAAAATGTATGTGTGTGGTCCGACGGTCTATAACTTCCTGCATGTGGGTAATTTCCGCGGGCCGGTTGTGTTCAATATGGTTCGTAATTGGTTGGAGTATCTGGGGTATAAAGTTTCTTATGCTTTGAATTTTACCGATGTCGACGACAAGATTATCGCGAAGGCAAATGAACTGGGCATGGCTCCTGGGGAGCTTTCTGAAAAGTACATCGCTGAATATAAAACCGACTTTGCGAGCTTGGGGCTTCGTCCTCACGACATGAATCCCAAGGTGACTGAGCATATGGAAGATATTCTTTCGATGGTTGGTACTTTGATTGATAAAAAAGTGGCTTACGAAGCGCAAGGCGATGTTCTTTACTCGATCGAAACTTTCAAAGACTATGGCAAGCTAAGTGGTCGTCACACTGACGAATTGCTGGCAGGTGCCCGTGTGGAAGTGGACGAGAAAAAGCGCTCTCCAATGGACTTTGCTTTGTGGAAAGCTGCGAAGCCAGGGGAAATCTCTTGGCCTTCTCCATGGGGACCAGGGCGTCCAGGCTGGCACATTGAGTGCTCGGCGATGATTAAAAATATTTTTGGTGATCAGATCGACATCCACGGTGGTGGCATGGATTTGATTTTCCCGCATCACGAAAATGAAATCGCGCAGTCGGAAGGCTGCACGGGCAAGCATTTTGTAAAATACTGGATGCATAACAATATGCTGAACTTCGGCGGGCAAAAAATGTCGAAGTCATTGGGTAATATCGTATCACTTCGTGAATTTGTGACGATGTACAATGCTGAAATTTATAAGTGGATGATTCAGTCTGTTCATTATCGCACGATGAGTGAATTCGGTGATGCAGCAGTGGATCGCGCGATCTCGGGCCTTGCCCGAGTTTACTCTGCGATGGCGATGGCGGAAAGCTATCTTGCTCCTGAGGTCACTCAAGTGGATGCAGGGTTTGCGAAAATCACAGATGAAGCGTGGAAAAAAGTTGAAGCGGCGATGAATGATGACTTCGGAACTCCGGAAGTCTTCGCTGCGATGTTTGAAGTGGTTCGCCAGTTCAACAACCAAGTTCGCCGTGGGATGAAAGCAAACCCAGCGATTCAAGGGAAATCTTTGGCATTCTCGCTGTTCATTAAGAAAATGGGCGCAGTACTTGCGATGTTCCAAGAACCTGCCCATGATTTCTTGATCAAGCTGGATAACATGCTTTTGGATAAAGCAAACATCAAACGCGCCGACGTCGATGCGGTGGTTGCAGAACGTTCCGCGGCTCGCGCGAATAAAGATTTTGCAAAATCAGATGAGCTTCGTAACAAGCTGGTCGCGATGAATATTTCTGTGAGCGACACGCCAGAAGGTTCCTTCTGGGAAGTCACTAAGTAGAGATTGGAAATTGGAAATTTGAAATTGGATGGGGAGGGCTTCGGTTGAAGCCCTTTTTTTTATCTCGAATCCGTTGGTGAGTTCGGAGATGTATTCATCACTTACACTCGCATTTCCATAAAAGTTTCAACGTAACATTACACCGACGCATGCAGCTACCGGAGCGGAGGTGGAAATTGCATCGCTGTCATACTTGCCGAGAAAATGTTTCGATACGAAATGAATTGCCGCAACCAGTTACCGAAGCGGAGGTGAAACTGTCATGAATGAACGCCGTTATCCTGCGGTCGTTGTTTCCGAAAGCGCCTTCTTGCTTGGTACGAAGAACCGCAATGCTGAACGGACTAAGCTTCCGCAGTAAATCAGACCAAGGCTGCTCCACATGAGGAAAATTCCATCGAATGGAACTCGGAAGCGGTTTTCGGATTTGAAAATATAAACGGTAAAGAAAATTGTTAAAATCAACAGCGCACAAATTTCATTGAAAGATTTAGTTTGGTCATCTTTGTTTGCAGATCTGTTAACGATAAAGTCACTTTGAATGTTTTGCGTGAATGTTTGAACCGAATCGGACGGGCTTCCGTGAGCCAGCAAAGAATGGCTTTCTAAAGTTTGCGAATCATAATTTTTGCGACGTGCGGCTGCCAGGGCGCCGATCAATGCCAAAGGTAACAAAATCCATTCGAAAAAGGGTGCCCAGATTTTGTAAAGGAAATCGATAGGTGAGCCCGCAACCGGCCATGTGCTATTTCCATAAAACAGGTAATTAATATAGCGAAGGCTTTCCACCATGACCCACGGATTTTCTCGAACGCATTGAGCGCCTGCTTTCCAGAAGTAAGCTTGGTCGGTGAAGGGGCGGTCCCATTTTTTAGCAGTGGTTTCTTTTAAGCTCACGAACAGGGGAGACATCCAGCCTGCACCTGTGGAATCGGAATTATTTTTGGAAGGGCATTTTCCTTCGACAAAATTCAAAGCTCCCGCAGTGGGACCCCATTGCCATTGACCGTAGGCCCATTTTGTAAAGGCAAAGTGCGGAGTCATGACAATCAGACATCCCAGTGCCATCATCGAGACTTTTTTAATAGCCAAGCGAATCTGCGCACGTTCGCGATACACCAGCCATAAGCTGAACGCCGGAATAAAGAAAGCATGATTGCCTTTGAAATAAAACGAAACCATCAACAAAACGCCGACTATGAAATAATCCCGAAGTTTCCCTGTCTCCAAGGCAGATGAAACCAACCACAAAGTGAGCATGATTAAAAAGCTATAAGGAGATTCTGCCATATAGCGAGCGGTGAACCCCACTTGCGGAACGTCCAACGCCAAAAACAACAGCGTGAACAAAGCAGCCGTTTTACCGAAATGTTTTAAGGCCAAAAGATAGCCAAGTAAAACCGTACCCATAGATACGAAAATACTCGCCCATTTATGCAGTTCCCAATCGCCGAGCAAGCGCAAAGCCAAACCGTAAAAAGTGTAACCAATCGGCTGAAAGGTCTGACCTAAATTAAAGGTTCCGCGAAGCATCTGAATGCCCCGCTGAAAGTAGCCGGCCATATCTGAAAACAAAAACATTTCCGGAGGCATGGCGACTTGCGTGGTCCAAAACCGTAAAAGAAATCCCACCAGGAAAATGGCAATCACAGGTATTTTCCAGCGATCAGAAGGCAGCGGCAGTTTTGCATAAAGCATTCCACAAAAAGCGAAACACAAAACGATCAAGCCCCCCAGCAGTTGCGGAGCGCTCCAGTCCTTATCAAGGTAAAAACCAAAGTTGCCGCCGAAAGAATCCCCTGCAAGATTCCAAGTGGTAGGATTTCCCATAACATCCAGACGAGAATAAATCGGGAGTCCGCGCTCATTGTTGCAACGAAGTTCTGGAGAGGCGGGAAGCTTCCATTCAATGCCGTTTGTATTCATTGAGTTCAGGCAGCTTAAAGTTCGAAGACGGAACTGTTTTAAATTCATCCAAGAGGGCAATAATGAAGCACGCGTATCGAACTGAACCCAGAAAAGTCCGCCCTCAGCTGGATTGTGATCTTTAAGAATAACAGATGTAGGTGAGTTGTATTCTGTCTCTAAATTCGGACGCACGATTTGGATGTTTTGCATTTTCGGCGTCAGCAACTGAAACCAATTCAGGCAAATGATCCCGATAAATAAACTGAACCAAAACAGACGTGTTCGTGCAAATTCCATGGACGAAGCTGTAGCCTCGGCCATGATTTGCGGCAAGTTACTAAGTGGTCATTATTTTAATATCAACTCGTGAGACTTATTCTTTTCAATCTCTTCAGGATTCATCAATTGAGGACGATGTTTTCCCTGTAAGAAAAGCTTCACCTGATCCTGGTAAAAGGGTGAAAGCATGTGCCCGCTGATACCAATCGGGTTAATCCCCCAGCTGTGGGCGACATCCGCCATATCCACAATGCGGCGAGTGGAAGCGCCTGCAGTCACATTGAAATCTCCGCCCAAAGCGCGCGCTTTATTATTGGTGATTTCATTATAAGCTCCACCCATGGGATAGGGTCCCAGATTGAAAATATAACTCAACGGTTTTTCGCGGCCCAAGGGATGAATATATTCAATCGTATGAAGCTGGCCCCACTGCGGAGGTTGTGCCCATTTGGCAAAAGTCGCGCGCAGACCGTCCGTAAAAACATCGGAAGGTTTCACGATGGTCCACCATGGCGAGGTTTCATTTTTCACAACGCGTTCAAAAAACATCCAGGCATGGGGAGTGGAAAGATAATTCGCACGCAACTCACCCAAAGGTGCCAGCATCAACAACAGACTTTGGTTCACCCACTCATAGTAAAGACTTGCTTCTTGAGAATCTGGATTTGAAATGTAATTCCAATCCTTCAAGCGGTTTAACCACGGACCATATTTGCTTTGTTCATCAGAGGTAAGCGTCAAATAACCCAGCATTTTCTGCAGTAAAATAGCGTTGGCCATGTTGTAGTTTTTTACTTGCAGGGCGCGCATCTCTTCGCTGTTCCATTTTTCTTTAAGACTTAATTCCGTTAGAATTGTGTTTTGGCGATCCGCACTTTGCCAGTCGCCGCGAAGCTCTGAATCCACATTCGCCGGGCGAGTGTTCGCCGTCACAATCACGCCTGAATCTGGATTCACCGTGTGAGGTTTTTCCTGCCACGAGAGCAATCGTTTGTATTCGTCCTTGCCACTCGCCCCATCCAAAATCAAATCGGAGTTGGGATTGTTCTTGATTTCCACATCGCCAAACATCCACCACGCGATATTTTCAGCATCAGCGTACATCACATTCAATCCCGGAGCGGTTCCCGGCTTCAGCGCATTTTCAAATGTCTTCATGTCTTTGGCTTTGCCCATAACGTAGAGGGCATACAAAGGATCATTGTCGACTTTGTGATAAGCCCATTTCATAGATAAATCAGCGTCAATCACATGATCCATCAAGGGGCCATGGGGTGTTTCAATAATTTCCAAAGAAAGAGGTTCTTGTTTTTTTACCAGGATCGTTTCTTTACGAACGCTGTAAGGCTGCTCTTTGCCCTTAAAAATCAAAGTCTTTTTTTCACGATCAATTTTCTCGGAGTAAAGATCCATGTCGTCAGTTTGTGACATCGTGAATCCCCAAGCGTGATGAGGTGTGTGTCCCAAAATCGCAAAAGGGACCAGCGGCAGATAGTGACCGTAAATTTCAAAATCAGGTGTATGGATGTGAGCTTCGAACCAAACAGAGGGATGCGAATAGGCAATGTGCGGATCATTGGCAAAAAGGCTCTTGCCACTGACCGAACGTTTTGGAGACAAAAGCCAAGAGTTGCTGCTATCAAAAACGGTCGCAAAGGAATTATCAGCCACCGAGTAAAGGGGTGTCAGATCTATGTTCCCCGCATTTTTGTAAGGCGTTTTGAGCTGATCATTGCGAAGCTCATTGAAAAGCTCCGGTGAAAACTTTTGGGATAACGACGTCATTGTTGGATCTACTCGCAAGGCGATCCCAAAACTGTAAGCGATCTGTCCCGTCATCACATAAGAATCAATGGGGGAGAATGGCTCGGGCTTGATTCCCAGGATGGCCAAATCATAAGGAACAGGGCGAGTGGCGACATATTGGTTTGCGCCATCGCAAAAAGCTTCCATCAAAGCCCACATCTCAGAATCGAAAGTGCCGTCTTTGCGCTTTTTCTCAAGCATTTTTTCTGAAGTCTCTTTCAGCGCAAGACTGCGATATAGCATATCTGATTTGATGGTTTTTTCGCCAATCACCTCGGAAAGCAACCCTTGTGTTTGGCGGCGAGCCATTTCCATTTGGAAAAGTCGTTCGCTGGCCATGACATATCCCAGGGCTCTAAATGCATCTGTTTTGTTTTGAGCAAAGATATGGGGGATGCCAAAGGAGTCGCGTTGAATTTTTACGGGTGCCTGGAAGTTTGTGAGTGAAATTTCGCCATCCAGCGGTGCAAGAGAGCGGCGCATGAAGGCGTAAATGCCGATTCCAGCAATAACAACCAGAGCAGCAAGAACTAACAGGGAGATTTTCAGTTTTCTCATGATATCACTGTCACAAAGACCAGCTCCCGAGGCAAGCTTGCGAGATGTCACTATGCAGAAGGGAATGCCCCTAGCGAAGTGGCTTTTTTCTGTGCTAGAATCGAAGGGATGGGCAAAGCTTATAAAAAGAACTTTCAACTGGTGTCTGAGTTTAAACCTTCTGGGGATCAGCCAAAAGCGATCGAGCAGATGTTGGAAAACTTTGGTGCAGGACTAAAACATCAAACTCTTCTGGGTGTAACCGGTTCCGGTAAAACATTTAGTATGGCGCACACTATTGCCAAGATGAATCAGCCGGCACTGGTGCTCGCGCCGAATAAAACTTTGGCGGCACAGCTCTATGCAGAGTTTAAAGAGCTCTTCCCACAAAATGCGGTGGAGTATTTCGTCAGTTACTATGATTACTACCAGCCAGAGGCGTACATTCCATCTACGGATACCTATATCGAAAAAGACTCTGCGATTAACGAACAAATCGATCGCATGCGCCACTCGGCAACGCGTTCTTTGTTCGATCGTCGCGACGTGATCATCGTCAGTTCTGTTTCCTGTATCTATGGTTTGGGTTCTCCGGAAGCCTACGAAGGCATGATGATTCAAGTTGTCTCAAACACCGAGATGAAGCGGGATCATCTTTTACGTGAACTCATCCGTGTACAATATCAACGAAACAACGTCGATTTCACCCGCGGAACGGTGCGTGTGCGTGGCGATAATGTCGAAATTTTTCCGCCTTACGAGGAAGACCGTGCGATTCGTGTGGAATTCTTTGGTGATTATATCGAAAGACTTTCCTGGATCGATCCGCTGACAGGACAAGTGCTGGAAGAGATCGATCAAATCGGTATCTATCCGGGAAGTCACTATGCAACCGGCGATGACAACTTAAAACGTGCGATCAAAACAATTCAAGATGAGTTGCGGGATCGTTTGCAGTATTTAAATCAAAATTTGAAATTCCTGGAAGCTCAGCGCTTGGAACAACGAACTTATTACGACATCGAGATGATGGAACAAATGGGTTTTTGCCAAGGGATCGAAAACTATTCCCGCCATTTAACGGGCCGAGGAGAGGGTGAGCCACCTCCGACATTGCTTGAGTATTTCCCGAAAGACTTTATCACTTTTATCGATGAGTCCCACGTCACGGTTCCGCAAATTGGTGGTATGTACCGCGGGGACCGCGCACGTAAAATGACTCTGGTCGAGCATGGCTTTCGTATGCCGTCGGCTTTGGACAACCGACCTCTTAATTTCCAGGAATTTGAAAAAATGATGGATAAAGTGGTCTATGTGTCGGCGACACCAGGTACCTATGAATTACAAAAATCCGAGGGGATTATCGTTGAGCAGATCATTCGTCCGACAGGTTTGATTGACCCTGTGGTTGAAGTGCGCCCGGTAAAACATCAGGTCGATGACTTGCTAAAAGAAATTCGCGAGCGCATTAAACTCAAAGAACGTGTCTTGATCACGACACTGACGAAGCGTTCTGCGGAAGATTTGACTGAGTATTATGAAAACTTAGGGATTAAGATCAAATACCTGCATAGTGATATCGATACCATCGAGCGGTCTGAAATCCTGCGCGATTTGCGTTTAGGGGTGTTTGACGTTCTGGTCGGGATCAATCTCTTAAGAGAGGGTTTGGATATTCCAGAGGTAAGTTTGGTCGGTATCACGGATGCTGATAAAGAGGGCTTCCTTCGTTCCGAGCGTTCCCTGATCCAAACAATCGGTCGTGCCGCCCGAAACCTGAATGGGCGAGTGATTTTGTATGGTGATGTCATGACGGAAAGTATGACGAAAGCCATTGGCGAAACCGAGCGTCGTCGTCGTATTCAACAGGAATACAATGAAACCCATGGAATCACTCCGCAATCCATCCGTAAGAAAATCCGCGATGGTTTGGGCGAAGCGTTTGATGGATCTGTGGGTGGACAGCCGTTGAAAGGTGAGAACCGTCAAGAGGCGATCGTGAACAAGTACTCCCATGCGCCAGATAAGCTGACCCAGGAAATCGACAAGCTTCGTGATAAAATGCGCAAGCTATCTAAGAACCTTGATTTTGAAGAAGCCGCGAAAGTGCGTGACGAAATCAAGCGTCTGCAGATTGTGGAGCTGGGGATTCGCAGTGGCGAAGTGGAAGGCGATAGTGCCAAGGTGAATAAAGATGGCCTCGAGTAAATTCGAAGAAATCCGCGATAGGGTGCGCGAATTCCCCACACAAAGTGGCGTGTATCTGATGAAAGGGCCTGGCGATAAGATTATTTATATCGGCAAGGCCAAAAGTCTGCGCAATCGCGTGCGAAGTTACTTTACGGACAGCAAGGATCACTCTCCCAAAACAAGGCTTCTGGTTTCCAATATTCTGGAAGTCGAATACATTTTAACGAAAACCGAGGTGGAAGCATTCTTGCTTGAAGCCTCATTGATTAAAAAGCATCGACCTAAATACAATATTCGTCTGCGCGATGATAAAGCCTATCCTTACATTCGCATGAGCTGGTCTGATAAATATCCTCGCCTGTTTGTAGCACGTAAAGTAAAGCGCGACGGCTCGCTTTATTTCGGCCCGTATACCTCGGGCTTAGCCGTGCAGGGGACCATTCGTTTCTTGAACCGCACTTTTAAAATCCGTGACTGTACCGATGCCATGTTCAACACGCGCAAGCGTCCGTGCATGACTTATCAGATTGGTCGCTGCACGGCGCCTTGTGTGGAGTACATCACACAGGAAGATTATAAAAGTGAAGTTGAAGGCGCGAAGCTTTTCTTGAAAGGCCAAAATAAAAAAGTCATCAAAGCTTTAAAAGAAAAGATGATGGGGGCTGCTGACGAGGAAAAGTTCGAAGTCGCCGCTCGTTTGCGCGACTCGATTGAGGCGATCAAAACCATCTTGGAAAAACAATCCGTTATCAATGACACCACTGAAAAAGATCAGGATGCCGTGGGTTACTATGGTGATGAGCGTGGCTGCTTGATCGAAACGGTCCACGTTCGTGCAGGTCGTGTGATCGGGACACGTCCTCACTTCCTGCCACACTTTGACCCGAACGATTCTGCCGAAGATCCACGCGAGTGGATGGTGGACTTCCTGAATCAATATTACGAAGACAACTTCATCCCGGATGATGTCCTCTTGCCTTTAGATATCGGTAGCGACTTAAATAAGCTGATGGAGCAGGTGTTGGAATCGCGCTCGGAAACGAAATCCACAGTTCGTTTTGCGACAGATGAACGCGGTCGTTCATTGGTGGAGATGGCCAACGAAAACGCCAAGGCGCACTTCTTAAAATATGTTTCCAAATCCGAAGAAAAACTTCGTGGTCTGCAAGAGATCAAAGAAAAATTCAATCTTCCGGAGATGCCTCGTCGTATTGAGTGTTATGATATTTCCACGTTCCAAGGGGCGGAAACTGTGGCCTCACAGGTCGTTTTCGAGGAAGGTGTTCCGGCCAAGGATCATTATCGCCGTTATAAAATCAGAACCGTCGAAGGTATCAATGACTTTGCCTCCATGTACGAAGTTTTAAGCCGTCGATTTAAGCACACGGAATATGAAGATCCACAACTGATTGTAATCGATGGTGGTAAGGGGCAGTTGTCCCAAGCCATCAAGATATTGACCGAAATCGGTCGAAATGACATTCCAGTCGTCGGTTTAGCAAAAGCTCGTACCGAAAGTGACTTTCAAAAGGCTGAAGTGGAATCCACGGATGAACGCTTCTTTCTGCCGGGTCGCGCGAATCCGGTGATTTTCAAAAACAACTCGGAAGCACACCACATTCTTGTGGGAATCCGTGACGAGGCCCATCGTTTTGCCATCACTTACCACCGCAAGCTCCGTGAAGGCACGTCTTTAGAGAGCGAATTGGATTACGTCGTGGGCTTGGGTGAAAAAAGAAAGAAAACTCTTTTGACTCAGTTTAACTCTATTGATGAAATCAGAATGGCCGATCCAAGTGAGATTGCAAAACTTAAAAGCTTCAACCGCGTTTTGGCTGAGCGTATTATTTTGCAATTGAATGAATCGGAAGAAGAAGAAGTCGAAGCTGAATAAAGCCCGGCTTATAGCCGAATAGAGTGCACATGAAGAATCATGCCTTTTTAGTGGGAATTGCCATTTTCTTTAGCCGTATCGCAGGACTTGTTCGTGAGCGTGTTTTTGCTCACTTCTTTGGTAACTCGGCCGCGGGTGACGCCTTTAAAGCCGCACTAAAAATTCCAAACTTCCTGCAAAATCTTTTTGGCGAGGGTGTGCTCTCGGCGAGTTTCATTCCTGTTTATGCTCAACTTTTGGCGAAAAAGCATGACGAAGAAGCCGCCAAAGTGGCTTCTGTTATCGGCAGCTTGATGTTTTTACTGACTTCGTTGCTGGTGATCAGTGGAGTATTTGCGACACCATTCCTGATTGATCTGATTGCGCCTGGGTTCACCGGTGAAAAACGCGAACTGACCATTCAAATCGTGCAGATCTTATTCCCAGGAACGGGCTTTTTGGTGATGTCCGCCTGGTGCTTGGGGATTTTGAATTCTCATAAAAAGTTTTTCTTATCCTACATTGCACCAGTCATTTGGAATTTGACGATCATCGCAACCTTGGTGATCTGGGGTTCCAAGCAGGTCCAATTTGAATTAGCCATCACAGTGGCGTGGGGTTTGGTTGCGGGAAGCTTTTTGCAGTTTTTTGTGCAGTTGCCGTCAGCGCTTCGTCTGGGTAAAAAAATCAGGCCTTCGCTTGATTTGAAAATTTCCAGCGTCACGACAGTCATGAGAAATTTTGTTCCAGTTGTCGTTTCCCGTGGTGTTGTTCAAGTCAGTGCCTATATTGATAGTATGCTTGCGAGTTTGTTGCCGACGGGTGCGGTTTCTTCATTGGCTTACGCGCAAACTTTGTATTTGTTGCCAGTGAGCTTGTTCGGAATGAGCGTTTCAGCGGCAGAGCTTCCCAGCATGTCCCAAGCGGTGGGGAGTGATGAAGAGATTCGTACTTACCTAAAAGGTCGTCTGAATCGCGGCTTGCAGCAAATTGCTTTTTTTGTGATTCCGAGTGTCGTGGCCTTTTTACTTTTGGGTGATCTTATCGTGGGTGCCGTATTTCAAACCGGGCAGTTTGATGCGAGCAGCACGCAGACCGTATGGATGGTTTTAATCGGTTCAACGGTGGGCTTACTTGCCTCCACCTTGGGCCGTCTTTATTCTTCGACATTTTATTCTTTGAAAGATACGCGCACGCCACTGAAGTATGCGGTGATTCGTGTGATTTCAACAACAGGTCTAGGCGTGCTGTTCGCATTTTATCTTCCAGGTTGGTTGCATCTTGATGCCCAGTGGGGGACGCCAGGTTTGACGGCCTCGGCGGGAGTGGCTGGTTGGATCGAATTCTATTACCTGCGCCGGGCTTTAAATCGTAAAATTGGAGAAACAGGTTTGCCCCTTAAGTTCCAAGCCAAGGTTTGGTCTATCGCGGCGATCAGTGCCGCTATGGGAGCAGTCGTTGCGCGCTTTGCGCTGTCTCCGGATCTGCATGTCATCATCAGGGCTGTGGTCGCCGTTGGCATCTATGGTGTGCTTTACTTTGGATTGGGATATGTATTCAAGATTGAGCAAGCACAAGGTTTCTTGGAAAAAGTCTTGCGCCGCTTGAAACGCTAGTCGGTGCAGTTAAACCATAGTAAGCTTTGTTCGTCATGAATGATTCATCAATGTGGTCACCGCTCAAAATTTCAGTTTACCGTAACTTTTGGATCTGTGCTTTTTTGTCAAATCTTGGAACCTGGATTCAAGATGTGGCAGCAAGCTGGGTGATGACACATCTATCAACCTCGCCGTTAATCGTCTCTCTGCTTTCTTTTACCAGTAATTTGCCTGTGGTTTTTTTGAGTATTGCCGCAGGTTACTTTGCCGACCAAGGACATCGTCGTCGCATCTTGCTCGCATCTGAAAGCATGATGTTTATTGCAGCTGCTATCTTGGCTTATCTGGTTTGGCAGGAAAAAATCACGGAAGGCTCGTTGCTTCTGCTTTCCCTGGTGATGGGTGTGGGCTTTGCTCTTTCTAATCCTCCATTTCAAAGTGTTCTGACGGATCTGGTTCCCAACGAACGTCAGGCGCAGGCCGTGTTGGTTTACTATATCGGCATCAATATCACGCGTGTTCTAGGTCCCACCTTAGGTGGTGTGATTCTTGGGGGAGTGGGACCAGCCGCCGCTTTTTGTCTGAACAGTCTTTCGTTTTTAGGTTTGATTTTATTTTTTTGGAAGTGGCCGGTTAAGGAAGCAGCTCCTCAGCACGAAGAAAAAAAGGAAATCAAATTTACACAAAAAGAATTTGAATTTCTGTTCTCCTTCCACAACATGAAATTGTGGGTGGAAATTTTCATCGTTACTTTTTTTGCTTCAAGTTTGTGGGCTCTTTATCCAACACGCGGTCGTTTGGAATTGGGGTTAAATAGCTGGCAATATGGATCTCTTCTGGGATTTTTAGGATTGGGCGCCTGCTTTGCCACGATTTATTCCAACAAAATCATGCTCCCTGAAAGAACTGGTCAGTCCTTGGCCGGAGCTTATTTCGTCTATGCGGTGGGCTTGTTTTTCATTGGCGTGGCGCCAAGCTATATCTTCATGTGTCAGGGGATGTTCTTTGCAGGGATTGGTTGGTTGATCTTAGCAACCTTGATGAATATGAGTTCACGCCAGCTCACAGGAAAATCCCATTTGAAGGCCACTATGTTGGGCGTGTTCCTTGCGGTCTTTTATGCCGGAATGGCGTTAGGATCTGTGAGCTGGGGAGCGATGGCGCGCATGGGTTCCACGACTATGGCTTTGATCACTTCGTCTGCGGGATTAACGGTGATCGCACTTTATAAATTTCTAAATTCCAAAGTCGTAAAATCTCTTTAAGAAAAATTAAAGTCCCCGCGTTGCCACGTTCAAAGGAGAGTCATTGCCGTTGACCCCTGTGGGCGCGCGAGTGGCTTTACTGACGATTCCAAAGGGGATGTCGCCCCACCATTTTTCAATCACCACGCCATTTTCAGTCGTGGTGATTTTGCAGGTTTTATATTTTCCTGGATTTGTTTCCAAAGTTTCCAGCACGCCGCCTTTGTCTTTACATTGAGTCAGCATGGCGCTGTATTTTGCAGGAGTGTAGAGATCCGCGGTTTCAATTGTTTGGGTGGAGGTCTCTTGACCCACGCGAGTGTTTATTTTCACTGTCCAAACTTTGGTGTCTTTATTGTAAGCGACAACTTCTTTGATGATTTGAACTTCAGAGGCAACGCCTTCCGCCGTTTTAAAATCCCCGGACCAAGTGACCTTGTCGCCTACGCTGGGATAAGCCATCGCTTGAAGTGATCCTAAAGTCACAAATGTAAAGGCAAACACCCTAGAACGTGCATTCATGGGACCTCCTTAAGGTCTTTTCATTAACTTTTTTAGAATGTCACAGGGGTTTCGACCTCCGGGAATAAATTTGAACCATCTTGCTAGGAATCAAAGCTAACAAAGCAGCGCATTAACTGCGGTTTTTATAGTCTAGAAACTAGGGCCGGAGTAAGCTCCTGCCCATGAAGGACTACGTTCAATATTTGGAAGAAGTTTTGGGTTTGCAAAAGGTCATGCTGAATGACACGACGGCATCCGTGGGAGCTGCGCCCGACGCAACACCAACGGTGGCGAAAATCCAATTTTTCACTCAAAAAGGTCCTTACGTTCCAAATGAAATGGTTCACCGTGAACTGGTTTTCCTAAATATCCTGACTCAAGCTAAAGAAAGTTTCTTCCGCCCAGAAACACGCGATCTTTTTGATAGAATGAAATCCGCGATGAAAATTCGCAACATTCAAGTTTTAGAATTGGATTGCACGGTGGAGGATCGTTCTTTGTTGCCGTCAGAGCTGGCGCAGTTTTGTGAAAGCAAAGTGGTCGTGGTGTTCAGCTCTTTCCCGAAAGATCTGGGAGAGATGATTTACAAAGGCCCAGGCAAGTGGATTGAAACTTACAGCCCTGCGTATCTTTTGGAAGATGCGGCGGCGAAAAAGGTCGTTTGGAACGACCTTCAAAAAGTGATGAAGGAGTTGAATTTATGATGAAGCTCTTTGTTCCTGTGCTACTGATGTTGTTGCTGGGGACGAAAGTTTCATTAGCAGCGACCTGCACCGTTGCTGTTACCATCAACGAGGCCATCACGGCATCAACAACTGATTACCTTGAACGCGCGGAAAAGCGCGCCCTTGAAAATAAATGTGATTCCATTTTTGTCAGAATGAACACTCCCGGCGGAAGCTTGATGAGCACGCGCCGAATTGTCGAGCGCATGCTGGCGTCTAAAGTTCCGTATCTTTGCTTGATCACTCCACGAGGAGGCCATGCCGGAAGTGCAGGAGCCATTATTCTGCAAGCCTGCCACGTGAATGGGGGAGTGATCGCCACCAACGTGGGAGCTGCTACACCGATTATGGGAACGGGCGAAAAGATGCCCGAGGACCTACGCAATAAGATGATCAACGATACGGTGAGCTGGCTTGAAGGTGTGACCACTCTTCGGGAGCGTGATCTGAAATTCTCAAAAGATATTGTGACAGAAGCCAAATCCGTGAGCTCTGCGGCAGCCGTGGCATCCAAAGCTCTGGATATTTTGGCCGAAGACGAAGCTGACTTCCTTAAGAAAGCAGAAGGCCGAAAAGTTTTGATGCAGGATAAAGCTCCGATTCAGGTGGTCGTCGGTGACTTGCGCGAGTTCACGCCCGACACTCGTTATCAGATTTTAAGTTTTATCGCGGATCCTGAATTTGCTTACCTCTTATTCATGGGAAGTCTGGGGCTTTTGTATGTGGAACTGACTCATCCGGGTCTGGTTGCGCCAGGGGTGATTGGTGGCATTGGCTTGGTCTTTTCGATGATTGCTTTTCACAAATTGGAAGTGGCGTGGGGAGGCTTGGCCTTAATTCTTTTAGGGATCGGTTTTCTTATCGCCGAAATTTTTATTCCAAGTTTTGGTATTTTAGGAATTGGCGGATTGGTTTCACTTTTTGTGGGAAGTGTTTTCCTGTTTGATCAGAGCACCGGTTACACTTTGCCGTACTCTGTGATTTTGCCAGTGGTTCTGGCCATTGGCGCCGTGTTTTTTGGCGTTGGATATCTGGCTCTTAAAACTTTGCGTTTAAGATCCCGCGATGCAGATCAAGATTTAAAAGACAGCACGGGAATCGTCACCAGTACTGATGAAAATGGTCATAAGGGTCAGATGCAAATTATGGGGGAAACCTGGAACTTTGTTTCTGAAGATTCCCTGAGGGTCGGAGAGCACGTCAGTGTTACCGCACGCCAGGGACTGACTTTGAATGTTAAGAAAAATAAGGAGTAATTGCGATGGAATTTATTATTATTCTGTTGGTCGTTGGCGCGATCATTTTAAGTTCGATGGTCAAAATTCTGAATGAATGGGATCGTGGTGTGATCTTGCGTCTGGGTAAAGCCGTTGACGTGCGTGGACCAGGTTTGATCATTTTGATTCCGTTTGTTGAGCGTATGATCAAAGTGGATACGCGTACGATCGCGATGGACGTAAAACCTCAGGACGTGATCACGAAAGACAACGTCAGCATGCAAGTGAATGCAGTGGTGTACTTTAAAGTGATTTCGCCGATGGAAGCGATCACGAAAATTGAAGATTTTTATTTCGCGACCAGTCAGTTGTCGCAAACGACATTGCGTTCTGTGATGGGGCAGTATCCGTTGGACGATGTGCTTGAGCACCGTGATAAAATCAACGGCGCACTTCAAGGCATTCTTGATAAACACACGGAAGCGTGGGGTATCAAGGTGACAATGGTGGAAGTGAAACAAATCGATTTGCCAAAAGAGATGCAAAGAGCCATGGCTCGGGAAGCGGAAGCAGAGCGTGAGCGCCGCGCCAAAGTGATCAGTGCCGACGGGGAGTTGCAGCGTGCTGAAAAGCTTGCGCAAGCTTCTACGACTCTATCCAGCTCTCCTTCAGCCCTTCAGCTGGCGTACTTGCAAACTTTGACCGAGATTGCTGGAGATAAGACCAACACAGTGATCTTTCCGTTGCCACTAGATCTGGTTAAACCGTTTATCGAATTGGAACGAAAAAACTAGACTTTCATCCCCTGACATATGTTGGTTAAATAAAAGAACAGCTTTAAGAGGCCTACGGATTGGGCCTCTTTTTTTAACTCTAGGATGGAGACTGCGCGTGAGATTATTCTGGGCCCTGGTGTGCTTTTTAGCAGCTCTGACGTACTCGATCTCTGAAGCTCAAGCCCAAACTCCAACACCTGCTTCTGTGCCGCTGCAACAGACGACGGTCGCCTCCCCAAAACCCGCATTTGATAAAGAACTTGTTCGAGTGCGTTTGTTGACGAATTCCAGACGTGTGCAAGTGGCAGGACAAGCGCTGCGCTTTCAAATTCTTTCACAGCCTTATCGTAATGTGGCTATCCCTGACAGTGGTTCTGCTGAAGTTCGCGTGATGAAGAAAAACGGCAAGCATATCTGGGCTTTGCGTTTAAATAATCGCGATAGCGAGCATCTGTTCAAAGAAAAATATCTGATGATCCAAGGTGAAAACCTGCGCGTGGGCGCACAAAGCCTTCCTTCTCGTGTATTGCTTGCGGCAGGTCCGGGGGAGCAAGTCGATGTGGTCGGCGTGTTGCCCTTGGATGAATACCTTGCAGGCGTTCTTTCCAGTGAAATGCCAACGAATTGGCCCATCGAAACTCTGAAAGCCCAGGCGGTGGCGGCTAGATCTTACGCTTTGTCTGTGATGGAAGAGCGCGCTGATAAACCCTATCACCTTGAAAGTTCCGTTCTGGATCAAGTTTTCCGTCACGTCGTGGACGGGGATGAAAGCGATCCCAAATTGCAAAAGGCTTTGAAGGCCGTCCGCGAAACTGCTGGAGTGAAACTTTTTACGGGAAATCACAATGTTCTAAAGGCTTATTACCACGCTGACTGCGGTGGACACACGACTCTGGCTAAGAACGTGTGGAGTGGTGGTGTGAACAGTGGAGTTGCAGTTGATAATTCCTG
Organism: Bdellovibrio sp. HCB185ZH; assembly: GCF_047302455.1. Taxonomy (GTDB): domain Bacteria; phylum Bdellovibrionota; class Bdellovibrionia; order Bdellovibrionales; family Bdellovibrionaceae; genus Bdellovibrio. Next base: position 94,675 of record NZ_CP178624.1, read on the forward strand.
CCCGACAAATCCTAAAGCGAATTGGACAGTGAAAATCAGTCGTGCTGAGCTTGCCGAAAAGTTGCGTGTGGATGACGTGACCAAGCTCACTTTGGATCGCGCCAGCAATGAAACTCGCGTGCGTGGAGTGAAAGTCGCAATGAACGAGGGCGAGCAGAAATATATTACCGCCAATGAGTTTCGTCAGGCTTTGGGATTTTCAGATCTTCGCAGCACTTTATTTGAAATGAAACAAGACGGTGATCTTTATACTTTCACGGGCCGTGGCTTCGGGCACGGTGTGGGTCTTTGCCAGTGGGGCAGTCGTGCGCTGGGGCTTAAAGGTCAAAATTTCGTGCAGATTCTTAAGCACTATTATCCAGCCGCCCGGGTCGCGCGCAATTAATTCTGCAGCTCAATATTCAAATGCAAGTTTGAAGGCATATCATAGGCGTGGGTCTTAGGCAGGATCGAAAAGATCTGCACTCGCTTTTGTCCTTTCACTCCCACCCAATCTTCCAAAATTTCGTTATAGCGCGCAGATACTTTCAGCATCGCTAAGCCAATGTCGTATTTTTTGATCAGCTCTGCCGTGTCCTGATGTTTCTTTGAAAAGTGCACAAAGATCGGCTCTTCCGAAAGTTCCAGAACGACATAAAACTGATTTTTAAAATCAGGGTTGGTTTTTAAATAATAGTAGTAAACGAATTCATCAATCGCGACATAAGACACACGATTTGATTTAAGCATCATCAATGATGTCTGATCGCTGGAAGTAAATATCTTGTTGATTTGCGTGTTTTCATCGAACTCTTTGCCGAAAGGAAACTCTGCCGGAAGGGCTACGGATTTTCCTTCCAGATCTTTTACTCGCGCGGGTTTGCTGCGCACGGTGATTTTGTTGGCGATGATTAAGCCTTTGCTTTTAAAGAGCGGCTCTTTGGGGAATAAAAAATCCGCATCCATTTCTTTGGAGTGAGCGGAGTTGAAACAGGCGACGTAACGACCGGTTGCGGTTTGAGCTTTACAGCGGGTGTAGGGGACTTGGACGAGTTCGATATTTTCACCGACGTTTTTAAACGCAGCACGAACAATATCAATCGACATTCCGACAGCGCGGTTTTCTTTTTTAAATGCAAATGGGGGCCAAGAGTCCTCGACGAGGATTTTGATAGGCTTTGCGGAAGTGGAAATACTCGCCAGGAGTACAAACACTGTTAAAGATCGTTTAAACAGAAAAAGCATTACTGGTGTTTAACAGGCGTAACACCAGGGATCATCTTACTTGTGTGTAATCTGGTTTTTAGAACCCCATGAACACTCGTGCTGCGAACATAAATACAGCGCCGAGGATCAAAACATTCGTTGCAGTGACAGTCATTTCCGCGTCCTTTTTGTACGTGATACATCCCATTTCGGTAATGTTAGGGAAAATCTTAAATATTATTTTTGCGTACATATCTTCGACATGTCTTATTTTTAGAATAAGTGCCGCTTTTGCGCTTACCCCTTGGTCCTTAGTCACAGAACGCTTGTTTGTATCACCTTGAGAAACGGTATAATTACGCTCTTTTATCCATAACTTAGGCCACTTTCTGGATCTTGGCACAGGCATAGCATTACAGAACCGTGAGGACCCACCTTTGAAAACGGGTTCTTGAAAGAGGCAAGATATGAACAACAAATTCAACGCTCCAATGATGATCTTGGTGGCCGCAATCGCACTAGCAGGTGTGGGCTGCGGTAATAATAAGATGGCCGTTGCAGAGTCGACTGCGGTTGTTGTTGATTCTAATAATAGTGGAACGGGCACGATCCCAACTTCACCAGATGGCTCTGGCACCAATACAGGTGGCACGACTACAAGCTATTCTAATGAAGGCACTTTCACTCCGGTCTCGATCACAGAGTTAAATAATTACATTGGTACTCGCCCAGTCAATGACCCTAAGAACTTCAAATTGAAGATTCAATTGAGTGATGTGGGTAACGGTCGCTATGCCGGAACTGTGAGCATGTCTTATACAGATACTGGTGTCACTTACACAGGCTCCTTCACGGCAGGCTCTGGTAAGAATGCAAGCTACTCAGGTTTAAAAGACAACAACACGTTGGAAGCTGAATACAATAGATTCTTCACTTCTGGTGGCAAGACTGTGTTCACAGGCTTCTTCCAGGATCAGTGGGGCGGCGTGGTTCTGGTTGTTGATAATGTGATCAGCCAAGGTGACGCTCAAGGAGGCACGATCGTGACGGGTTCTTTGTACTATAAGAACTTCGCACAATCTTACGCGACTCAGTCTCCTTACAGAAAATGCTGGTTCATCTATGACGGTCCTTACAACTGCCGCTCGGGCTCAGTGATTAATAAATCGGCTGTGATTCCAAACGACGGTTACAGAAAGCTTGGCACATTCTCTGGGATTTCTAGAGCAGCGGCTTTCCAATAACTTTAACTCTCCGGTTATCGGAGGAGTTGCAAACCTCCGGCTGTGCCGGAGTAACTTAGGTAGATTTTAAAACGAGGAGTAATATATGGATAAACTTAATTTACGCAAAGTAAGTTTTCCGACATTGATCATGCAGCTTATCGCCATGCTGGCTATTTCAGCATTCATGGCAGCTTGCCAAGGAAATGACGGAGGCGGCGGTGTCGCAGCAGGAAATGTTTGGGCGAACGGAGTAGGCTTCGTCAACGCACAACAATTCGGTTCCGTTCAAAGTGTGAACCCGATGAATCAGGTTTCTTTGGCTTTGAATGTGATCGTGGACAACGGTGCAACAGCTTACAACGGAACCTATCCCAACGGTTATCCAGGGTATGGTTATCCAGGTTACTCTAACATTGGTACAAACTTGAATCAGTACTCCGGCCCGGTCGCGTTTCAAGGAACGATGACTTTAACGACAAACTGGTACGACCTTTACGGTTCAGGTTGTCAGGTTCCGCCAGGGACTTACACTGTTGATACAGTGACACCGGGTACGATGGCTTATGCAGGTATGATGTCGACAGTTCGACTTGTTGCGAACCCAGGTAACATCATCATGGAAATCAACGGTGGTATGATCAATGGCAATCGTCTGGTAGCAATTCCTCCAGGTGGTATCCATGTGGCTCAAGCTAACGGTATCAATTGCAGCCCTGTCTTTGGTGGTTCTTTCAACTAAGACCGAAATTTAAATTCCAAATCGCCAACGCCTTTCTCTGACCTCGCAGTGAAGGGCGTTTTTTATTTTCAAATAGTGACATAATATTTCTTGCCCTTGGTCCAAAGTCTGGTTCTAATATTACCTATGGAACTACCTCTTTGGATCGACTTCTTTGATGAACTACAAAATGTACGTGGACGTTCCCAAAATACGGTGATGGCATATCGCCGTGATCTGGAACTCTATATCGAGTATCGCAAAACCCATAACAACGTGTCTGGCTTTTACGAGTTTATGAAAAAGCATAAACTTTCCACGCGCTCTCAGGCGCGGGTGATTTCGTCTTTGCGCACGTATTTTAAATTCTGCGAAACTCGCGGGCATAACAGTCCGGAGCTGCGTGAGCTGCGCCCACCTAAAGTTAAAGTGGGGCTTCCCAAAGTATTAACTCCCCAAGAGTTCCAGCAGCTGTTCGACGCAGCCGAAGTCACGGATCCGGTCAAAACAGCACGCAATCAATTGACGTTGTTGTTCTTGTACGGTTTAGGCTGTCGTGTTTCTGAATTGATTGGTTTAAATGTCACTGACTTTAATCAGACAGATCGTTGGATCAAAGTTCTGGGTAAAGGCAGCAAGGAGCGCTTGGTTCCTTTGACTGAAAAATTGGCCGAAACTCTGACGACCTACCTTCGTGAGCACCGTTCGGTGTTGATGAAAGAAAACAGTCCTTCGATTTTAATTAATGACCGCGGGCATCGTCCGTCTCGTGTGGATGTGTGGAGATGGCTTGCGAGCTGGTCGACGCGTGCAGGTTTTGCGGAACCCGTAAATCCCCATCGTTTCCGTCATGGTTGTGCAACGGCTTTATTGGAAAGCGGTGCAGATCTGCGTTCGATTCAGATGCTGCTCGGACACGCGAGTATTCAAACGACACAGATCTACACGAATGTGACGACGAACACGATGACTCGCACCATCGAGGAACATCATCCGCTGTCGCAGATGGCGGAAGTAGAGAAATAATCCGACCTTCGGTTTCAACATTCAGTGAATTTATGAAAAAAGCCCACAGCAGTTGTGGGCTTTTTTTTGCTTTTCGTTCATTTCATGAAAATCAAATCTCTGATTCGTGAAAATGAAGCCCTGGTTCCGGTCGAAGTGGAAATTAATTTCACCGCGGGACTGCCACAAATACAATTCTTAGGACTCCCGGATCAGGGGATTCGCGAAAGCATTCACCGGATTAAAAGCGCCATTCGTGCCCAGGGTTTCGAATTTCCCAAGGCACAACAAGTTTTGGTGAATCTTCGTCCCAATCATTTGAAAAAATCCTCGCGCGGTCTTGAGCTGGCGGTGGCGCTGGGGATTTTGTGGGAGTCCGAACAACTTCCGAAGCCTGAAGACTCGGTGATGGTGTACGGGGAGTTGGGATTACTTGGTGAAGTCTATGAACCCGAAGATCTGCCCACGGATTTTGAGCCTGACGGAAATGTCTTAGTATGGACGGGACAGTCGCAAAATACGGTGGCAGTTTTTGATCGTCGGGTGATGAATTGTTTGCAGGATGTTCGTGAGCCCGTGGATGTCGCCGCCGTCCCTCGAGAATACGAAGTGCGCAGACCCGAAGGTGATCTGAATCTTCAATTTCCGCAAAGGCAGGCGCGGCTTTTGGAAGTTATCGCTTTGGGAGAGCACTCTGTTTTGCTCGCAGGTCCCGCAGGTTCAGGCAAAAGCACCATTGCCCGAACGTTGTCGGCGCTCTTGGCGGCACCCACTCAGGAAGACATGCATACAATTTCAAAAAACAACCGGGGTGGCAGTGAAGCCCCTCTTCGCTGGCGTCCCGTGGTTCATCCCCATCATTCAACCACCGCTCTTGGGTTGATCGGTGGGGGTGTGCCACCCTTTAAAGGTGAGATCACTCGCGCTCACAAAGGCGTGATGATTTTAGATGAGCTTTTAGAATTCAACGTCCGCGCCCAGGAATCTTTGCGGGAACCCATGGAGGAATCCATGATCCGCATTCGCCGCGGGCGTTTCGTCGAAGAGTTTCCGGCGGAATCCTTGATGATTGCTACCACGAACCTGTGTCCTTGTGGTGATTGGGTGCCAAAATCAAAAGTAGTCTGTGGCAGATCTTTAAAAAAGTGTCAGTCCTATATGGAAAGACTCTCGGGTCCTTTGGTGGATCGCTTTCACATCACGTTTTTTACTCAAAAAAGAGAAGAAGGCGAGACTGTATCAGGTGCGGATATTCTGGCAAAGTTAGAAGCCAGTCGTATGTTTCGCGCTCGGAAGTCTTTAGTGGATAAACGCTTTGCCAAGCTTTCCAGTCGTTGGAACTACGAGGAATTGGTATCTGATCTTCCCAGTTTCTATATGAAGGAGCTTTTCCCCAAGGAGATCTCCAGTCGCCGCCGCGAGCTCGCAACGCTCCGAGTCGCGAGAACCCTAGCGGACCTCGAACAAGCCGAAAAGCTACAGCCCCACCATGTAGAGACTGCCCTAAAAATGACCTTCGAACCCGTTGAAGCACTCAAAAGACTCGGATGCTAGGATTAGATTGACTAAAATCACCGGTTTAGCATAGATTAGACCTTCGAAATCACTCTGGGGTGATGTGGCCGAGTGGCTAGGCTCAGCTCTGCAAAAGCTGCTACAGCGGTTCAAGTCCGCTCGTCACCTCCAATTTTTTCTTTTTAAAAATTTCGTTCTAAAAAAATCCCGACGCTGTTCGGGATTTTTTTTGCTCCATCGACTTCGTGACCGACTTCATACCAGCGCACCTACGTCGAGAAAAGTCCACTCGTCTTGATTTATAAATCTTGTTTTCAAGTCATGCTTCGCGATTTTCCCATGACACTTCACAATTTCGTTTCAGAAAGCTGGAAATACTTCGTCCCGCTATTATCTTTGGGGGTGAGTAAAGGGAGGCTTTATGAAAATGTTCATTCCAGCAATCGTTCTGAGTCTATCTGCAAGTGCAGCTCTTGCAGAAGGCACAATGAATCAGAACCAGAATAACCAGAACCAAAATCAGCACAATCAAGGTCAGACGGTTAAAAAAGCCGATGATCAGGCAATGACGACTCAGCGTGCGACGGATATCACGCGTATGATTCGCGAAAAAATCGTGGCTGATGATTCGTTGTCAGTAAAGGCGCACAACATTCAAATCATCACCGACAGTAACAAGCGCGTGATTTTGAAAGGCAATGTGAGTTCTGCCGATGAAAAAGCAAAAGTAGAACGTATCGCCAAAGGCGTGGCCGGTGATACTCAAGTTATTAATAACACCGTAGTGACTAAGTAAAGGAGTACAGCAATGGGACAACGTGGAGATAAAGTTGTATTTGGTATTTTTCAAACTCGTTCACAAGTTGAACAATGTGTGGAGCAGCTTCGTATGGAAAGCTTCCGCAGTGAAGACGTTTCCGTACTGATGCCGGATAAAGGTGAAACCGCTAAATTCGCTCACGAAAAAGACACGAAAGCACCAGAAGGTGCGACAATCGGTGGCGGAACGGGAGCACTTTTGGGTGGTACATTAGGCTGGCTGGTTGGCGCCGGTGCGATCGCCACAATGCCAATTCTTGGACCATTGGTTGCTGCTGGTCCGATCATGGCAGCTCTTGCAGGAGCAGGTGCTGGAGCCGCAGTTGGTGGCTTGGCAGGGGCCTTGGTAGGTATGGGCATTCCAGAGTACGAAGCCAAACGTTATGAGACGATGGTCAAAGACGGCGGCATCCTTTTGTCAGTTCATGTCGATGATGGAGACTGGCAAGATAAAGCCGAAAGAATCTTGAAACAATGTGGCGCGCGAGACATCGCAAAATCAAATGAAAAAGGTCCTTCAAGAAAAGAAGAAGACCGCAGAGACATGCATCCTTAAGAAATCAAAGAAAAAGGGGGAGCTTCGGCTCCCTTTTTTTGTTGGTACACATAGGTTGAACATGCGTTTTGTGAATTCAAATCTTCCAAGCACTCTACAATACAATTCATCAAAAGCCTTATAGAGTATCAGTAAACGGAGCAAGAATGCCTCATAGAAGAATACAAGATGTTCTAGGCTATGCATGCCTTCTTAATCTATTCACCTTTTATTCGTTCTACCTTCCGGGAATGCTGATGACGGAGTTTGCAAAAGCCCTGCCTTCGTCCTTTTTATTTTCCATGTCTTCATTTTTAATCGGTTTCATCGTGCGACCTTTTGGTTCCTTATTTCTGGGTGCCGTTGCTGACCGAAAAAATCGTCTGGAAGGCCTGCGTTTGAGTGTCTGCCTGATTGGGGTTTCGTCGTGCCTGGTGTGTTTGGTCCCCGACAGCTCTCACTGGACTTATTATATTTTGAGAATCATTCAAGGTTTTGCATTGGGAGGATGTTATCCCATTCTAAGTGTCATCATTTATGAAGCGGCCCCATCGACACATCGAGGACTTTACACCGGTCTTTTTCAAACCTCTGTACCCGCAGGATATTTGTTTGCCCTGGCGGTCACGATTATTTCCAAGCTGCTCATAGGCGAGAGTCAGTTTCTGCAACAAGGTTGGCGCACAGCCTTTGTCTACAGTGCGCTTATATTTCCCATCTGGTGGCAACTGCATCGTCTTTTAAGAAATGTCGAATTTCATGATCAGCCCGAAATTTCTCGCTGGGATTTTATCAAGCTTAAGGATTGGACGATCCAAGAGAAAAAATGCGCGGTTTATGCGTTGCTGATGGCAACAGCTTTGGGTTCTATCGCGATTATGGGAGTGAACATCAAGGGATTTTTTCTAAAATCGATGTTGCAACTGGATCCTTTGACCGCCAACCACGTCATTGCCTATTCGACAATTTTTTATGCTCCCACTTATGCGTTGTGGGGCTCGCTCGCGGATCGGGTGGGACCACGTAAGGTTTGTAAAGCAGGTTTGATTGCTGGAGTGGTTTTAATTCTGCCACTTTTTAAGCTGTTTGAGGTAGTGGCATCGGAAGGTCATATTCTGGCCTTCTCACTGCCGTGGTTTTACATTTTCATAGTTTCCATCGGGATCAGCATGATCGCCACAGCTTGTTTCGGTCCCTTCGTGGTATTGGTCTGTAACCTGGTTCATCACGAACATCGCTGCACGCTGTACGGTTTAAGTTATAATCTTGCCACAGGGATCGTCGGTGGGACGGCTTATCTAGTTAGTTTCTGGATTTACGAAAAATATCAATCGATGTACGGCGGTATTGCTTATGTGATTCTGGTCGCGGCAGCTTTTGGAGTTGCGGCAACAATCTATCGGAATAAAAATCCCCAGCACTTTGAGGCTGTGATAAAATAAAAGACCCGCGGGAAGCGGGTCTTGATTTCAATGATTATCGTGAGTGGGTGAGGCTGTATTTTTCATCCACCATCAGGCACTTCATCCCCGCCGAGTGGGCAGCTTGCATCCCTAATACGGCGTCTTCGAACACCAGGCAATTTTCGGGAGCGATGCTTAACTTGGAAGCGGCCATTAAAAAACAATCGGGCGCAGGTTTCCCTTGAGTGTAATCTTCAGCACAAACCAGAAGATCAAAATACGAATGCAAATTCAGCTGCCTCATCGTCAGATCCACGATTTTGCGGCGGCTGCCCGTGACAATCGCCATGGGAACTTTCCCATGATAGTGAGTGATCACATCCATCACCGAGGTGATGGTTTTTACTTCATGCAAAGAGGAAAGATAGTGAACTTCTTTTTCGGCCAGAAACTGCTGAGGATCGATGGTTGCCTGATGAAGCTCATTCATCATTTCAACAATGCGATGAGTGGGACGTCCCGCCCAGGCTTGATGTTGCTCGCGGCTTAAAGACAAAGAGTACTTCGCTAGGGCCTTGTTCCAAGCGCCCAAGTGCGCAGGCATAGTGTCGGCAACAGTGCCGTCAAAATCAAATAGCAAGGCTTTAAAATCGTGATTCGGAAAAAATGAATTTAGCATAGGCAAAGTGTAGCATAGCAAAGCCTCTGTGGCCAGATGCTGTATCTTGAGGATTATTCACGAGGGCGGGATTCAAGCAATTCGACTTCGAAGGTCAAATCAGAATGGGGAGGAATCTTTCCTATGGTTCGCTCGCCATATGCAAGGCTTGCTGGAATTTGAATGGTGCGCTTACCACCGACCTTCATCCCAAGAACTCCCTGGCTCATGCCCTGAATGACTTTTTTTGAGCCCACCACAAATTCAAACGGGCGTCCGTGAGTATAAGAGGAATCAAACACAGTTCCATCTTTTAAGGTGCCGGTGTAGTGAATAAAGACCAAGGCGCCTTTGCTCGCAAGCTCGCCGGTCCCTTGAGTATGATCTGTAAACTGAACTTCTGAAAGTGACATTTGACTCAACCTTATATGATCTGGCTGCGATCTGTCAGTTGAAAATCGGTTCCGCTTCTCAAGCAGGATTTTACTTTTTGGTGGCGTAATTTCTGCTGGAATTTAGGAGATTTTGCAGAGTAAAAGTCAGCGGAAAATCTTTGTTTTCGAGGCTTCCATAAAATCTGTTTAGTTCAATAGTTTCAAAGACTTGTTTAGATCCCTTGCAGGTGAGCAATGTAACTGCACGAGCCTTAAGCAAATGCGGACTTTTCGGTATAAAAAATATAATACAAAAGATAACTTTTAGAAGCGTTAAACTCGATAAGGTAAAACCGCTCCCTATTGCATGTGAGGGGCGAGATGGCCGGTCGAATTCAGCTTTCGGAGATTGAAGCAGAGATGTGGAAGCACATCTTCTTTGCTACGCATCTGCCGATACTCATCACGACTCGGGATGAGCGCGTGCTGCAATGGAACGATTCAGCCCGAAACCTTCTGGCGTTTGAAGGCGAGATCCCGGATCATACACTGGATCAGTTGCTTGCTCTGTTAAATCCTTCCTTGCGCCCCCTGATTCGTGTTCAAAAAGTTTTAGCACCAGCCCCTTACAGCGAACATCTTTTGATCTATCTGCACGACACACGCGAGAACTATTATAGGGAACGTCTTTTGACGTTTTATGCAACGACTTTGAAATCCCTCGACAGAAATTTTGATTTAACTGCTTGCTGTCACTCGGTCATCACGACTACCGCCCAAGTGGCTGTGGAAAATATGGCAGATTGGTGTCGTGTTGATTTGCGGGAGAATCTGGGAGTGGGGCCTGGAACTGTGGCTCACAAACACGAAGCCTTGTTGCCCCTTCTAAAGGAACTTCAGGAAGTCAGCTTTGAAAATGCTGATGATGTTTTAAGTCCTCTTGAAGTTTTGCGCTCCGGCACCTCGGTATTCCATGAGCAAATATTACCAGAAATGCTTCCCATGCTTTCTGTTTCACCACGGGCGTCTGCGTTGTTTACGAAGGTGGGGCTGCGTTCTTATATCTGCATGCCAATCAAACAAAATGGCGACACCATTGGTTGTGTGACTTTGGCCCGAGCACCAGGATCTGCCAATTTTGATGCAGTTGATGCGATGATGGCCGAAGAGTTTGCAAACAAGCTTGCGGTCAACATTGAAAGAGCTCTGCTTTATAAAAATCTCGCGGAAATGAAAAATGCCGCCGAGGCGGCGAACCGCGCAAAAACCAACTTTATCGCGAATGTCAGCCATGAAATCCGCACACCTCTGGGCGCGATCGTGGGGTTCTCGGATCTTTTGACGAATTCCACATCGACACTTGCAGAGCGCCAGGATTGGGCGTCGAAGGTTCGCACTAACAGCACTTACCTTTTACGCATCATCGACGATATTCTCGATATTTCTAAAGTCGAAGCGGGTAAAGTGGAGCTTGAAATCAGTGAAGTGGATTTGCGTGAACTTTTACGTGAATTAAGCTTGTTTGCAGAATCCCGCGCTTCCAGCAAAGACGTGCAGTTTGAAGTCGCCATTGATACAGAACTCCCGCGTTATATCAAATCCGACGCGACACGCTTGTCGCAGATTCTTTCGAATCTTATTGGCAACGCGATTAAATTTACGAGTTCAGGTTTCGTCCGTCTGAATGTCAGTAAATCAGAAGCCCTTCAGTCCCTGAGTTTTGAAATCTCCGATACAGGAATCGGTATCAGCCCTGCGCAAGCAGGCATTTTGTTTCAGCCCTTTACTCAGGCCGATGCTTCACATACGCGGCAGTTTGGTGGCACGGGGTTGGGCTTGGCCCTTTCTCGCACGTTGGCCCGCAGGCTGGGGGGAGACCTGGTATTGATGAATTCAGAAATCGGGAAGGGAAGCTCTTTCCGGGTGACTGTCGATTGCATTTGCCCGGAAAAGGGTCCTCGGTTCGCGAATCTGGCAGAGGTTGAAAGCGGACAGAAAATTAAAATCATGGATGTTACGTCCCTGGATTTTTCAACGGCATTACAGGAACGTGAGATCCTTTTGGTGGAAGACTCCTCTGACATTCAAGCCCTGTTAAAGCGCTTTCTTGAGGGCGCAGGCGCTAGAATTTCCATCGCTGGAAATGGTGAAGAGGGTGTTCGAGCCGCCCGTCAGAAAAGCTATGATGTGATTTTGATGGATGTGCAAATGCCGGTTAAAGATGGCTGTCAGGCTGTGATGGAGTTGCGTGCCGAGGGTTATACCAACCTGATCGTGGCCTTGACTGCCAACGCAATGAAAGAAGAGCGTGATCGTTGCCTAGCCGCAGGATTCGATGCGCACTTAAGTAAACCCATTCGTCGCCATGATTTGATCCAAAAGCTGATGGGCTATTTGGGGCAATTCGAACGTAAGCTGGAAATTTCGCCACTGGTTTAAAATCTGATATACAAATGGAAATTCACACCCGGGTTTCTGACGAAGTCATGTTCTTCAGAAAAATCGATATTGGGCTGAATCTGATAATCCAGGATATTTTTGTATAGAATCTGACTGAAGGCTGCCGAGAAGTTGTATGAATACAGATGATAATTCGGTCGGTTCTTGGACGTAAAAAAGATATTGTAAGAGATGTTAGCCATTTTGCTAAACCACTGACCTAAAGCCACACCGTTTGTAACCGTGTAGGTGGCAATACGGTCTTCATAGTCCCCCTCGTTGATGAAGGTTAAACTAAAGCGTCTGTTTAAGGTGAAGTTGAAGTTCAGTGCCTGAAACATCCCCGTGCCCTTATCCGCGTCAGCGTAAAATTGCAGCTTGGGATTGACCCGGTAAGATTTCGATTTTTCGACGATACTTTCAAAGGTCAAGGTATGGGAAATCTTTAAAGGCAGGGCGAATGATATACGTGGTTGGTAGGAGGTTCTGACATTTCCCAACTGCCTGAAAAAACCGAAGGTGGCCCCGGCATTCCGCTGACGGGGTTGATTTCTGAGGTATTCCTGACTCACACCACGCTCAGCTGTTTCGTCATAAGAGGTGAATGTCACTTGCCAATATTCTTCCACATTTGGCAGGCGCAAATAGAAGTCAAAGCTCAGGTCGTTTCTTAACCCCTCGAGCGAGTTATAGTACGAAGCCGTTTCAAAAACCGCCGACGTGGTATTGGGCTTTTCAGTGTACTGTTGTCCCGCCAAAAACAAATCCACGCCGTCCGCCATGTTGTCGAAAAAGCGCGAGATATAGATATTGCTATTGATTAAATCCTCTTCCAACGTGGTTTTGTCGTCAGGAGGCGTGTCGTTCGGAGCAGCAAAGGCGGAGCTTGTGCCTAAAAAGACCATCACCGTTGTCGCCAACAATGCAAAGTTTTTTATGTATAAAGATAATGATTTTTTACGCATCAACCATTAGGCTCCAGATATGGTCTATCTTAAACGGACACTTTCCATTCTGTCTCTGAGTATCTTTATTCTGTGTGCAGATTTTGCTGAAGCCTATGTGCCTCAGCGGGGAAATGTCATGGCTTCGGTCGGTCCGTATTTTTCCCGCACGGTTTATGATGGCAAGTACGAAGATTTGAATGAAACGATGCCAGGAATTGCCTTGATTGCCTCCGGTGACGTCAGTGACCACGGAGCGCTTGAAATGGCAGCGGTCTATTTTCATAAATATTATTTTCGAGACGAGGCTGCGGGCAGATCCGTCGTCGAAAGAACTCAGGCCATGCAAGTGACCATCGCCTATCGCCGCTATTGGGCTCCGTCCTTTTCCACATCTCTTGGGATTTATACGACGTACCCGATGGGCTTCGTTAAAACTGTCCACACTGACTTCACTCCGCAAGAAGATATAAAAACCTCGGCCTGGTCTTCCTCAGAAAGTGGTGCGAATCTGGCTTTGCAAGGTGAGATTTGGAATTCCGGATTGTGGGCGGTGACGGCTGATGCCCGCTATACCTATGCGGTTTCCAAAATGCCCAATGAGTTTTCGGATCAGTATGCGTTTATGATTGGTGTTCGCTATTTTATCCAAAGTCGCGTGGAAAAACCGAAAGCGCTGGAGCAGGTTAAGCAAAAAGAAATAGAGCAAAAACCGGCTGAGATGAAAACGGCGCCTGAAAACAAAGCGGATGAGACGGCCCCTCCGGAGAAGGGCACGACAAAACCAAAGAAAAAGCGTTAGGCTTTTAAACTGGCCCACTAGTTTGTGGCTCAATCTCCGTATATCTAGTGGCCCAGGAGTTGCGTCAATCAAGAGGCATGAAACTGAAATGCCCACATTGTCATTTACAAAGAGATCCTCAAAACGCCGTTCGGACCATTCGCAAGCTTGGAAGATACTACCGCAAGTCAGATGGTCAACACCTTACCAGATTCTGGTGTGTTCGCTGCGCGAAAAGCTTTTCTGCTGCCACAATGAGCCGCGCAAAAGGGCAAAAGAAACGGCATTTAAACAAATTAATACGTGATCTTTTGACCGGGGAGATGAGTCAGCGCGAAATCGCACGCGTTCTAAAAATCAATCGAAAAACCGTGGTCAGAAAATTTCGTTTTGCGGCGGCCACGGCTAAGACGGATCTCAGAAATTGGAATGAAAAATTTAGGCCTTCCACGGAAGTGGAGTTCGATGATCTCGAAACATTTGAACATACGAAGTGCAAGCCACTTTCAGTAACTTTAATGGTTGAGTACTCCACTCGAAGAATTCTTGGATTCGAAGTCGCCCAAATGCCCGCTAAAGGCCGCATCGCAAATTATGCAAGAAAGAAATACGGCCCTCGGGCGGATCACCGGCCGAGAGCACGTGCGAAGCTCTTTCGAGAAGTACAAGAGTTTGTTCATCCAAACGCAGTAATACGGTCGGATTCTAATCCTGCTTACCCGAAGGATGTTCAAAAATTCTTTCCCCATGCGAGACACGAAACGATTTTGGGTGGTAGGGGAGCCGTGGTTGGCCAGGGAGAATTGAAAAAGTTAAAGTGGGATCCGATATTTTCGCTCAATCATACGTGTGCGATGCTGCGAGCAAATATTAATAGGTTAATAAGGAAAACTTGGTGCACAACGAAAAAGCCCGGCGAGTTAGCCGGGCATATTGCTCTTTATGTTTTGGAACATAATAGGCGACTGAGCGCCACAGAGTGAGGGGCCAGTTGTTTAGGCTTTCTCTGTTACGGCCAAGTATTTTTTCTCAAACCAGAAAGTTCCAAAAGGAAGAACCGCTGCAAAGAACGCTTTAATGCGTGTTTTACCTGACCAGTTGAGCTCTCCGGCCAAAAAGTTCGCGAAAAGCACATATGCCACGAACAAGAAGCCATGGATCGGTCCCATGGTTTTAACCATCGCAGGATTGTGAGCCAGGTATTTAACTGGCATTGCAATGAATAATAGAATTAGAAAAGAAGCTCCTTCGAGCCAGCCCAATACTCTGAATGCTTGAACCATATATCACCTCGTTTGATGTCAGAGGGATAACTTGAAGTTTCAGCAAGCGCATCCAAAATCTCTGCGTTAATTCCGCAACAATTTAATGCGCTTATCAAATGTTTATGGAATGCTTTGTACTATGTATCTATTCTGGCAAAGATTGCTTCGTTTATTTTCTGGAAATGTGTTTGAGATCTACACGGATGGGAGTCTTAAGCATGGAAAAGGTGCCTGGGCTTACGTGATCAGTCGTCGTGGACGTATCATTCGTGAAGACAGTGCGGGACAAAAGAAAACATCCAGCAACCGTATGGAGTTTCAAGCGGCTATTGAGGCCTTAAAAGCGTTGCCTGAAAACAGCCGTGCGAAGCTTTATACCGATTCCCGCGTGATGCTGGAGGCCTTAGAAAAAAGCCCGCGCTGGAGTGCCAACGGGTGGGTTAAAAATCAAGGACAACCGATTCCAGAGGTGGACTTGATACGCGAACTGTATACCCTTCAGCAGCAACATCAAATTGAATGGCGCTGGGTGAAGGCGCACTCTGGCATTGAGTTTAACGAAAGATGTGACGAACTTTGTATTCGTGCTAGAAGCAAGGATCGGGAGATCTGATTATGAATTTCGAAAACGACAATGAACTGGAAAAAAATCCTCAGCCACCGATGGCGATCCCGGTGGATCAGCTTTCTGTGGAAGTGGTGGATGCGGTGATTGAAGCGTTTATTTTACGTGAAGGCACCGATTACGGCGTGGTCGAAATTTCTTTGGATAAAAAGAAAGAACAGGTTCGTAAACAGCTGCAGAAAAATGATATCCGTATCGTTTACGACTTCAATACAGAGTCAGTCACGATGATGACCGACTCTGATTGGAAAAAGCTTACTGGCAATTTACGTTAGCCCAAGCATTCACAAAGAAATATGGGGGAGTCGCATAAACCCAAGCCGTGCGGTATTGGAATGGACCAACCCAGTCAGCAAACCAAGCATTCACTGCGAAACCGTTTTGTACTTGGCCCGTTACGTAACCTTGGCAATACACTGTGTAACCAGTTGGGTTGTACATAGTAACAGCCGCCTGGTAACCATTGATTTGATAATTCCATTGTGGCACCCACGCGAAAGCTGCTGTGGAGATGAACAAAGAAGCTACAGTCGTTAATAGAAAACGCATAACAATCCCTTCATTGAAAAGTTAAGATAGGAAGGGGTTAATGAGAAAAAGCCCCGCAATCAATCAAATTGCGACGGCTTTAAGCAAATGCCCTCTTTGAGGCCGTTAATTGAAATCTGACCGAAAATGATGCGCCGCACGCACTGTAAAAATTA
This sequence comes from Bdellovibrio sp. HCB185ZH, assembly GCF_047302455.1. Taxonomy (GTDB): domain Bacteria; phylum Bdellovibrionota; class Bdellovibrionia; order Bdellovibrionales; family Bdellovibrionaceae; genus Bdellovibrio. The sequence continues at coordinate 110,871 of NZ_CP178624.1, forward strand.
ATTCAGTCTACGAATCATGCAGTTTCAACTTGAGGCCCTTTTTCTGGCCATTCTTAGTTTCGGAACGTTATCAAGATAAATTGTTTATAGTTTATATCAAAACGCGCCGATGTTTAGACTATGAAAAACCTCTCTCTTTTGCTTCTTGTCGTCATGCTTTCGGGTTGTATGAGTGAAGTAGACCTTCCTTCTTCGAGCGATCTTGAGGGAGGTAACTGGTATGCGGATTGTGAATACGATGGGACGAGCTACCAAACGCGCACCACTAGTTTTGTGGCGGGCTTTTATACGCACGTAACCACTCATTACTCCGACAGCTCCTGTCTGCAAAAGGCATTGGATTTAGGGGAGACGGGGACTTACACGATTGGTGGACAAGTACCGAATGCCTCTCGTTATGAATTGGACCGAACTCTCACCAGTTTAACAATCACGCCGCAAAATTCCACAGCCGTCACAAACTACAATACCAGTAGTCTTTGTGGTTTTTCGGATTGGGCTATCGGCGTGACTAAGAATGTAACGGGATTGAATTGTGGGGGAGATTATCTGCCTGCTGCGGGTCTTAAATACTATGACGTTTTTATTATCTGGCCATATTCGGTTCCGGCAACGCCTGGATATCCAGGAACAGGAATTACGGCGGGCACTTTGAATTTCGGTTATACGGATAGCACAAACGATGGCAGTACGCCGGCCAAGCGACCGACGTCACTCACGTCGCCGGATTATCATCGCTAAAATTACATGAACATATTGCGCAGAATTCTTCCACCGAACGTGAGCCAAATATAAAAGCCCGCGCAATTAAAGAAAAATGCCATCACCAGACGCGTGCGGGACAGTCTTGAAAGAGGCATTTCTCGTCCTAAAACACGAAATCCTAAAAGCATTGAATACAGATTGCAGACTACAGGAATTAAGACGCAGCCTAGGACCGCGTTGACCAGACATTGCTTGGCCATGGCTTGACTCTCTGACAGGGCTTGATCTTTTGCGAGTTCTTCTTCTTCCTGACCTGCAACCTTCAAGCGATTGGAATCCTGCAGCTCTTCCAAGGTGTGGGAAGCTTGCAGAAACTCTTCTTCAGGAATGTCGATGATTAATTTTCCCAGGAATTGTTCCAGGTGGGGAGCGACCGCACGGGTTTGTTCGTCACGCAAGCGCGGGTGAAAGCCTTGGGCTACCAAAAAAGACTTCACCACTTGTGCTTGGGGGAAATCGGCCACTTCTGTCAAAAAAACGTAAGAACTCATAGTTCTATGGTATCGACAAAACCGATTTCGGAGCAAGTCACAGTCTGTTTTTCGAGCTGCAGGGAATCAATAACCTAGGCGTGAGTGAAAAAAACAAAACTCCACACAGAGTAAATGGAAGCGACAATTAGAATGACGCCGGCAATACGTTGTTGGCGTAAGGGGATTTGACTTAATCCTTTTTGAATCATGGAAGGTAGGACACTGAGGGCTGGCAATCCTCCGACCCAGAATAAAAACATCAAGGCCCCACCCATCAGTGGGTTCTGCATTGCTACCGCTGCCGTCACATAAGTGTAAAGCCAACCGCAGGGCAGAAGGCCTGTTAAAAAACCCACGACGACGCCGGACTGGTTCAGATGAAATTTACGAAGCTGACGAAAGACTTTCATCAAACCGTGGGGATCCACTGTCGGGATTAATTTCTGAGTGAATTTGGGTGCCAGTAAACGCAAGCCCATGCTGAGTAAAACCACGGCGAATAATACGGCAGAAGCCGTTCTCAACCAGGCATACTGCGAATCAAGGAGAAACTGTCCTAGGCCTCCTGCCAAAGCTCCAAGGGAGACATAAGCAATTAATCGGCCCAGATGATAGGAAAGTAGGGATTTACGTTCTCCCATAAGGCAGGAAATCGGCCCGCACATCGCAGCACAGTGCCAGCTTCCGAAAAAACTGGTGCTGAGAATTCCTAGTGCGAGCAGCATTCCTGAGTTCATAATCCTTGAGGTCCCACGATAATAAGTTCTTTGTCACTGCGATTGACGACGTCCCCATGGCGGCTTTCAATTCTCACGCGGGATAAAATCTTACCGTGCGTTCCTTTAAAGCTGCTTTCAGGCAGGCGCACAAAGAAATACCATTCGTGCGTTCCCTGAGGTTTTAACACTTTTGGATTTTCACCAATCGTCAATTTCGCGCCGGATTTAATCAACTCAGGATCAATCGAAAGCGTGTAGGAGGTCTCTTCGCGCTCTTGATTCTGGATATGAATCTTGAACTGATTCTGAATCACATCTTTCGTTTCGCCTTCTTGCACATAGGAATAAGGCAAACCCTGGCCACGTAACAACGTCCAGTGGAAAGGATCGCGAGTGGCAATAGCGTAAGAAAGGCCCGAAATCAAAATCACCAGAGCTCCCATGTAAATCAATGGACGGGGGCGGGTGAGTTTGATTTTACTGAAATCCAAAGTGTCGTAACGAATCAGACCTTTTGGTTTTTTAACTTTTTCCATGATTTCGTCACAGGCATCCACGCAGGCTGTACAGGCAATACATTCCATTTGCAGACCGTTACGAATATCAATGCCTGTAGGACAGGCATTCACACAGCGATTGCAGGCGACGCAGTCTCCTTGTGCTTCACCCGGCTGATTGCGACCACGGCGAGGTTCACCGCGTTTCACATCGTAAATAACTGCCAAGGATTTATTATCGATCAAAAGAGATTGAAAGCGTCCGTAGGGACACATGATCACGCAGAACTGTTCACGGAACCAGCCAAAATCAAAAAGGACAGCACCTGTAACCAGAGTGACCAGAATAAAATATGTCCAGTTTTGGCCGGGAGGTTGCTCCATCATGTGCAGCAAGTCTGTGGCTCCCACAAAGTAAGCGATCAAACTGTGAGCGATTAACGAAGATACCAGTGTGAATAGCAACCACTTGGTACCACTTTTTTTGATTTTATTGAAGGTCATCGCTTCTTCGCGAAGTTTGCGACGTTCAATATAATTTCCTTCTGTCCATTGCTCGATACGACGGAAAACAGATTCAATAAAGACGGTCTGAGGGCAGGCCCATCCACACCACACACGGCCCCAAACGGCCGTGACAAAGGCCAAGCCAATCACCAGGGTGCCGATAATGAAGAATAACAACGGAGCATCATGAGCGTGGAATAAAAGACCAAAGAAAGAAAATTCGCGGTCAGGAATATTGATCAAGATCGTTTGCACGCCGCGGATCGATGTCCACGGCAGTGCCAGAAATATCACGAGCAAGACAGCATGCACCCTCGTGCGGTGCTTCTTAAAGAACCCCTTTACTTCAGCAGGAATAATGGCGATGCGATCGCCGTGCTCATCAACAGAGGTAAGGAGGTTCGGGTCTAAGCTCATTTCACTTCTTCTCCTTGTGGAGGCTTAGCTCCAGCAGGTTTGGAATCTAGTTTGGACATTATATACTTCGTGACGGAATAAAGCTCCTCGCGTTTTAGGACTGGACCCCAGGGAGGCATGCCTTTATCAGCAGCACCTTCACGAATAACTTTAACGATATCCATGCGCGTGCCTTTGCCGTGAATCCAGAAGTGATCGGTCAAGTTCGGACCGATCAAGCCTTGCAATTCCTGACCGTGGCAGGCCGCGCATTTTCCTGCGAAAACAGCGGCACCCGCATTGGCATCAAGCTTATCAAAAGCTTCTTTCAAAGAATCCTCTGTTTCAGCCGGGGCTGACGCCTGCATGGTGGCTTTTTCTTTTTCTAACGCGGTCATATGAATGGCTAGTTCATCTTGCAGTGTGATGCCGCCACCAAATTGATAGTGCAGGAAGTATAAGGCCCCAAAGATGATCGTTAGAAAGAACGTCCACAACCACCACGTCGGCAGTGGATTGTCGTGTTCAATGATGCCGTCATATTCGTGGAAGAGCTGTTTATAGCCCTCTGGATTGCCATTGCCGTTGTTATTGTCTTGCATCTGTGAACTCCTGATCTTTCAAAGGCATATTCTGCATCTCATTGTAGAAGTACTTGCTGTTTTTGCGAAATACCCAAACCAACACACAAACAAAGAACACGAAAAATATAATCAGACCTAGGGAAGTCAAATGAAGATCGGTGAAGTATTTTAATCCTTCTTGTTTCATTGTGCTTTTCCTTTCTGACCTAGGGCTTGAAGGTAAGCGATTAAAGCGATGATTTCTTTTTTCTCCATACCTTTAGGGCCACCGTTGGCTTCGATGTCGGCTGCGATTTCCTTTGCTTGTTTTTGGGCGATACCATCGGCGTTTGCAACAGTGTTGTCGTCGTAAGGCACACCCAGTTTTCTTAACACGGACAATTCCTTACGCAGGCGCAGGAAGTCGGTGTCTTTATCCGCAAGCCATGGATAGTTCGGCATGATACTCGCTGGTGTTACTCCGCGAGGGTCCATCATGTGACTGAAGTGCCACAAGTTTGGATATTTCTTACCGACACGAGCGAGGTCAGGACCAGTCCGTTTTGAACCCCATTGGAACGGGTGATCCCACATGGACTCTTCAATTGTGGAAGCATTTCCGTAACGAAGAACTTCAGAAACAATCGGACGAATCTGTTGTGAGTGACAAACGTAGCAACCTTCTTTTTGATAAATACTGCGACCTGCGATTTCCAAAGCCGTGTAGGGCTCGGTCACATTTGTCGGAGTAATATACTTATGCAAAGAAAGTGTTGGATAGATTTCGATAAATGATCCCACAGCAATTGCCAGGAAAGCCAGAACCGAGAATACAAAACCCATACCTTCCAATTTACGGTGACCCGTACCTGGAACTTCGTTGTAACCCGTGCGAGTGACTTCAACGGCTTCTTCCTTGATTTGTTTTGGAGCGAGCTTGATCGTCATGTAGATGTTGTAACACATCAACAAGAACCCGATCAGGAACAAAAGACCACCCAAAGCGCGCACCCAGTAAAGCGGAATGATACGAACCACAGTTTCGATAAAGTCAGGGTAAACCAGAGTGCCGTCTTTATTCACAGCTCTCCACATCAAACCTTGAGTGATACCAGCTACCACCATGGATACGTAGTACATGATGACGCCCAGTAAACCCATCCAGAAATGGTTTTCCAAAAGTTTATTGGAATAAAGCTCTGTCTTCCATAAGCGTGGAATCATGTAATACAAAATACCGAAAGTTAAGAAGCCGTTCCAACCCAAGGTACCCGCATGCACGTGTCCCACGATCCAGTCGGTGTAGTGTCCCAGGGCGCTTACGGATTTGATGGAAAGTAGGGGGCCTTCGAAAGTCGCCATACCATAGAATGTCAGCGCGGCGACAAAGAATTTAAGCAGCGGTTGCGTGCGGAGTAAATTCCAGGAGCCTTTCAAAGTCAAAAGACCGTTGATCATACCACCCCAAGATGGCGCCCAAAGCATGACTGAGAAAATCATTCCCAAGGTTTGTGCCCACTCCGGCATGGAAGTGTAAAGCAAGTGATGGGGACCCGCCCAGATATAGATAAATACCAACGACCAGAAATGCACGATCGACAGGCGGTAAGAATACACCGGGCGATTTGCAGCTTTCGGAACATAGTAATACATCAAGCCTAAGAATGGAGTTGTCAGGAAAAAGGCCACGGCATTGTGACCGTACCACCATTGGACCATGGCATCTTGAATCCCCGCATAAACCGGATAGGATTTCATGAAAGACACCGGAAGCTCAATCGAGTTTACGATATGCAAAACCGCCACTGTGATGATTGTGGAAATATAGAACCACAAAGCCACATACAGATGCTTTTCACGACGACGGTGAATCGTCATAAAGAAGTTCACAGCAAAGATCACCCACACCACTGCAATGGCGATATCAATCGGCCATTCCAGCTCTGCGTATTCTTTGGCTTGGGAATAACCCAGAGGCAAAGTGATCGCAGCTGCCACGATGATCAACTGCCAGCCCCAAAAATGCATGCGCGACAAAAGGTCCGAGAACATGCGTGCTTTCAGCAGGCGTTGAGAAGAGTGATAGATCCCGGCGAAAATGGCATTACCACCAAAGGCAAAAATCGCAGCATTTGTATGCAACGGTCGCAGTCGGCCAAAGGTAATCCATTCTAAATTCAAATTCGCTGGCCACCACGGAATCTGGATAGCAGCGATCACGCCAAAAAGAAATGCAGCCACTGCCCATACCATGGTAGCGATAGCGAACTTCTTTACGATATCGTCGTCGTAGGTGATTCTTTCTACGACATTACTTTGTGTGTTCACGTTCAGTCCTTTCGTTTTCATCTAAAAGCATACGGTGAGCGGGTGTTTCCAGGTCATCAAACTGACCCTTCTTGTTGGCCCAGAAAAAGGCATACAAGAAGCCAACACCCAGGAGTAACGCCATTGGTATCATCAATATGATAATGTTCATCGCATCCCCCATAGAGAAGTCAGTACAATGAGCACGGAGCTGATCGGCATTAAGATCGCTGCCATCATGGGATTGATAAGTCCTAATAAAGCTGCGGCTCCACCCAGGCAGTTGTACACCAGGGAAACCGTCAATGTTCTCGCCATCACATTGCGAGTTGTTTCCGTGAGGGCAAACAGATCCATCAAAGGTTGCAAGCCTCCACGAGTGAAATAGATATCTGCATGTTGCAGGCTTAAGTCGACACTGCCTTTTACTGCAATACCCACCGTGGCGTTTTGCAGGGACAAAGAGTCATTTGCGCCATCACCAATCATGCAACTGTCAGGATAATTTTTAATAAGTTCATACTTCGCTTGCGGATTTAAGTCTCCGTAAGCATTTTGCGAAGGAATGTTGCACTCCAGTGCCGCTTCTTTCGCACGGACAGTTTTGTCTCCGGAAATAAGGAACGTGTGAAGCCCGCGTTTTTGTAATTCATTGACGATGCGGGCGGAGTCTTCGCGCAGACGATCCGCGAAGTAAAGCTGACAAACACTACGATGATTTTTTAAAACCTCGACGGCGATTTGGCTTCCAGGCAAAGCTGTGTTGTAGGGAAAGATCTCATACAAATCTTCGCCAACATAGCCCCTCACGCCTTGTCCTAGAATTTCCTGGGCATTGGTCACGTTTTTGGCTGCGGGTAAATGCGCCCACGCTTTGCGAAGAGCGAACGCCACAGGATGATGTGAGTGAGTCTCCAATGCCAGAATGATTTGCTGCAGGCTCACTGGTAAAGCTTCTGGTGCAGAATTCACCAAAGTCAGACTGCCTTCACTTAAGGTTCCGGTTTTATCAAAAAAGATATTTTTCAAATCCAGGATTTTTTCAAATGTGTTCGCACTTTTCATCAGGATGCCCAGGCGCTGGGCTTTCTTGATCGCGAGCCCCAAAGTCAAAGGCGAACCAAAAGCCAAAGCGCAAGGGCAGGCAATCACAATCAAAGCCAGCGAACGTTGAAAGGCTTCCATCGGATCCACAAAAGAGTACGCCACCAGAAAAATCCCTGCTAAACCAAAAACCACAGCAATCAGTCGTTGCGCCAGGCGGTCTGTTAAACCCACGAAATTGCTTTTTTGATAACTCTTTTGATCCAAGTCATTAAAGAGTTTTCCGATCTGACTTTGTTCAAAAGTGGAAGTCGCCTGAACCTTCACGTTTTCACTTAGAAGTTTTGTTCCACCCAGTAAGGTCATGCCCGCCGAATATATTTGCGGCAGCGATTCCCCATTGAACAGTGACAGATCGACCGTCGCACACTCACTTAAGAGCACGCAGTCCGTTGGCAGAGTTTGATTTTGCTTGATCACCAGCACATCGTTCAGGCGGATGTGATTCCACGGAATAAGATCCGTGTGATCCTGAGTCAGACGCTCATAAGTCTGATCTTTGAAATACGTCTGCATGCGGGCGGGCGCTAGATAGTTTTGTTGCACTCTTTTTAGTAGATAACGGGCACTCAGAATTAAGAATAAAAAGCTAGCGGTGCTGTCATAATAAATTCCATCTCGTTCGTGGATAAAGTTCCAAGTGGAAAAGATAAATCCACTCAGCATCGCGATGGTGATAGGCAGATCCACATTCATCATGCGGAATTTTAAAGCATTTAAAGTCCCTTGATAAAAAGGCACAGCGCTGTAGCAAAGAATCGGTAAGAACAGTGCCAGGGCGATGCCGTTAAAAACATACGCCCAGGAACTTTCCAATCCCGCATAAATTGGAATTGTGAACAGCATGATGTTGCCGGCGCAAAATCCAGCGACAGCAATGCGCTTTAGAAAAGTGCGATTTTCCTCTTTGTATTTTTCTTGGAGGTTGTCCTCAGGACTCAAGATTTTAGGTTCGTAACCAAGTTCAGCTATGCTTTGCACCGCTTTTGCCAAAGAACCCGTTGCGGTTAACTTCACGGCAATTGTCGATTGACCAAAATTAGCGCGGGCTTCTAAAATTCCAGGATAAAATTCAGGAAGCTTTTCTAAAAGATGCACACAAGATGAGCAATGCATACCCTCTGCAAAAATAAGATAGTCGTAATCCTTACGCTCATCTTGCTTATAAAGGGCTTTGAATTGCGGTTGATCCAGGTGAGAAAAAGGATTTTCTTGGGCCAATTGAAGGGGGCCAACCTGAGTATCTAAGACCTTGCAGGCTTCACAGCAGTACTCAGCTCCATTAGAGGGGCTTTGACAGTATTTACAAGTGAGTTGCCGGTCGAGCTCCATGTGTAAAGTCTCCTAACATGTGCTGATAACGTTATCGGGTAAATATGCGAAATTAGCAATGATCGCCATCACAATGACTATAAAATCAACACGGGGTGGAGGGCAATAATTGCTGGCATGATAGAGACAAAAAGTACCATTTTTCGGCACGGCATTTCACTTGTTTTCAGTCATAAAAAAGACTTCGTTTCTTTGTCATATGTCTGTTACTTTAGACTCCTGTTCATCTTTGGAGGTCGCATGCAATTGAGACGTGTTTTTACATTGTTGGGAGTCGTGGGAACCATGGCTTTATCCGCTTGTGGAGGCGCAGACCAATTCGCTTCTTATAACACTCAATCTGAAGACAGCGGCCGAATTGCATTGAACCACCAAAGCATCCAAACTGAAGAAAACTCCGATGACTGGAGAACAACTCTTCCGACAGAACACGCGACGGTCGGCAAACCCGAAGATTTTCCAAGTCCCACGAACCCTCCGGTAGTCGAGGAGAATCCATCGACGCTACCAACTCAACCAGCGACCATTGATCCAGACGCGAAACCTACTCATGGCACCGTATCCGAGGAGCAGATCAATAAAGATCGTCCAAAAGAGGTTGACGTGAAGGGGACAGCCAAGCTGACACCGACGGTCTATTTCTTCCCGGTATTTGATGAAGACAAAACTTCCTGCCCTGATTCTGAAAAAGTCACCTTGCACGGCCAAGGTGGCAAAGCCTTGATCCGCGTGTGCAAAAAGAATTCGATGGCCTGTGGTCTTCAAGGTTCTTGCTCGATCAAGCAAAAAGGCAAGATCCGCATGTTGAATATTTTGGCGCGTATCAAAGGCCAAAATCGTTATTTCGAAATCAACCGCGAAGAATGCAAATATGGATATGGCGATCGCACGGTGTGCTTGGATCCTTTCCATACTTTAGCTGCGGATCTAACAGTCTATAAATTGGGTGAGGTGATTTACATCCCATCTATCATTGGTCTTTTGTTGCCGGATGGAACTTTGCATGATGGTTACTTTATCATTCGCGATAAAGGATCAGGCATCAATGGCAGAGGTCGCTTCGATTTCTATTCAGGATTCGTCCCATGGTACGACAAAACGAACCCATTCAATCGTATCGGGCTTGCAGATAAAAAAACTACTGTTCCTTACATGAGAATCACTGGCGCTAAAGCTAAAGAGATTCAAGCTCGTCGTGGCTACCCACGCATTCCGGCTGATAACCAGCCTCTTAAATAATTAGAGTTCATCGAATGGCCGAGCGCTTCAGCCTCGGTCAAGTCAGTCGCCTGCCTGCAGCTTCGTCGACACGCCATCCAGGCTCACCGTCGCCGGCTGCGCCGGTTCGCGCATCGTGCGCCGACGGAGGTCGACTGCGTGCAGGCATTCGTCTGCCTTGTCCGAGTCTGAATCGCCCGGCCATACGCAGGTCTTTTCGTTTCATCTTTTTTAGCCTTTGATGCCGACGTTGACTAACTTGGGGGTTAGGATTTTTTCTGCTTGTTTTGGGTCCATGCCTACTAGGAAGCCTCTTTTGCCGCCGTTGATGTAGATTTTTGGGAGAGTGAGGATTGTTTCTTCCATATAGACGGGCATTTTCTTTTTTGTTCCAAATGGTGAGGTGCCGCCCACTTGGTAGCCGGAGTGGCGGTCGGCTACTTCGGGTTTGCAGGGGTTGATGGATTTCTTGCCTAGGGTGCGGGCTAGATTTTTTGTTGAGACTTGCATGTCTCCGTGCATGAGTACGATAAGTGGTTCTTTGTTTTCGTCTTCCATGATCAGGGTTTTGATGACGGCGTGTTCGTCAACGCCCATTTCTTTGGAGGAGTGGGCGGTTCCGCCTTTTTCTTGGTAAGTGAAAAGGTGATAGGTTAATTCAACGCCGTGTTTTTCCAGCTCACGCAAAGCTAACGTCATGGGAGGTTTTTCTTGTTGGCTCATGCGCGCGTCTCCGATTCAGGGGAGGTGTCTTCAGGCTTTTGTAGGTCTTTGGCGTCAATGTAGGTTCGGATTTGGTCTTCACGCAAAACTTCAGACAGTTGCTGCATGCCTTGGCGGGAAGTATCCAGGAAAAGTTTTTGGTCGTGGCGGACTTTGTATTGTTCGGCCATCATCAATTCGTCGTGGCGGTGGAATCTTTCGACCACGGCGCGAGCGCGATCGCTGGGGAAGCCTAAGTCCAATAGCAACTCACGAGTCAGTAAAAGACTGGATTCAAAAGTTTCCCTGCGGATGTAAGTCATCTCAATACCGATATCCAGTAAATCAAATACGTGAGCGCGGTTTCTGGCGCGGGCGTAGATTTTTAGATTTGGATAGTGCTCTTTTGCCATCTGGGCGAGTTTTTTGGAGGTATCCACATCATCCACGGCGATAATTAAAAATTTCGCCTTGCCGGCTCCCGCCGCATCCATGATTTCGTGACGAGAGGCATCTCCATAATAAACCTTGTTGCCAAAACGTCTTAGCAATTCAATTTGTTCAGGGTCGTGATCGATGGCAGTGAACTTGATATCCTGAGCGCGCAAGATACGACCAAAGATCTGACCAAAGCGGCCAAAGCCCGCGATGATGATTTCGCTGTCGACGCCCTCAAAGCTGTCCCATTCTTGTTTTGGTTTATGGGTCGCAACCCAGCTTTCGTATTTTGCGTTCGCCACAATGACGAACGGACTTATAATCATCGAAAGAGTCACAATCAATGTCAGAGTGTCAGAGAGTTCCTGGGAAAGGACATTTGAGTTTTGTCCCACACCAAAGATCACAAACGCGAACTCGCCCCCTTGGGCTAAATAAGCGGCCATGTTTCTGGAAGCTGTGGAGTTTAGCTTTAATACGCGTCCGACTCCATAAAGCATAAAGCCTTTGACCATCATGTACAGTGCCGTTGCAAAGAGCACAAAGGCCGGGTTCTTCATCAGCAGGGCGATATTCACAGACATACCCACTGAAATAAAGAACAGACCCATCAACAAACCTTTGAAAGGTTCAAGATCCGCTTCAAGCTCATGGCGGTATTCAGATTCAGATAAAAGCACTCCGGCCAGGAAGGCGCCCAAGGCCATAGAGATCCCCATGTGCTCCATCAAATAGGCGACACCCATCACAATCGTCAAAGTCACGCCGGTGAAAAGCTCGCGGCTTCGCAGGGCTGCCACTTGGCGCAAAAACGGTCCCATCAATGTGTAGTTGAAAATCAAAAGTCCCAGGAATATTCCCAAAACACCCAGCCAGTTTACTTCATGGCCTGAAGTAGCTTGGGCAAGTCCCAGCGTCGGGATGATGGCAAGGGCGGGGATCGCTGCCACGTCTTGCATAAGTAAGATGGCAAAAGAGGATCTGCCAAACTCCGTGTTCAGAACTTTTTTCTCGGCCATGGCTTGCAACGCGAACGCTGTTGACGACAGACTCAGGGCAAAGCCCGCCACCATGGCGCTTTGCCACGAGGCTCCTAAAAGTTTTACGAGGGCACCCAGGGCTAAGCAGCACGTGATGATCTGTAGGCCCCCAAATCCTGCCAGGGTTCGTTTCATCGCCAAAAGTTTTTTGGGCTGAAGCTCAAGACCAATCAGGAATAACAGAAAGACCACACCGAACTCGGAGAGATTTTGAACCGCCTTCACGTCGATAATGAGTTTTGCTCCTTGAGGACCAATCAGAATGCCTGCCGCAAGGTATCCTAAAATACTGCCGAGGCCTAATTTTTGGAATATGGGAACAAGGAGGACGGAAGATCCTAAAAATGCGAGAGCTTGAAGTAAGTGCGGATGTTCTAACATGAAGAGAGCGTAACAATTGCTCCTAAGGTCGCCAAGTTAAAAAAAGTACAAGGTGCGCGTGTTAGTAAGTTGCGACCGACTGTCCCGATTTAAAGAGTGTCCCGATTAGGAAAATTTCATTTTGGGTTTCGGCAGAAGGAGTGTAGAACCCTCCTCGAAATCGAATCTAAAGCAGGAGTTTTTCGAATGAAATCTTTTAAAGTACTTGTATCAGGTTTGTTGGCAGCCTCAGCGTTGACAGCATGTTCTCCAGGAAATCAAAACGGGTCAGTGATTGCTGAAAATAACGGTCAAATCATCGGCGGCGAAAAAGTACCGACAGGTTCTCGTATCATTCGCTCTACAGTGGCTCTTTATGACACTAAAGTAGGCGCATTGTGCTCAGGAACTTTGATCTCTGAAAATATCGTTTTGACAGCAGCTCACTGCGTGGGCCCAAATCCTAAAAAAATGATGGTGTTCTTCACGAACGAAGTTGAAAAAGCTAAAAAGGACCAGGTGCGTGTTGTTGATGCTGCCATCGTGAATAAAGACTACAGCACGTCTCGCAAAGAAAACACGGCTGACATCGCGTTGGTTCGCTTCGTAGGAAACCTTCCGGCTTCTTATGGTCCGGCAAAAATTCTTAAAAACTCGGGCGCTCTTCGTGAAGGCACGACGACAATCGTTGCTGGTTACGGTTTGAACCGTTCCTGGATTGTTAAATCCGGTGCAGGAGTTCTTAGAACGACGACACTTAAAATTGCAGATCCAAACTTGACGGCGACAGAAACGTCTTTGGCACAAACAATCAACCGTGGCGTTTGCTCGGGTGACTCTGGTGGTCCAGCGTACCTTGAAGTTGATGGTGAATTGCAAGTTTGGGGTGTTGCAAGCCGTTCAGACGCTTTGCCAACTCGTCTGACACCTGATTGTTTCTTGATGTCCATCTATACTCGCGCTGACATCTACGCGAAATGGATTGCTGATAACATGGCCGATCTAAAAGCGAAGTAATTAGTCGCACACAGAATTTATTTAAGACTAAAAAGGAGATCCATCGGGTCTCCTTTTTTTATGTGACAGAGCAAATAATAAAATGTGCTTTGTCATGATCGCCTCCACCAATTCCGCCCCTCGGGATTTCCTTCTACAATCGAGGGGAGGTCGACCATGCGCATTTCTGATGTTTCCATTCGCAATGCTGTTTTCTCCTGGATGCTGTTTTCAGCATTTATCATTTTCGGCTTTATTTCTTTTATGCGTCTGGGCGTGAGTCAGCTTCCTGACGTTGATTTTCCTGTGGTCAATGTTTCAATTACGCTTTTAGGAGCCGCTCCGGAAATCATGGAAACTTCCGTGGTCGATCCGGTTGAAGATGCGCTGTCTTCCGTGCAAGGGGTTGAGCGTATCAGTTCGGTCAGTAAAACCGGGATTGCGAACATCACGATCGAATTTGAATTGGACCGAAATATCGATGTGGCCTTACAAGAGGTGCAAACCAAGGTCGCACAGGCCCAGCGTCTGTTACCGCCCGCAGTGGACCCTCCGATTATTACGAAAACCAATCCTGATGATCAGCCCATTTTGTGGTTGGCTCTTCTATATGAAAAAAACGATCCGTATTTTTTAATGACCTATGCCAAGGACTATTTGAAAGATCGTTTCACCATGGTGTCTGGTGTCGGGGATATTATCCTGGGTGGTTACACAGATCCTGCGATGCGGGTCTGGGTAGATGCGGATAAGCTTCGCAAACACAACATCGCCGTGAACGACGTCATGCAATCCATCACCAGTCAGCACACCGAAGTCCCCGGCGGGTTTATTCAAAATCCTAAAAATGCTTTTAACGTGAGAACTCTGGGGGAATTTAAAGACGCCAAGGGTTTTGACAATATGATCATCAATAAGCGCGCAGGCATGGTGATTCAGGATCCTTTCAATACGATTCGTTTAAAAGATGTCGGCTTTGCCAAAGAGTCCTTGGCGGAAATTTACCGTATCTCGCGCTTTGATGGTGTCATGGCCCTGGGGCTTGGGATTAAAAAACAACTGGGCTCAAATGCGGTTGCCGTTGCCAATGCCGTCAAAGAGCAGATGAAGGAAATCCAAAAAGACCTGCCTGAAGGCATGCGTCTCGCGATTAACTTTGATTCCTCCAGATACATCGAACAGAGCATTCATGAAATGATCAAACACTTGATCTTAGCGGTCATCCTGACGTCGATCGTGTGTTGGGTATTTTTGGGAAGTTTCACCGCAACGCTGAATGTTTTGCTGGCGATTCCCACCTCGATCATGGGGGCGTTCATTGGGCTTTATTTCTTTGGTTTCACCTTGAATACTTTCACATTGCTGGGACTGACCCTGGCTATCGGTATTGTCGTCGACGATGCCATCATGGTTTTAGAAAATATATTCCGTTACAACGAGCGGGGACTAAGGCCCATTGAATCTGCGATTGTCGGCGCGCGTGAAATCACTTTTGCGGCGTTAGCAGCCAGTATTGCGATCATCGCGATTTTCTTACCCGTTGCCTTTATGAAAGGCGTGATCGGTAAATTCTTTTTGCAATATGGGATCACCATCTCACTCGCCGTATTGCTTTCCCTGTTGGAATCCTTAACCATCACGCCGATGCGTTGTTCTTCGTTTGTTCATACAGGTGAGCGCACGACAAGAATCGGAAAATCCTTTGAATGGTTCATGGCCAAGTGGAAAGAGTTTTATGGCAAGTCATTGAATTGGACACTCGCACATCGCTGGCCTGTCTTGGGCGTTTCAGTGATATTTGTGGCGGTTTCATTCTTTTCGATCAAATCATTAAACAAAGAGATGACGCCGACAATGGATCAAAGTCTCTTCATCATGCGTTTGTTTTTACCTATCGGGACTTCGCTGGCGACGTCAGATCAGAAAGCACGAGAGATTGAAAAGTGGATGCGCTCTCAGCAAGAAGTTGCCCACGTATACGCCAGCGTTGGGGGCCTGGGATCAGGCGGGGGGAGTGACGCCAATACCGGGATGATGTTTATCACCTTGAAAGACAAAGGCCAGCGGGGCGTCGCCCAGGGTCAGTCGAAGGAACGCTCGCAGCAGGAATTTATGTCCTATGCACGCAGTGAACTGACTAAAAACGTTCAAGGTGTAAAGGTCTTTATGATGGACCCTTCCAGTCGTGGATTTTCAACGGGGAAAGGTTATCCAATTGAATTTATCTTGCAGGGACCTGATTGGGCTAAACTTGAAGAGCTGAACAATAAATTCAAAGAAGACATGCGAAACTCCAATCTGATGGTCGACGTCGATTCGGATTACTTAGCTGGGATGCCCGAAATTCAAGTCACCCCCTCAAGAGACAAAGCCGCTCGGCGCGGCGTCAGTGCCGAAGATATCGGAATCACTGTGCAGGCGATGATCGGAGGAGTTAAAAACGGTCAATACACCAAAGATGGCCACCGATACGATGTCTATGTTCAGCTTAAGAAAACTCCGGATCCACGAGATGAATTTAGCAAATTGCTGATCGCGAATGATCGAAACAACCTGATTCCCATCACTCAAGTGGCCGAGGTCGAGCAGCGAGCAAGTCTGCAGCAAGTGACAAGGGTGAATCGTCAGCGCGCGATCACCATGTATGCGAACTTGGCTCCAGGGGCTTCCCAGCAAAAAGCTTTGGAATTTATTTTCAACAAAGCAAGTGAGTTGCCCGAGGGGTATCATATTGATCAGTCTGGGGCGGCGAAAACATTCAGCGAGTCCTTTAACAGTTTGATCTTTGCCCTGGCCTTAGGGGTGATTGTTGCCTATATGGTTTTAGCCAGTCAGTTTAATTCCTTCCTGGATCCGATGACGATTTTAATGGCTTTGCCATTTAGTTTTTCCGGGGCGTTCTTCGCACTGAATCTGACGGGACAAAGTATCAACATGTATTCGATGATTGGTATTTTGCTATTGATGGGGATTGTGAAAAAGAACTCCATTCTATTGATCGATTTCACCAATGCCGTTCGTGATCGCGCAGGCGGAGCCAATGTGTCGGCGGATGCGGCGTTGAAAGAAGCCTGTCCCGTGCGTTTACGTCCGATTATCATGACCAGTGTTGCGACGATCACTGCGGCCTTACCATCGGCTCTCGCTCAAGGGGCCGGTTCGGAAACTTTTAAACCCATGGCAATCACGTTGATTGGCGGGGTTTTGGTATCCACACTTCTGACGTTGTATGTGGTCCCGGTGGTTTACTCTTTGTCGGATCGATTCCGTAAACGCGACACAAGACAAAAAGATGTGCGGGAGGCGTTTCTTAAAGTCGGGGATGCGACGTCGATCAATGCGGATGGGGTGCCGGTGCTAAATAATGGTGAAGGCCCGCAACCGAGCGATCAAGGCTCTAGCCCCGATCAGCAGCACTATTTTAAACAAGAACAGACTTTGCCGGATTTTATCGAAGAAGCAGAACCAAAAATGCAGCGAAAGGAGCCCACAATGTCACAGGCGAATCATGAAAAACCAAAAAGAGGCTTTTTTGATTTTCTAAAAAGAAAGTATCAGCCAAAAACTGAAAAGAAACCTTCAGAAGTCCTATCTCCTGATCAAAAAGCCCATGCTGAAGACGTGCATCCCTCGCCCACTATTCCTTCGCGCCCGCCCCGTGCTGAAGATATCGAATCTGATTTTGATCGTAATATGCCCCACGTGGCAGAGGTTCGCTCGATGGCTGAAGCAGGGAAGGATCGTCGGGACCGGGAAAGGGAAGAGCGCCGCATGATTCGCGAAGAGAAACGTAAAGCTAAAAGTTCGATGTTAAGTCAACGCCCGGATCGCGACCGGGACCGCGATCTTTAAAAACTAGCGCTGCCAGCGCGTTTGAAAACTTAAAGTCACAGTTTTTGAAAGGCTTGAGTTTTCAGGCGTGCCGAACAGCGTTTGATCGGCATAGGAAAGAGTCCACGCGTTTTCCAGACCCATCATATAGTTCACCATCGTCGACCACGTGACATTTCGTTGAACAGCACCCGCAGAAGTTTGCGCTCCAGAAATAGCCACGGCGTCTTCATACATCCCGGTAAAACTTGTGCCCACTCTCCAGTCGCCTTTATTCCAACCGCCACCCACAGTCCAGCTATGCCCTAAATCTGGAGTGGCTGTGATAGTGCCGCCCGAAGCCTCGCTGGTAAATTCACGAGAAAAAGATTTATGCAGTTCAATACTGGAATTTAAATCCCACGTGCCCATGGCTTTGATAAAAGCCAATCCGCCACCCACGGTGAAAAATCCACGCCCGCGGGAATCGGCGGCGAGTACATTGGTCGCATCATAGACGGAAGGCGACGTCGGCAAGGTGACTTGTAAGAACGTGATGCCTTTGGGTTTCCAGCGAGAATAACTTAGTTCGGGAAAAGTTTCGTGACCCAGGTTTAAAGAAACGTCTCCCATTCCTGTGCTGTTTTCGTTGGCGATCTGACGGCTGACCACAGGAATTGAAATTCCACTTTGAATAGAATCCGTCAATAACGTCGCGGCTTCAATTTTAAATGTCTCGCTGTGATTATCATCCCCGCGTTTGATCCATTTCTGATTCGGTAAAACATCATCCGTCACTTGGCCATAGCTTAGGGAGCTTGTGATCTGTGCCTTATCATCACCCATGATCAGGGCGGGGAATGCAAAACCACCACCACAACAGCTGGCAGCGAAAGATTGCGAATTCATGATGAGCACCAATACGGTGATGGACACCATTTTCACAGAACAAGACTTTCCGTCGTTTGATCCACCGTCGTTGCCCCGTCTTTTAAGAAGATACGAATTTCCCAGTCACCAGGCATAATAAAGAACACGCGACGTACGCGGTAAACTCCCGGTTCAATCTTATCGATCTTCACTGGCGATGAACCATGACCCATCGAGGGCATCCATAAAATCACACTTAATGTCCCAGCAGGATCGATGTAAGGACCATTTTCATTAGCAGTAGATTCATTCCAGAATTTTAAAATGAATTCAGACTCCGCCGGAGATTGAGGACCCACGGTCCACTGAATGGAGGAACAAAGTTGCGACTGAGTCATTCTTAGTGCGCATTTATCACTGGCAGGACTCTGAACCTTATTAATCGCAGCGGGATCGATATAATCAGGTCGGGCACAGGCTGTCAGGAATAAAAATCCCAGCAAAAGATTTTTCATTTACGAATCCTCGCGCTGAATGAAACAACCTAAAGCTCGGCCCTCTTTCATGCGCACGGGTTTGCCAGCTTGGATATCTTCCAGGGCATCTTTTAAGAATTGTTTTTTTGCGGAAGGACCCACGTGGCTGTCGGTTACGCCACCTTGATAGAGGATTTCTCCTGCAGGATTGACGACAAAGGCATGGGGAGTTTTCAAGGCGCCGAATTCGTTCGCGAGACGGGATTTGGAATCTTGAATCACTGGGAATGGCAACGCGGCTTTTTCGAAATGCTCTTTCGTCATGGCAGTTTGTTCGTCGGAGTTCGAATGAACAGCGACGAAATTGAAATCTTTAAACTCTGCTGACATATCTTTCAGCAAGTTTTCATGGCTTGCGGAACAGGGGCATTTAGCAGACATAAAAACCACGACAGTGCCTTTTGCAGCAGCCTTGGTTTCCAGATGGATAAATTTGTCATTCAACACATTCGTTCCATCAATCGAAGAGACTTGTTTGGCAGCCCAAGTATTTACTGACCCCAAGAATGATAAAAGCAGAATAAATCGTTTCATAAAGTGGTTCTAACACAGGGGGTCTTAGAGGCAAGATGGCAAATTGTTGCACCTTCGTTTTTGACGCACCTTGCTTGCAGGAAGTGATGTGTTCGGGCAAAATTTTCCCATGTTTGAACAACTTCGCAAGTACTTCCACCGTTTTAAACTCCATCGCCAACGCAGTAATGTTCACAGTGATTTAGATGCTCTGTTAAGCTTTGCTTCAGATCAAAAGAATCTGGAAGACCAACTTCATTGGTTGGTGAATTTATTACGCTGGGTGCGCTACGAAGGCACAGCAGTCGAAGGCTTGGATAACTCTTCCGGGCATGTTCCCATCGCACGTCTTCGTTATGTCTTGATGGTGTTAGATCGCAATCCCACTTGGAAGCGCGATGTGGCCGTGATCTTGCGTTCAGTCATCAAAAACGTCAGCGGGCTCGAACTTTATACTGAAACGGGTCTTCCTCATGAGGTGGGTGTCATCGGGGAGTTCTTTGATCGCATGATGATGAAAATCCTTCCTAGTCCTCCGTTGGATCACGAGTTGGGTTATCTATTTTGGGAGTTGTTCCCCAGTGCCAAAGATCCGATGTGGATCGCATCGATCGATCACGTTTTGTTCGACAAATTAGTTGAGCTCTTTAATTACGATGTTTCTCCATTGGAATCAGACTGGAACCGTCTGGATCGCGACATGGAAGATGCTTTGATTTATCTGGGCATTCAGGTTCGCGCCATTGGTCTTTCCCCGGGGATTCGTCATCGCCTGGATAAACCCAATTTCCGTGATTCTGCTTTCTTTAATATGGTGCGTGTGCTTGAAGACTTCCTGGCGGCCCATCAAACGGGTAAGCCAGAATTATTTTATGAAAAAGCATCTCGCTTGCGCCTGCTGGTGTGGGAATGCCGTCGCGAATTGACCCAGGTGTATCGTCATTTGGATGAATACGGTGTTAGCGTGAATCTGGTTTTCCAGATGACTCGTCTAAGAATTTATCTGCAGCGTATGGACAGTCTGGTGGATATTCTCATTACCGATGTTCCTGATGCAAAAAAGGTGACGTCCTTCCTGGCAAATCTCATTGAAGAAAATCATGATTTGCAAAGTGTTGGTGCCTTGCTTTCACAGAATATTAATTTGCTGGCGAAAAAAATGGTCGAGCGTGCGGCAGAAACCGGCGAGCACTACATCACTCGCACTAAAGAAGAATACCGTCGCATGGTGCAGGCTGCAGCGGGTGGTGGTTTTGTAACGGCTTTCACTGTCTATATAAAGACAGGAATCCTGGCGCTAGGAGTTTCTGAGTTCATGGTGGGCGTCTTAGCGTCGACCAATTATGCGATCAGTTTCATCGTCATCCATCTTGCGGGCTTTACTCTGGGAACCAAGCAGCCTGCGATGACAGCTCCCGCTCTGGCCGAACAAATGCGGGACGTGGATACCGAAGAGGGGATGGAGCGCCTGGTAGACCAGATTGCGCATTTGATCCGCTCGCAAGTGGCAGCCGTGGGTGGAAACATTCTGATGGTGGTGCCCACGACACTGGTTATTGACGTGATTTACTTCATGGTGGCGGGCAAACATATCATGTCTGATGCCACCGCTATGAAAGCATTTACTTCGGTGGATATCTTAGGGCCTGCCATTTTCTACGCCGCCTTCACAGGAGTTATTTTGTGGTTCTCAAGTTTGTTTGCAGGCTGGGGTGACAACTGGTTTGCATTGAATTCTTTGCGGACGACTTTGGCTCGCAGTCCAACACTGACAACTATTTTCGGCCGAGTCGGGGCAAGAAGGATTGCTTCTTTCTTTGAGAAAAACATTTCCGGTCTTTTGGGAAATGCATCGCTCGGTGTGCTTTTGGGATTCACTCCCGAGATCATGCGTTTTATCGGGATTCCTTTAGATGTGCGCCACGTGACCCTGTCTTCAGGGACGATGGGAGCGGCGTTGCCGGTGATGGGCGCATCGTTTTTAAAGACGTGGATCTTTTGGCGCGCGGTGATCGGTGTGCTTTGCATCGGTTTCTTTAACGTCTCGGTCAGTTTTGCGTTGGCTTTTTTAGTTGCGATCAAAGCTCGCGGAGTCACGCCGCCCACTCGTCGTGCGATCCGTAAAGCGGTCTTCCGCCGCTTGTTGAATCATCCTTTAAGCTTCATTTTGCCGGTTGGAAAAACGGTTCCAAAATCCGCTCCCGGCGGGCCTTCTCACTAATTACAGGTGCTGAAAAACTGTTCAGTGCCATTCATGAATCAGCGCAGCGCGTTGCTTGCGCTGATTTAATTTTAAGCAACCAATCACAGTTAAAATCATAGCTTCCATAAGTACTTCTAATACTTACGCATGAAATGGTTCTAGTTTTGAACTGGGGTGCCACTTTGGAACTACAACTCTGGGTTGACGCCATGACAGATAATTTCACTTTTCTGCGTTCAAAAAAAATATGCAGGTGGTTCCAAAAGAGTACTTGATAAAATGTTCAGCATGAAATGAAGTGCCTCTCCATAAGGACTTCTAAAGGGTGAAGTCCATGGAATATGGGGGGACCTATTCATGAAACTTAATTTGTTTTCACTTATCTTGTCTCTGTTGGTTGCGACATCTGCTCATGCTGAGCGCGTTATCGTAATCATGAAAGACTCGCAAACTTTCCAAGCTGCTCATATGGCTTATAAAGTTAAAGGTTCTGGCGCACTTAAAACTGGTAAAGCAGTTTCCACTCCAGTTGACGCAGAAATCGAGCAATCTCTTGAAAACTTGAACACATTGATCGTGAACGCAAGAAACGACAATGAGATCTCTAAACTTCAAAACGACCCAGCAGTAGCTTACGTTGAAAAAGAAGTTTTCCATCCAGCTCCACTTCCAGTGGCAGGTTGGTTGTCTACTCCAGTTAGAAACACTCCGACAGTTCCAGGCGCGAAAACTCCATGGGGGATTATGGCAGTTAAAGCACCTCAAGCTTGGGCGAAATCTAATCAAGGTCAAGGCGCTCGCGTCCTTGTTCTAGATACTGGTATCGATCAAAATCATCCTTCTTTGAAAGCTAACTTCGAAGCAGGTAAAGACTTTACTGGTGAATCAGATGGTTCTGATTTCTCTGATAAAGTAGGTCATGGTTCACACTGCTCTGGTACAATTGCAGGTGTATTGGATAACAACGGTTTCACAGGTGTTGCTCCTCAAGCGAAAATCTTGATGGGTCGCGTATGCTCTGAAAACGGTTGCTCGAATGCAGCTATCGCCGCTGGTATCAACTGGGGTATCACTCAAAAAGTTGATGTGATCTCTATGTCTCTGGGTGGTGCATGGTCAACTCCAGGTGAGCGCGATGCTATCGCAAAAGCAGCAAAAGCAGGTCTTACTGTTGTAGCGGCTTCTGGTAACGATGGTTCTGGTAAAGTTTCTTACCCAGCAGCTCTTCCAACTGTTATCGCAGTGGGTGCAGTGAACAGCGATCTTAAGAAAACTGATTTCTCTCAATACGGTCCAGAATTGGCTATCGTAGCTCCGGGTGCAGCAGTTATTTCTACCGTTCCACAAGGCACTGGTCGTGAAGCTTCTGTTGATATCTCTGTTGCGGGTAAAGCAGCAAAAGTGAACTCGACAACTTTCCAAGGTGCTCGTGAAGTTTTGAAAGCTGAAACGAACACATTGGTTGATTGCGGTCTTGGTAAAGACACAGACTTCGCTGGTAAAAACGTTAAGGGTAAATTCGCTCTTATCGGTCGCGGCGAAATCAACTTCTCTGTTAAAATTCAAAACGCTATCAAAGCGGGTGCAGTTGGCGCAGTTATCTACAACAACGCTCCAGGTTTGATCCAAGGTGCTTTGACTTCCGACGGTTCAGTTCTTCCAGTGGCTGTGTTCATGATCGAGCAAGAAGTTGGTAAAAAAATCCAAACTGCTTTGACAGCGGGTACAGAAGTTAAAGCGACTCTTCAAACAGTTGCAACTGAC
This sequence comes from Bdellovibrio sp. HCB185ZH, assembly GCF_047302455.1. Lineage (GTDB taxonomy): Bacteria > Bdellovibrionota > Bdellovibrionia > Bdellovibrionales > Bdellovibrionaceae > Bdellovibrio. Next base: position 133,984 of record NZ_CP178624.1, read on the forward strand.
TACGCAGCTTTCGATGGTACTTCAATGGCAACTCCACACGTTGCAGGTGTTGTAGCTCTTGTTAAAGCAGCTAACAAAAACCTTAACGGCGCACAAGTTAAGCAAATCTTGCAATCAACTGCGACGGCTTTGGGTCCAAACTCAAACAACGAATACGGTGCAGGTATCGTAAACGCTGAAGCCGCAGTAGCAGCTGCTCTTTCCGCTAAATAGTCTGATCTTAAAATTAGATTTCAAATAAAAGGCTCGCAGGAATGCGGGCCTTTTTTATTTTTCGTCTTCGTTCGGGGGAAGCGGTGAAAATGATTCGTCTACTTCGTTGGATGGCAATCTCCTCGCTTCGCCGGGCATAGAACCCGCCTGCGCTGCGTGGATAGCCCTCCGCCTCGTATAGGAACCATTTTGACCGTTTCTATTTTGCGAAGTTTTTTTAGAGCTGCGGGAAAGGGAGGGGTTTTAGACTCGTCATTGCGATAACGCATGCAGTTACCGAAGCGGAGGTAAAACGGGCCTGCCGTTGCCTCAGTGGGTTCTTAGAGCGTACGCTTTATGTATGCATAGTCTTCCGGCGATGATCAGCGATTTGGCTCTTATTCTTGGTACCGCAGGTATCGTTACACTTCTCTTTAAAAGATTAAATCAGCCCGTTGTTTTGGGTTATCTGGTTGCCGGATTTTTGATCGGACCCAAAGTGGGCCTTTTCGGAACTGTCAGCAGTGCTGAGGGTGTTCAATTGTGGGCGGACATCGGGGTGATCTTTCTTTTGTTCGCACTTGGGCTTGAGTTCAGTTTTAAAAAGCTTTTCCGTGTGGGTGGCTCCGCGGGTGTGACGGCCTTGTTCGAAGTCGGCTTTATGACTTTAATTGGTTTTACAACGGGCAAGCTTTTGGGTTGGGATCTGATGGACTGCCTTTTCCTGGGCGGAATCCTTGCGATTTCTTCGACGTCAATTTCCATGCGCACCATCGAAGAGATGGGTTTCAAGAATATGAAATTCGTCAGCATCGTGATGGGAGTCCTAGTCATCGAAGACCTGGTTGCGGTATTGCTGCTTGTTTTCCTGACGTCCATTGCGCTGACTCGTGAATTCGCGGGCAGCGATATGCTACTGTCCTTTCTTAAGCTCGCATTCTATTTATCCCTATGGTTTGTAGTCGGTATCTTCTGGCTTCCCACGGCACTAAAGCGCGCACAAAAATTATTGAATGAAGAAACTATTCTGGTTGTGGCAGTGGGCTTGTGTCTTGCCATGGTTGTTTTTGCAGTGAAGGTTGGTTTCTCGGCGGCTCTGGGTGCCTTTATCACGGGCTCCATCTTGGCAGAAACCATTGAAGGGGAGCGCATTCATCACCTGGTGAATCCGATCAAAACCTTATTCTCTGCCGTGTTCTTTATTTCTGTCGGTATGCTGATTGATCCTGATGTGATCACCGCCCACTGGCAGATCATCTTGTTGCTCTCTGCTTTGGTTCTTCTGGGGAAGACTGCGGGTGTGACTGTGGGAGCGGTCTTATCCGGGCAAACTTTAAAATCGAGTCTGCAAACCGGGATGAGTCTTTCACAAATCGGCGAGTTCTCGTTCATTATCGCCACTGTCGGCGTGGGATTTAAAGTCGTCAGACCCGAACTTTATCCCTTAGCGGTATCGGTCAGTGTGGTGACGGCATTTACAACACCCTTCATGATTCGCATGGCGGACGGAGCCTATGGTCTGCTGGAAAGAAAACTTCCCAAAGACCTGATCGAGTCCCTGGATCGTTATTCGATGTTTTCGTTCACGATGACCGCTCATAAAGAATCCCGGGATCAAGTCCGCTCTTATATTTTCAAAATCTTTTTGAATGTCGTCATTGTGATCGGTGTATTTTTGCTGATGGCACGAGTCACTCTGCCATATTTACTGAATCATCAAGTTGAAGAGGGCTCTGCAAAGTTTCTTACTTTGACGGCAACATTGATTTTAAGTTCTCCCTTCTTATGGGCACTGGCTTTCGGTCGCACGAAACAATTCGACAATCTGGTCGCCGGCGATCCGCGTGGAACCCAAAACTATGTTTTTGTGGTTTCTCGTATCATGGTGGCGGTCGGTTTGATTGGAGCAATGGTTGCGCAGTTTGTACCTCTCGGTTGGGCCTTGGGCATCACCGCGTGGATGGCGGTCGTTGTGGGTTATGTGTTATCGACAAGATTGCGCGCGATCTATCAGTGGTTTGAAAATCGCTTCATTTCCAATTTGACTGAAGACGTTCATAAAGTGGCTCCCAAAACTCACAGCCAGGCACTGGCACCTTGGGATGCCCATTTAACGGAATTCAAAGTTCCCGCAGAAGCCCACTATGTGGGAATGCCTTTGTCAGAGCTTTCTATTCGTGAACGTTTCGGGGTGACAGTGGCCTTGATCGAACGCGGTCGCAGAAAGATCATGGCACCCGGGGCGGATGTGATGTTCATGCCTCAGGATATCGTATTCGTGATTGGAAACGACATTCAGCTCGCAGTATTTAAAGAATTCATCGATGCAGAACAGGATTACCAAACTCTGGAATCAGAAATTTCAGAATACTCTTTGGAAAAATATCTGCTGACAGAAAAATCAGCGTTCTTGGGTAAAAGCATTCGCGACAGCGGGCTTCGTGAAAACACCCATGGACTGGTTGTTGGAATCGAACGCCAAGGACGCCGCATCCTAAATCCCGACTCGGCAGAGATTCTCCAGGTCGATGACCTTCTATGGATCGTAGGCGACCGCTCCCGCATTCTGGATCTTAGGTAACAGTTCCCTTTTCGTACTGCAGATCGTCTAAATAACTTCTCTTTTTATTGGAATCGGGTGGTGGTGTAAACTCCCGTCGTCTCAGTCCTAAGCGAATACTTTCCTCCAATTCAATTTGAAATGGCTCGTTCAACCACCCATGATCAAGTTTGATTTGTGGTTGATCCCGGTGAAACCAATCACACATATTCCACTTCCATGATGTCGGGTGATGATTCAGCGACGAATAGTAGTAATCGTCCACTTGTTTGCAAATCCCCGCACGAATAGGATTTCTGAAGACATATTTAACGCAATTCCAATAGTAATTTTCTGCATTAATAATGGACCATTTGTATCGGGCTCCAAAAAAATGGTTGATTCGTCCGGATTGCTTGTTCGCTTTTCGAGCGACTTCTCGGTGGAGATATTTCATTGCCTCTCCGAGATTTCTTTTCGGGGTGCTGATGATTAAATGATAATGATTAGACATCAAAACGAATGAATGAATTTCACAGCCGAACTGCTTTTTGATTTCTTCGAAACAGTCTAGAAAAATAAACCATAAAATCGAATTGTCGAGATAGAAGTTCTCGCGATTATTCGACCGGTTCGTAACATGATATGGAAAAGCGTCTGTTAAAATAAGGTTTTTTCTAGGCATTCGAGCAGGGAATGCAAACCTAACGCCAGTCATATTATGGCTACCTGTTGAAAATGAAGCGCCGTGTTCCGAAAAGGGAACTGATACCCGAATGAGCTTGCTCGGTCGCCAGCTTATAACTTTAAGCGGATAATACGTTTCAATAAATCCAGTTTGGTCTGGTTGTACGGAGGATAGATGATGGCCATCAATCTTCCGGCGAAGCCTTGTCTAAAGATCGCCTTTTTGTGGGAGAAGGTCTCAAAGCCGTGATACCCGTGGTAAGCGCCCAGACCACTCGCACCCACGCCGCCGAACGGAAGGTTCGGGTTCAAGAGCGAAATCAACGAATCGTTCACCGACAATGTTCCTGAACTTGTTTCCTTCATCAGTTTTTTGATGTTGTGTTCGGAATGCGAATAACAATAGATCGTCAAAGGCTTCGGGCGTTCGTTGATAAAGTGAACGACCTCGCTGATATCCTTAAATTTTAGAATCGGTAAAATCGGCCCAAAGATCTCTTCATTCATCACTTTGATGTGCGGATCCACGTTATCAAGCAGGGTGGGAGCGACGTAATGTTGTTCAAGATCTACTTCACCTCCCGCAACCAGGCTCGCACTATTGCTGATCGCATCTTCAAGTAAACCTTTAAGGCGATCGGTGTGGTGACGATTGATGATGCGGGCAAAGCTCTTGGATGATTTCACGTCATCCTTGTTGCTTCCGAAGCTCTCTTCAAGTTGTCCTTTAAGTGTTTTTAGGAATTCGTGATGAATGTTTTCTTGAACGAACAGGTAATCTGGAGCCACACAGGTCTGTCCTGCATTTACGAATTTCGCCCAAATAATCTTTTGCGCCGCGAGTTTCAGGTTCGCCGTGCTATCAATAATGGTCGGGGACTTGCCACCCAATTCCAAAGTCACCCGGGCAAGGCTGTGGGCGGCCCCCTTCATGATGATTCTGCCAACCTCGGTGCTGCCGGTGAAAAAGACGTGGTCAAAGGGAAGCTTTAAAAGTTCGGTTGTGGTTTCAGGACCACCTTCGATGACCGATACCTGTTCGGGCTTAAAATACTTCGATAAAAGAGAATGCATCAAACGACTGGTATGGGGAGCGTACTCAGAGGGTTTAATCACTGCTGCGTTCCCGGCCGCCAGGGCCGACACCAAGGGAGCCATCGTTAAATACAAAGGATAGTTCCAAGGTGAAATAATCAAGCAAGATCCTAAAGCCTCAAAACGCGTATAACTTTTGGAACCAAAAAGAAGCAGAGGAGTGCAGACTCTTTGCGGCTTCATCCATTTTTTTAAATGCTTTTGCGCATAACGGATTTCTTTTAACAGGGGCATGATCTCAGTCGCTAAAGACTCCAGCTCAGGCTTTTTAAAGTCTTCATACAGAGCTTTACACAAATCCTGTTGATGATCGGTGATCAGGCTTTTCAATGATTCCAGATAATCAAAGCGTTGGTGCCAGGATTCGGTGCGGGCATGTTGGGCGAATGACTTTTGACGAAGCACGAGTTGTTCAAGCATGCACTCAGCTTAGGCATTTGTGAGCTGCAGGTAAAGCACAGGATGCATGATTACAAATAAAAATGGGGGAGCACCTGCTCCCCCTGAATCGTGAGGGGAACCACCAAACCCTCATGATCCACAAAATAAATTTACTTCCGCGAAGATCTCACTCGTTCGGGCTTTCGAGCCACCGTGAGCCACAGGGTGTACATAACAACTCCTGAGTAGAAGAGGCAGAACATTGCAACTTCTCTTAATTCCATAAATTCGTACCTCCTTCTTGAGATCGTTTTTCCTTTGTGAGGGTGTCAGCTGGCCTTCCTTGGCCTTCATCCCCCTCTAGAGCATCCATGCTCTGTTGTAAGTAAGACGATCTGCCCCCTGACAGGGGTTAATCGGGAAATTAAAAAATGCAAAAAAAGTGGGCTTAGATTACGGGAAACCCATAAAGGATCGGGGTTTCATGGGTTTACGCAGCCAAAAAATGTAGAAAATATCTCGTGGTGACCAGCGGGAACCAATTTCAGGGGTGGGTGAGTTGTGCCTTTTTTGAACTGCGCTTAAAAGTGTCGACAACAACAACCCTTATTAAGGAGATTTTATGCGTCTTATTTTAGGTCTAGCTCTTTTGTTATCCGCAGCGACGGCATCTGCGAACGATTCTTCCATTCCATATATTAAAGTGAACTCGCTTAAATCTGTGAACGGTGAGATTACTTTCAAAGGCGGCGATGCCTACAAAATTTATGAAGCATTGGGCTTGAGTGGATCAGGAGCTCCTTGGTTTACAGATCGCAGTGTTTTGATCACAGGTCCTCAAGGTTCGGTTTCTATTTATTGCAATCAAAAGCGTAAGAACAAAAACCAAGATAACGACTACTCAAAGCCGATTGAAACAATTCCTTCCACTACGGAGTGTACAATTAGCGTAGGTCGTTCTTACGACGCTGAAAATGACACTGGCGACAATCACGTTTGGGAACCAAACTCGTGCCAAAGCCGCAACTAAACTTTCAATTCGCAGGGCTATGGGGAGTTTCTCTCCTGGCCCTGTCTGTATTTAGCGGCTTTACGGTGACGGGCTCCGTGGGAGATGTAAATTTTGAAATCGCCACGATGCTAACGCCGCTGGGCTTGTTTCATATATTAAGTGCCGACGAGCACTATCTCTATCCCTATTTGTTTCAAGCGACTCAAGCACGGGAATATCTTTTTTCAGATCTCGGTTTTACTGCGAGCTGGATAGGGTTCATCGCTGTGGCGTTGTATTTGTTAATCAGATTGAGAAAGACCGATGGAAAAGCTTAGTTACTTCTATATTTTTCTGCAGTCGAGCACCATCGAGGTCTTCGTTTACTTTATGTTCTATCGGGGCCTTCTGAGCCAGCGAAATTGGAGCGGAAACAAGTCCTTTGGATTTACCTTCGTGTTGACCACCTTAGCCAACACGATCACTCATCCCATTGTATTTTTTGTCATCATGGCTTCGCGGCAAAGTTATCTTGAAGCTATCTTATTGGCCGAGGGATTTGCTTTTTTGGCGGAGACATTTTTGCACGCTTATTTTGGAAAGTTACCTCTGAAAACGACATGGAAAGCGTCCCTCACGGCGAACTTGGTTTCGTGGCAACTGGCTCCGATCATTACCTATTTCCTCTTCTTGAAATAGGTGAATTTTACAACGTGATTTGTGGCTGATTTATAATGGTGTCCAGTGGGCACCACCACGCTGGACAATCGCGTTAAACCTGCATATACCAGCGCCATGATATCACCTCTCGAATACCAAGATTACCAGACGTTCTTGCAGGATCTTTTCTCCAGCAAGGTTTCCCAGCGTAACATGAGCCTTCGTGGCTTTGCGCGCATCGCGGGAATCAGCCATTCTTATTTGTCCCGCGTGATGAACTCGCAAAAAACATTGTCTATCGCTTCTGCCAGCAAGATCAGTCAGATTCTGGATATGACTCCCGAAGAAGAAGCGCACTTGATGCGTCTGGTGGCTCGCGATCAACTAGCAGAGAACTCCCGCAGTGGTCAGCAATTGCGTGCGCGTATTTTAAAAACCAAACGTTCACCGCAGAACAAAGTGACCTTAGATAATTTTAAAGCCGTCGCGGAGTGGCATCATTTTGCGATTTTGGCTCTTTTAAATACCAAAAACTTTCGCGGTACGGGGCGCTGGATTGGGGAGCGCTTAGGCATTCCTCACGAAATCGCGAAAGAGTCCTTCGAACGTTTGGTAAAGCTTGGCTTTATTCGTAAAGAAAATGGCAAGTATGTTGCGATGAATGACGGGGATATTGAAACTCCTCATGATGTTGCTTCGCAGGCCGTGCGTGAAAATCACCGCCAGCATTTACACTTGGCAGGCTTGGCGTTGACGTCGTTGCCACCAGAAAAATTAGAATTCCAAAACGCTTCAATTCCTATGAACAAGGCGGATATTCCGAAAGCGAAAAAACGTCTGCGCCTGTTCATGGATGCTTTCATCCGCGATCTTGAAAAGAATCCGGGGGAGGAAGTTTTCCAAGTGAACTTGCAATTCTATATGCTTTCCAAAAATTCTGAAAAGGATCTTATATGAGACACGTCAGCTTCTTGATCGTTTTGTTAAGTGCCTCTGCAGTCTTTGCAGCTCCTCGCGTGAATAGCGGTGGTGGCGGCTGGGTATGCCGTAAGATCGATAACGGTGAAGTCCTGTGGGTGAAAGCCGCGGATTTAACCAAGGTTGAATTTGTGTTGCCCGGAAAGCTTGTCGAAAAAGAGGGAAGCGAGTGGGACCTCTTGGCAGAGCAGCGCGCTTATATTAAGCGTGTGCTTCCAAAGCTGGATGCTCTTTTAGAAAAGCATCCTTTAAATATTCGTAGCAGACTGCGCCCGGTTCCTGATGCTTTAAATTATCTACCAGATGCAGAACTTCGCTATAAACCGCCAGTCTCCAGCTGCCCTGCGGGAGTGGTGTCGTATGTGCAACTGGCTGATGCCAACCTTGATGGGGAGGTGATTTATTCCAGTCGCGTGTGGGGACTTCCTCAGTTTTCTAATTTTCAAAAAGCTGCCATCTTACTCCATGAAGAGATCTACTACGCTTTAAGGCAAGAACTTGGTGATGAGAGTTCGTATCGCACTCGTCAAATCATTGGTCTTTTGTATTCTGGTATGAATGAAGATCCATTGCGCGGGGGAATTGATGAAGTATTTAAAGCAAAGCCCCGCTCTCGTCCTGGAATTTTCGGCTTTGATAATGGACCAGCACTGTTCAATGTTCGTCTGAATTGTGCGGCGGTTGTGAATAACCAGAATGTATACCCCTGGCTTCCAGTGATTCCGGGCGAAACGACGCAAATGACGGTGGATGGTTATCTATTAAGACTTTCTACGTCGTTGATTGATGGAAGCCCTCTCAGCATGGAGGTGAGTGATGAAAAAACCGGCTTTACCAGTGTTCTGGACGGTTCAGATATCGTGTCGGTCTTTAACTCTGTTCGTCGCACGACGATCACATTAAAGCGCGATAACGAGCAAAGCTTAAAGTTCAGTTGTGAATCCAGTAGCCCTCTCGATCGAGATCCTCTTTAAATAAAAAAAGCCACTGCTTTCGAAGCAGTGGTTTTTTCTATTTCAGTTATTAGCAGAGTATTTTATTTAGCGCTATTAGGTGCTCGAGTGGTTTCCCAGTCGGTGAGGCCATATTTCGCCAGGATCTTATTCAATTCGCCACTTTGGCGGAGCTCCACAATACCTTTGGAAAAAATCTTACCCCAGGTCACGGAGTTTTTGTTATTCGGAGAGAATGCCGCCCATAATCTTGGATCATCAGCGACGTTTTCGCTGACGCGTTTATAGTCATTCGGATTCAGTTTCTTTTCTCTTAAAGTATAGCGGAAAACCACGTCGTTTTCGATAAAAGCATCCAGACGCTTATTTTTCACCATGCGGAAAAGTTGATCCAGCGGATGTTCTCCAGAAATTGAAATGAAGACGTCTTTGCGTTTGCGTATGATGTCGTCAACCAAGCCGCCATAGGCGTAACCATTGATCACGCCAACTTTTTTTCCTTTGAGGGATGCCTCGCCTGTATAGGTCCAAGTTGAATCGCGGGGTACGTAGAAATAATCATCACCAGCGCCAAAAGATTTCTCTGGAAAAACAAAATCCGGAGAGTCATTCACCATGGCTCCCACGATAACATGGGCTTTGTTTTGACGGGTTTCATTCACAGCGCGAGCCCAGTTGATGATCTCGACATTTACTTTGTGACCGTGCTTTTCAAAAATGCGCACGAAGGCTTCAATCATATAACCGGGCGCTGCTTTGTTGTCGCAGACATAGGGGCACCATGTATCAGAACGCAATTCAATAGTGTCTGCGGACGCGCGAACAGGACTCATTAAAGTCGCAGCTAATGCTAGTGCGTACAGATAATGAGTAAATGTTTTCACGGATCCCCCAATAGCCAAAACGGCGATATGATAAATCTGTACTGTGTCTTCTTACAGCTTTCCATTTTATTTCATCTTATTGCCAATTTGTAACAAGTAGAGAGTGGGGTTCAATCATCTTGAAAAGGTGGCTCTGCTAAAAGAAACGGTCTGGAAGGGTTCTTCACAGATACAATGAAGCAAGCGCAGAGGAGAGTCATATGGGCTTGGCACTAAAATTTGGAGTCATTTATCTAGCTATATTTTTTGCGTCGCATTCTTTGGGTGCCAGTTGGGGTCCCACGATGGGAGCTGATGGAACATCGTTGGCAAAACCGGTGATATGTTCGTCTCCTCAGGGCAACGTTTGGATTTTCGCAGTCAAAAGTAATAATTCACTTTATGATTCAGTGGTTTTCAGATCTTTAAAAGATACATCTCCGAATCCTTGGGTTTTTGTGACTCGCATTCGGAAGGGGACAGCGCCCGCAGCGGCATGCTGGAGTTCGTTTGATCTTCATATTTTTTATTTAGAACTCGATGGCAGTGTCTGGCAAAAAAGTTGGGTCGCCTATCAGGGGTGGGGAGAGTCTCATTCGGTGAACGGCTATCGCATTCAAAGTATCGCAACGGCAGTTCGTCCCGGCAACCGCATGGATTTGTTTGCCCGAGGTAATGACAATTCATTGTGGTGGAGATCCTATCACAGCGGGCATTGGGACAGCTGGAAATCCTTAGGTGGAAATTTAGACTCCGAACCTGCAGCCACGGGTCGCAGCAATTCTTCAACGGTCGATGTTTTTTATCGAGGATTGAATAACGGTCTTTGGCAGCTGACGAATCGTCAGGATCATTGGGGGGAATGGCAAGGGTTGCTGGGATCCTTTGATACGGGACCGGGCGCCTGTTCCTGGGGAAACAATCGCATCGATCTTTTTTCGCGAACGTGGAATAAGACCATTCAGCATTCGGTGTTTAACGGCGTCACTTGGTCCGCTTGGGAAACCTTAACTCAAATGGTTTTTTCGGCACCAGCCGCAACAGCCATCGGGCCGGATCACATGTACTTGTTCTTTAACGATGATCAGGGAGCTATCTTGTATAAGGAATATCGTTGAATGGTGCGCCGGGGGGGACTTGAACCCCCACGCTTGCGCATACGCCCCTCAAACGTACGTGTCTACCAATTCCACCACCGGCGCGCACCGAAAAGAAAAAGCTCCAGTGGAGCTTTGTTAAGGGACTTTAAATTTAACCTTGTGCAGTGATGGTCGTCAATGATGCGCGATGCGCCACGAAGGTGCTGTACCTTCAATTATCTGTTTGCCCAAACAATGAGAGATGCGATGGCGAAAATGAAGAGGGCAATGTGGGCTTTGATGCCCAGATTTTTTAATTTAATTTCGTAAGCCATGTCTCTGATGACGTTGTTAGGGTCTTTCAGAAGTCTAGCGCGTCCATTCGCAACTAGACGATTTTCGATGATCAAATACAGCACGCTGCCAATGGCAACGCTAATCACGCCAAAAACAAAACCTCTGACCACGAACTCTTCAGTAAAACTTTTCAAGGGCTTGTCTAGGAAGAATTTGGTTGTGGTCGTCATGGCGAGCCCCACGAACGGAAGTCCAGCAAACAGAGCCACTCGTGAACTCCAGATACCAGACGATTCTTCCCGGCGCGCCCAGGTGTGATCACCGATGATGGACGTTCTGCGGTACTCTTCGATTTGTTCCAAAGTCACAAGCTGTGGATTATAGTTCGCGATAGATTCCAGGATGTATTCGCTGCGCTCAAGTCCGACGGGAAATTTGTGTTTGGTCTGATCATTTAGTTGAACCTCGAACCATCCACCAATTCTTGGGATAAATGCAAGCTCCACAGATTTAATATCTTTATAGTGGAACTCGATAGTCTTACCTGGTTTTTCAATGGAAAGACTTTCCGGATTCATGTGAACTTTAGTTTTAGAGTACTCGTAAGTTTTTCGTGATACGAAAAATATAAAGGCGGAGAGACCTAAAAACATGGCCGTGGTATCTCCGAAAGCCACTTTGGTTTTCAGTGAACAATCGCAAGTGCTATTATAAATAATCGCCGCGACTCCCACCAGAAATAGTAAACCAGCATAGCCGGCATGGAAATAAAACGCGCGCTTGAACGACTGACGATACGTCAATGTTCTTTTAAGATTCGCTCTTGGAACAAACTGAATTTTCTCTGCTGCGTTTGACATGAACCTTTATCGGCTTAAGGACTTCGGTCCTTAACCCATCCTGGCTCGTCTCATTATGAGACGTGCGTTTTACTTAGGATGAAAATACAGAACTGCAGGCCGGGCGCCCCCGCAGGCGCACCCTCTCAGCAACCGCTTTAAAGGCATCCACAAAGCGCAGCGTGATGAGTTTAAGGGATCCTCTCACGTCGCCCACTTCCATGCGAATAAAGCCCTTCACGATGGGGGACACGGTGATGCGAATCAGACTATGGCTTTCGAATTTATTGGTGTACATCATGACATCTGAAAAAGGTGGGGGAGGAAATCCCAAACTGCTGCTAAATCCTGCGGTGAAATACTCAGACGAACTCATGCTGTAGGCTGGTAGCATCGGCGGATAAAAAGCACTTCCTTTTTGATTCTGAGGTCCATTGCGACGAGAAATCATCAGACCCGCTTTGCCGACCAAGCCAAAAACCGTAAAGGCCCCTTTCGTGCTTTCAAATTTTTCGGAGTTATGAAAAATCTCAAACACAAAAGCCTTGGAAGATTTATTAAAGCCTAAGTTGATACCTACTTCTTCGATGCCACCAGCTCCGCGACGCATGATTCCGCTCTCCGCAAGTAATCCCGCGGCGATGCTGATACCGAATTCATTGGATTCCATCACCAGGGGAGCTTGTGACCATAATTTGTAATCAATTCCTCGAAGCAGCGCATTTGTCGCTTGGTGACTGCGTTCTGCGAAAGTTATTTTTTCTTTCGGTGTGGAATCAATTCCTTTCACGAAGGCACTTTTAACCTTCACTTTCACAAAACTAAAACCATCTCCCACCAGACTGCCAGCTCCGATAGCAAACTTTGATGCATTCAAAATTCGTGCAGCACCAGTCAGAAAGTGAATACGCATGACTTTGAACTTCTCTTTTTGTTCAGCAGAAAGGCTTTCATAAGGGGCAAGAGGGTCCACTTCTTCAACTGATCCACCTTTTGCCAGAATTTGCTTCTGCAATTTTTCAGGAATTTTAAGTCCTAAGGCTTCCCGCATCGACTCGCGATCGGGAGTACTATCCAATTCAAATATTTTGGTATCGGAAAGACGAATGTAGGTCTTGTCAGTCTGAGCAACCTTTGCCGGTTCCAGGGTTGATTCAATGACTTCGGTTTCAATGCCTTCATCGCCAGCCAGTGCCGGGACGTAATTCAAAATTAACAATGAGGTCAGGAGTAACAAAAGTAGGGTTTTAGTCATGGTAAACTAAAATGCAATTATAGTTCCCCAGAAAACATTGCGTAAAGCCGCGAAAACTCGTGTGGATATTGTTTAGTGATTAGACAGAGGGCTTTTTGGGGCCCTCTTAGTTTCTTATCTGACGAACACAAATGATGTGGATGACGTTCGAGCTTAAAAAACTCATAGTCTCACAGGAATACTGCGGATTCGTGCTAAATATATTCGGTGATAATCGTCGTGCCCAACCATTGGGAGTCAAAGGCGCTGAATAGGTATTGCCGTCATTTAGCTCCACGCTAAGATGCGGGGCTGCGGTATGAAAGCCCTCGGCACCTTCGATGTTAATATAGGCAAAACCATCACTGTTCGAATGATTCTGTAATGATACCGTTTCGGCACTCTCTGAAAAAGGACCTGTCACTTTGATCGGTATGTTCCAGAGGGGGTGAATTTCACCATCGTCGGTAATGAGTTTAATCAGAAATATATAGCTCGATGGATAAAGGTAAGCGGTCTGTTCTTTTAAGTATCCAAGGTGCCAATTCAGTTGTTCATCCGTCAAAGTTGAAAATGCCAGGGCTACTATTCGACGGCTGTTCAGGGAATCGGTATCGCCTAAACTGCGACGATAAGCATAAATAGCTTCATGAAGGACGAGGGCGGCTTTGGATCGTTCTGAAAGAGAGTTGAATAGGCTTTTCTGAACAAAGATAAATCCGTTATTGTCGTAATTTACGATTTGTTCGTATCTGATCTTGCCGTCCAGACAAGTTTCTTTTTTGGGAACTGCAAAATAAAGAGCGTCATTGATGATTTTCAATTCTTGATCCAGGTAAGTGACCTTGGATCCTGGTCTTAGATCATTTACGTTCTTTAAAAAGGGAGCCAGACCCGCAAAGGGGTTTCCAGGTAGATTCAGCAAACGGTCACTGACTTTTTTAACGGTGGTTTTATAATTGTGGCTCGGAAAGTTTTTAACCTTGAGTCCGTATTGGGAGACGGCTTCGTAAAGGTCGATTTGGGCGATCCACTTTATTTCCGTATTCAAAAAATCTTTGCTGGTATATTTGCGGCAAGTCCATGCGCCACCGCCATTACCCACGCGATTCCAGGCAAAGGAAACCGAACTGATCAGCAGGAATAGTATTGAAATTAAAATTGGGCGTTTCATTTTTATTCCTTGGTTTCCGTTAAAGGGAAGAACTGCATTGAAAGAGTGTAGACCGATTTTTTCTTGCCCACTTCGAGTTCTTCGCAAAACTGATTTTGGAACTCGCGAATCATCTTTTTAGCTTTTTCAAGTTTGGCGGGGTTTATAGCCATGGTGACCGCGCCGTATTCCCTCTCATCCACGGGAATGGTATCAAGTTTGGATTTTGCAACATCAATAATACTGCGATGGTAAGCCTTGATAGCGCCCGAAGGAATGTCGTCCGTGGTCGTCAACGGGTGTCCTGTTTGTTTAAAGCTTCCGTCAGTTTTCACAGAAATTAAATCCAAACGTTGCAGGCGGTTCAGAGCATCGCGTGCTTGAAGTTCGGTAATGCCCAAGCGTTCTGACACCCAAGCGGGCGTGGCTTTGTTGGCAGCAATATGGCCGAGGCTTAGGATGGCAAAGTGATACCATTCCGCCAGAAAAGTGAATTTATCTTCGGCGATAAGCTGGGTGCGATGTTCTTGGGTGGTGGGAGTTTCAATCAGATGAGGAAAAGCCGAAGATAAAAACAAAGATTTATCGGCTGGTGAAAGTTCAAGTTTGTTTAAGAGCTTGTGAGCCTGCTGAGTTGTCAGATTTCTTTTTCCAATAATCAAAGAAGAAAGATGACTTGCGCTTAAGTCCAATTGTTTCGCGAACGCACGCAAGGAAAAGCGGGGATTGCTTTGTTTGCGTGAAAGGAGCTCAGACGAAAGAATGTCGCGATAAGTATGATTCATGGGCGACTTCTAGCTTAGGCAACAGGACGGGGTCAAGGGGAGTGATTACGGCTGTAATCAAATCCGGTACACTTTAAGTGAGCGTTGTTCAGCTCTCAAAAGTGTTCACTGAGCTTGTGAAAGGAGTGATTTTTTAAGTCACTCCTTCCCCTCATTTTAAAGTTGAGCTTAGAGCATTGGCGAGTCCAGCAGGTACTTGGCTTTAAACAATTCGCGATCCACTTCAGACTTTTTCATTCCTGCTTCCTTGAACTGTTTGTCTAAAAAGTAAATTTCAAACTCATGACTTTTTACTGACTTTATCTGGGCGCAGTATTTTTTTGACAGGATTTCAGGAGTGACGGCTGCAACGGGATCCTGGCCTTCTCGTTCAGCGGCATCCTGCAATTCAAAGGTCACATTCATCAACCAGTCATTGATATAGGCATGGGCATAACGGGGTTTGATTTTATCCATGCTCGCGATGAATTGTTCCGAGCGGTATTTACAGTCGCTGCTTAAAGATTCCATGATGGATGGATTTTTTGCGTTGGCGTGAAAGCTGTAAATCAAAAGATTCAAAATAATAAATGTTTTTTTCATAACTTGTTTTCGCAATCTCAGATTCGGGAAAATTCCGCGAGTCTTGTTGCGATCCTTTCACAAGTTATAAAAGCAATTCTGGGCCCGGCGAGAATCGGTTTATTTTTAGCTGAAGGAGGTGAATAGTATGAAAGTGACAGCATGGGCTTCATGCTGTCTAGTTCTTATGACTTCGATTTTTCAGGTTGTAGTTGTTCCGGGTGAATCGTTCCGTGAGACAGACACTTGTTGAAATTAAATTAAGGCTGTTTGCCTTTTTTAGAAGCGGGCAGACGATCTGCGATGCCTTCAAGTTTTTTACGTTGCTCGGGTGTCCAGGTTTTCATAAAGCCTTCAGGATCTTTTTGGGCATCCTGCATGACTTTCATAAGCTGCTCTTGGGACATGCCTTTCATGTTGCCCAAGACATCTGCTGCCAAATCATACATTTCGTTTTCGTTGGCAGAACTGCCTGACATGTTTTTTACTTTTTCAGCGACGCTTGCAGCCTCAGGGGATTCTTTAGTCATCCCTTGGCGGGTTTGGGAGCTGCGCAGGTCTTTCTGTGTTTTTTCAATGGCAGCTGCCATGTCGCTGGCATCATCAGCCAGAGCATAGGCGCCACAGAATAACGAGGCGATAAAAAGAATAATGGCGGTGGATTTACCAATAAGTTTCAACATTCCGGCACCTTTCAAAGTACGTACAGAATAAATCGGAACTTTTTGGTGGAAACAGTAGTAAAACCGGAAAGTCTCATGATGAGACTTCCAAGCGGCCTTTGTTTAGTTTTGGGCTTCGATCTGCTTAGTGTCGCAGACTAAACGAGCTAATTATGAGGCAGGAGCTTTGTGTATGAAGGGTCCGCCAGTAAGGCCTTGCAGATTTGCTCGCCCAGGATTTTTCCTGCCGTTACATCAGAGGGATAGTGAACTCCCACCACCGAGCGCAGGGTGCCCAGGCGGTCGCCATAGGTCAAAATCTGTTGGGCACGATCCGGAAAGATCGCAGCCATGATGCAGGCGTCCGTCATACTGACGGCGGCGTGCATGCTGGGGTAAGATTTCGAACCTCCGGGAGGCGGGATGCAGGGACGAAGACGCGAGTAATCGCTGTAAGGGCGAGGGCGGCGATAGTGGTCTTTAAACGATTCAGAAATTTTGGAAGCCAAGGAAGAGGCTTGCATCAAAGGTCTTTGAATTTTCGCGTATTCTTCAGGAGTGAAGAGACCCGATTTTTTATAGAAAGCATCAAAAGTAGGGCTTTGCTGTTTTTCCGCCATCGCACATTCGGCTTCGGTGCGACGGTTTTGCAGGTCAAACATAACGTCGACCTCTGCTTTTTCAACCGAAGATTCTGAAACCGGAGGATCTTGCATCGTAAAATCTCTTGCAGAGATCTGTGTCCAGTCAGCTTGGGACATTATCGGTAAAATCAGGATCAAAGAAGCTGTCAGAGTCAGTCTTTTCATAGAACTTTTGTAGTCTCGGTATTACTATGACTCAATAAAATTCACCGTTCTTGACGAAACCCTGATGTTATTACAGGAAGCGCGGTGTTGTTACTCTAAAAAGTCTGTGTCTGGAGAGAGCACTTCCTCGCCTTCGCTGGTGGAAGCTTTCAGATATTCATCATTGTCGCGGTTAATTCCCAAGCTCACCACGGCGACGCGATAGAATTTTCCGAGCTGGTCTTGCAATATCAGAAAATCGATAGGGCCTTTACCAGAATCGATGGTCGTAATTCCATGTTTCGTGACGGAAATATATCTGACGATCGAAAATTCTAAATTTGATTTCTCATCGATCAAGGTTTTATCACCCTTATCGTGATGAGCGTATTGAACTTCCTGAATGCGGTTTGTGAACTGATTTATCAAAGGCAGGCAGGCGTATTCTTCCGAGGGACCCGAGATAACGGCGGCTTGTCGGAAAAGGCGGATCTTTGCATCCTTAAAGCGGGGAGAGATGGTTTTTTCTTCTTCGGTGTAAATACACGATCTGACCAGGGATCCGTAATAGCTATAACGAGCCGCCATTGCGACGATAATTATTCCCACGACAGCCAATACGATTTTCTGAATGTTTTTGTTCATAAGAAAATCCTACGGTGTCGCAGGAGAAAATTCCACTATTTCTTAAACACCAAAAATCCATCATCAACGGGAACAGTCGTTCCATTGATTGCTTGAGCCGCATCCGAGAACAAGAAAGCCACAACACTGGCCACCTTTTCCGGTTCAATCAAACGCCCATGCATGTGTTGTCTGGCTAGCGAATCCTTCATCGCCTTGTCATCACCCAGAATGGGAGTGTTGATAAAGCCTGGCGCGATACCGACCACACGAATGCCATAAGGCGCCAACTCCAGGGCAGCTGTCTTACTCATCATCACGACGGCCGCTTTCGCGGCATTGTAGTTAAAACTTCCTTCAGAGGCCATCGTCCCATAAATCGAAGCGGTGTTAACAAAGGTGCCCTTGGCCTTCAACTCCACCATCTTTTTTGCCGCGTACCACATACCATAATAGACACTGTGTTGATCGACTTCGATGACCTTCATATAAGATGCAGGTTCCATTTCCAAAAACGGTTTTACCAAGCCAATACCGGCATTGTTGAATATGCCATTCAAAGTTCCGAATTTTTCGACACTAAAGTCGACCATCGCTTTGACTTGCTCTGCTTTTGAAACATCAACTTTGAATGAGTAGGCGGGCACGCCGATTTCGCGCAATTCCTCCGCGGTTTTTTCCGCACCTTGATCGTTGTAATCAGCAGAAATAATCTTCGCACCTTTTTTAGCAAGAGCCACCGCGGCCTCTCTGCCGATACCACTCGCAGCACCTGTGACAATGATAACCTGATCTTTCAATTCCATGAATTCTCCTTGCAGAAGGCTATTCTAAGAATCTCCAGGAAGACTCACAATCAGTCAGCACTTTCACTGTGAATTATCAGAGAGCAAGGCGGTGTCGAAGATATTGACGATTTTCCTCTGAGCCGTGAAGGAATTATTCGCTAACTTTTCGACACTCCTGAATATTGCGTTCCGTAGTGAGAACACTCTTCGCGCTCCCTATGTGGAGCTTGTATACTGAAAAGCATGAACACACTTAAAATCATGGGATTCGGCGTTCTGGTAATTATGGTGCTTTGTGGCGCGGTGGCTTTGGTCAATGGCTCTGCAGAGTATCGTGCGCAGCAGGATGCGAAAACCATCACAATCCATATCAGCTCCACTTCCAATTCAATCGTCTCTGGCGAATAGTCCGAGTTTTGACAAGACTTGCAAACGCTGTTAGCGTGAAGCTTGTGAAGTATTCAGGTTTCTTATTTATTTTCGCATTTTTGTTTTTTGCGAGCTTTCCGCAGATGGAAGTCGCCGGGGGCAGTGGTGCGCCTGTTTCTTCCGTGCAACGACTAGTTACAGCTCCTTCATTAGCATTTGAGCTTTCTAACACTCTTCGTTTCTTTAAAAACACCGACCGTCTGCCGACTGTTTTTACTCTTATCAGTGAATTTGTTTTATTAAATCCCGAGGTCGAATACGGCCATCGAGATCCTGTTTTTTACCGTTATCACAGTCTTGTTAAATTCAATTGGTCTCAATCGCGAGCGCCGCCCGTTTCCTTCGTTTAATTCATAATTTTATTTTTAGTTTTAACGAACTTATATCTTTCGCTTTTGGAGCGAAAGGAATGGATTTATTTGTATGGAACAAAAGTCTTCACAAACCGGTGCGC
Organism: Bdellovibrio sp. HCB185ZH; assembly: GCF_047302455.1. Taxonomy (GTDB): domain Bacteria; phylum Bdellovibrionota; class Bdellovibrionia; order Bdellovibrionales; family Bdellovibrionaceae; genus Bdellovibrio. The sequence goes on from NZ_CP178624.1 coordinate 153,016, forward strand.
CTCCCGATGTTAAACACAATTCGCGCGGAATTATTATTCTGGGAGTTTTAGTGGTTCTATTGGTGATCTTTAAATTATTTGTGTACCCGCATTTCGAATAGCGGTTGCACTCGAAAGGCCCCGGTTGTCCCCCGGGGCTTTTTTAATTATGCGAATTGCGCTTGATCGGTGGCGACGGTCTCACCATTGACTTGAACGGTATAAAAAATCGGAACGGCTTTGGAAAGCATCGCGGCAGTTCCACTGTACTGATGAGTGGAGCGTTTTACGGCTTCAATAACTTGAGCGGCATCAATGCCAGGGCCTTTTACTGAGTAGGTCAAATCAATGCGCGTGAAGATTTTCGGATGCTTGTCAGTAAGACCTGCTCGAGCTTCCAGATCAAAGCTTTCGTATTGCACTTGAAACTTTGCCATCAAATCAACAACATCTGTTCCTGTGCATCCACACAAGGCAGCTAAAACCAATTCCTTAGGGCTGGGTCCCGCTGACTTCGCATCGGCCAAGGCGACATCGATATCTCCCTGCATTCCGCGAACTTCAAATTTAAAATGATGACCGTCGATTCTGTGGACTTTTGCTCTCATGAAAGCTCCTTGAGGTAAGAAGCTTATTCTAGAGTTATGTTTGCTGGCAAGGGTATGACGTAGTTGCTAAAGGCCTTGCGCGAAGATCACAGGAGAGTAACCTAGATTATCACCTCTGAAAGGACCTTCGCGATGAACTATCAACTTCCAGAATTTCCGGGCATTCCTCAGCTCAATGGCCGCGTTTTAATCAATGGCGAAATCCGCGATAAAGGATTTGAAATGCAACCCGTTTTTTCCACATGCACGGCAGACGGCAAACCGAAACAGATCGGCACGACTCCACACGTGAGTGCGGATATTTTGCGTGAAGCCGTGGATGGAGCTGCAAAAGCTTGGGCAAAGGGATTAGGGGACTGGCCAACATCTCGTATGGAAGATCGTATCAATGCGGTGGTGGCTTTCAGAAACGGCATGCTAGAGCAGCGTGAAATCATTTGTCGCCTGTTGATGTGGGAGATCGGAAAAAACTGGGCTGACTCCCAGGCTGAGTTTGATCGCACCATTCAGTATATTGATGACACGGTTAATGAAGTAAAAAACATGGATCGCGAGGCCAGTCGTTTTCAGTTCTCAGGCGGGGTGATGGCGCAAATTCGCCGGGCTCCTTTGGGAGTGACATTGTGTATGGGGCCTTTCAATTATCCGCTGAATGAAACTTTCACCACTTTGATTCCGGCACTTATCATGGGAAATACCGTGGTCGTTAAACTTGCTCGTTATGGGCAGCTATTGTGGGAGCCATTGCTTGAACCTTTCCGTACCGCATTTCCAAAAGGTGTGGTGAATATTATTAACGGGTTGGGGCGTGAGATCGTGAATCCTGTGGTGAAAGATGGCAAGATCGATGTCTTGGCATTTATCGGAACCAGTCGCGTGGCAAATCAAATCAAAGTGGCACATCCTCAGCCTTTTAGATTCCGAAGTATCTTGAGTCTGGAGGCTAAAAATCCTGCGATCATTTTAGAGGACGCGGATTTGGATAATGCCGTGAACGAATGTGTGCGCGGAGCTTTGTCTTTCAATGGGCAACGCTGTACCGCTTTGAAAATGATATTCGTCCATAAAAAAATTTCTGCCGAGTTTACTAAAAAATTAGTGCAGAAGGTGAATGGCCTGGTTTCAGGAATGCCTTGGGATAAGGGAGTGGCCATCACTCCACTGCCAGATCCTGACAAACCAAAATACTTGCAAGGCCTGATTGACGATGCGATTTCTAAGGGAGCTGTTCTGGCAAATCCAGAGCAGGGGGGGAAGCTTAAAGGAAATATTTTCTTCCCGGCTATTTTGGGAAATGTTCCGTTGAATTCCCGCGCCGCTGTCGAAGAACAATTTGGCCCGGTGATTCCTTTAGCTGAATACGAAAGTTTCCAGGAGATCGAAGATTATATTTTAAATTCACCCTATGGAAATCAGGCGAGCGTATTTGGTCGCGATGCTGAAAAAATGGGACGAATGATTGATCGCCTCAGCAATCAAGTGTGTCGCATCAACATCAACAGCCAATGCCAACGCGGGCCAGATGTTTATCCTTTCACGGGACGTAAAAATTCTGCAGAAGGAACATTGAGTGTTTACGATGCGCTTCGCTCGTTCAGTATTCGTTGCATGGTCGCAGCGAAACAAGATCAAGCAAGCCGGCAGGTGATTCAGGGAATTTTGCATCAAGACAGTTCTAAGTTTTTATCAACAAATGTGGTGCTGTAGGAATGACCTTGACATAACCCGCTGCTCCCTTGGAAATAAATAAATATCAAAAGGGAGCCTATGTTCAATCTTTCAGCTTTACGTTTGTTAACTTCTTGGGGCTCGGTCCTTCTTTATTTTCTCGTTCTTTCCAGTTGGATGGACACTGTAACTTCGCCTGCGATGTTGATGGTTTTATTCACGCTGTTTTTTGCAGTCATCATGTGGTCGGCCTTTGGCGTTGTTCATGAGGCCGAAGAACTTGCTGAAATCATGGGTGAGCCCTATGGAACATTGATCCTAACGTTATCCATTGTCGTAATCGAGGTGGCGCTGGTTGCCGCTGTGATGTTGGGTTCCAATGCTGCTCCGACGATGGGGCGTGATACGATGTTTTCGGTCTTGATGATCGTGATGAACGGTGTTGTTGGGCTTGGCTTATTCATCGGTGGTCTTAAACATCGCGAGCAGTCTTACAACCTTCAAGGTGCGGCTTCGTATTTGTCGGTTTTGATTCCTTTAACGTGTATCGCTTTGATTTTGCCTAATTTCACGACGTCGACTGAGTCGGGAACTTTGTCATTTTGGCAGTCCACTTATTTTTCGATTTTCTCGATCGCTTTGTACGGCGTTTTCTTAATCACACAAACGGGACGTCACCGTGCCTTTTATGTACATCAAATTGAAGGTAAAGTTGATGAAGACGTGGATGCTCCACGTCCACCGATTGATTTCACGAAACTTCGCAATCACGTGATCTTGTTGTTGGCAAATATCCTTCCAATCGTTTTGTTATCCAAAGGCTTAGCAAAAATCCTGGATGCAGAAATCAAAGCTTTGAACTTACCATTGGCTCTGGGCGGGGTGGTTGTCGCTGCGATCGTTTTCGCACCCGAAGGCATCAGTGCTTTGCGAGCAGTTGCTCGTAATGACCTCCAACGTACTGTGAACCTATGCTTGGGCGCTGCGACCTCAACGGTCGGCCTGACAGTTCCAGTGATCCTGGCGATCGCATCCTTCACGGGTCAAAAAGTAGTCTTGGGTCTAGCTCCACGTGAAGTGACATTGCTAGGGATGACATTGATCTTAAGCACCTTAACCTTCTCGAACAGGCGAACCACGATGCTCGAGGGAACGGTGCATTTGGTATTGTTCTTTGTGTTCTTGGTTCTGGTATTTAATCCGTAAAGAACATTGTTTTTCTGCTTGAGTGCAAGCATGAATTTTAATCAGCATCGATAATTATTTTTCGAAGTACCATATCGTGGAGAAAGTAAGGCCGTACCTTTTTTATCCGCGTGTTTGTCCCGAGCCATCGATCAACCAGCGAGCATTCGTGAGCTCGCGTAAGCCCACCGGGCCGCGTACGTGCAGCTTTTGTGTGCTGATTCCAAGTTCTCCGCCTAAACCGAATTCAAAGCCGTCGGTGAAGCGGGTGGAGACATTCCAGTAAACGGCGGCGGCATCGATTTCTTGTTGGAAGAGGCGAGCCTTTGTTTCTGATTTGGTGATGATGGCTTCCGAGTGCTTGCTGCCATGTTTTTCGATATGTGCCAAAGCTTCATCAAGTCCCGAAACCACTCGGCAGTTCATAATCAGATCCAGGTATTCGGTGTCCCAGTCCTCTGGTTTGGCTGAAGTTACTCGTTCGTGATCTTTTAAAATGAAGAGTGATGCGCTGTCCACGTGCCATTGAAGTTTTTTGGAATCAGTTTCCTTATACAACATTGGCAGAAATTGGGCTGCAATCTTTTCGTGAACCAAAACTGTCTCTAAGGCATTGCACACGCCAGGGCGTTGAGTTTTTGCGTTGGTCACAATTTTTGCTGCCATCACTAAATCAGCATCTTCATCCACAAAGGTATGGCACATACCGCGATCATTTTTAATGATCGGCATTAAAGCTGTGCGCTGAACGAAATCAATCAGCTTGTCGCCACCACGAGGAACCACGATATCAATCATGTCCTTGCGTTTTAAAAGCTGTTCTACCAAACCACGATCATAATCTTCAATTCCATGGAAGGGCATGAATTTAAAACCTGCTTCGGTTAAAGCATCGCGCATCAGTTTATAAATTGCAGCTGCCGATTGCTTAGATTCAGATCCGCCACGAAGTAAAATCACGTTGCCGGATTTAAAAGCCAGTGAAAAGGCTTCCAAAATAACATTGGGACGAGATTCAAAGATCATAAAGATCACACCTAAAGGTGCGCGAATCTTTTTAAGTAACAAACCGTTTTTCAAAGTTTGTTGATCAATCATTTCGCCGACAGGATCGGGAAGGGCTGCCACTTGTCTTAAGCTTTCGATCATTCCGTTAATACGTTCAGGATTTAAAGTCAGGCGATCGCGAAAGGCTGCCGCTGTATCTGCAGCCAACGCTTCAAGGTCTTTGCTGTTAGCGGCGATAATTTCGTTCGCAGCCAAGGTAAGCTTCTCCGCAATTTTCAAAAGAGCTTTGTTTTTAGTCCCACTATCAAGCTTTCGCTGTTCGCGCGCAGCTTTCTTTAAGTCAGCCAACATCAAATCATTTTGCGAGTTCATGACGACCTCCAAACTGTGTTCCAATGCTTGTGCCCTGAGCGATGTGCAGTAAATTATTTGGAATATCACCCTTTACCAGGTGAGTGATGATTTTATTTTTCCCAGCGGTTTCTGCTGCCAAAAGTTTTGAATACATCCCACCAGTGCCGACTTTGGAAATAGACTTGCGATCCGCCAATGCAAATTCGGCTTTACCCACTTTAGGGCGATAGCGAACCAGTGTCGCATCAGGATTTTTATTCGGATCAGAGTCAAACAAGCCTTCCACATCCGTCATCAAAACCACGCGCTCAGCTTTCATCATCACGGCCACTTTCGCAGCCAACGTGTCATTATCGCCGAACTTGATCTCTTCGGTCGCAACCGCATCGTTTTCATTCAAAATAGGGATGACTTTCATCTTAACCAGTTCAGACAGCGTATTTTGCAAATTCTTCCGACGAACGGGGTCTTTCATATCTCCCGCCGTCAGCAAAACTTGCGAGCCTAATAAGTTTGCCGACTGCAAAGCCAAAACATATTGATCCATCACCAATGGTTGACCTATCGCACTCAAGGCTTGTTTCTGCGGAAGTGTGCGCTTCGCCGCTTTAAAGTTTGTACGAGCTACGGCCCAGGCAATCGCTCCCGAAGTCACCCAGATCACATCAATGTTGTACTTCTTTTTAAGTTGCGCCACTTGCAACATCCAAGCCCTCATCAACAGAGGACCACCGTCACAAACCATTTTACTGCCAGCTTTAATAACCCAACGACGACTTTTAGCCATGCCCACACTCCGGAAAAGGTGCCAGGTCCTATTTCTGGAAGCGGCGCTTACAGAAATAGGACCTGGCACCTTTTAAGTCTAGGAGGCTGGCAAGAGACCCGCAAATGAAAAATTATATTTTTAGGGATTCAATAAGTGCAGTGAGTATCTGAACCTGGGTTTTAAACTCCATCACGGGATGTGATGAGTCTTTTTGCTGTTCAGGTAACAGCGGTACATGAATGAAAAGGGCGGGAGTATTTTTTAGTTCCTGATGGGATAAAACTTTATAGTAAAGATTGTTGCAAACATAAACTCCCGCAGACAAGGTCACCACTACGGGGGCGTGCGGGAATTCAAGATTAAGCTGATCGCGAATTTCTTCGACTGGTAAGGTCGTCATCACAGCTTCCGGGTGGCCTGGAAAAATCTGTTGAGCAGGAACGGCAGGGTTTTTCTTATCTGTCTTTTTATTTTCCATCCAGTTGTGGGCCATGCGCTCTAAGCAAATTTGCGAACGACCCGAAGCTTGCCCCAACATCACGATTGAATCAAAGGGCTGAGATTGATGCTCGATAAATTTTAAAAGCTCCTGAAAGGCTTCTTTGAAATCCACGGGTAAAATTAAAGAACGCACGAAAGGCAATGAAGCGGCGAGCTCGGTGGCGAGAAGCTCCGAGGGGTTGATTTCTTGATTGCCGAAGGGCTCAAAGCCCGTGACTAAGATGCGTTTCATAGGGGTCAGCTTAGCAGAACCCAACGGACGTTGGAAGCGCCTGGAAACTGACCGTAGATCAAAGTGCATATAATGCGTATTAAGTTTAATAAATTCGCTTATAGCAAAGGACGGGGAACGTGGGGTTAAGAAACTCTATTTTAGTCTCAGTTTGAAAGCCAATTGGCAGAGTCCTTTACCTGCCAAACGATAGTTTGTTAAATTTAAATGCAGACACCAAAAGGGGAATCCATTGAAAAAGTACGTTGTTGTCTTGGCGGCCCTGGCAGCCTTTGGTTGCGCCCATAAGCAAGAAATTAAAACTCCTGAGATCGTTGCCAGCTGTTTTGGTGACGGTGAAAGTCAGGATGTATGTAAAGCCGAGCGTGTGAATGATGAGAGCAAAGTCGTAACCACCCGCTGCATTGGCTCACAGAATCGCAACGCCCTCGCTTCATTGCGTGGGAAGTGCGTGGAAAAAATTTGCAGCAAAGGTTCCAATACAGATTGTCAGTTGCGCGGTGAAATCGGCGTACTGGATCAGTATTCAGAACTGATGCGCCATCGTTACTTTGATGATGAAGACGGTGGTTCGCAATCAGCCCAACAAGCTTCGGCACAAAGTAAAAAGATCTCTAAAGCTAAAGGAAAAAAAGGCAAAAAGGCCATGGAAGCTCAACAAGAGCTGGACGTCGATCCCACAGCCCAGCTCCCTAAAATGCCAGCTAAGTCTGAGCCCATCGTACAAAAAGCTGCACCTAAAGCCGTCTCTCAGGAGCCAGCAGAACCCGCTCCTATTAATGTGACCTTGAAAGCGGATACCGCAAAAGCCGCGCCTACAATGGCCGCGACCACTTCATCTAGAAAACCTGCCTCTGTCGCAGGAAGTGCTGAGGGTTTTAAAAAAGTCTGTGTCGCGAAGAATGATGCGAAAGCCCCGACAGGTCTTCGTGGCAAGTGTGCGACGCGCACCTGCGCTGAGGGCAAGTGCACTTATGGGGGGCGTAAAGAAATGTTCGACTACGTCTCTCGTTCCAGTAATTAATTTTTTCTAAACTCCGAGGCCCACAATTCTGCGGGCTTCGGCACGGTCAAAGTATTCAAACTCATCCTCAATCATCTTTTCCAAATGATCCCGATCCACAATATAGATTTGCACGAAACGCAGCGTTTGCAGTTTGGGAGACGCCGTTTGAAATTTGCGGAGGATTGGTACAATGTCCGTTGTATACAGTGGAACGCGAAGACCCGTTTCACTATAAGAGGAAGAAAAGTCTGCCACTTGAGCCAATCTTTCAGAATCCTCCCGGCAGTCGTCCAGCCGTTTCATCAAATCAGACAGGGACATGGGATAGTAATGATCCGTCAGGATTTTTGATCCGCTGTAAACTTCAACTGGTGCATTCTCGCGCAGGTGAATTTCAATGCGGGCATAACAATAGCCTTTCAGATCTTTGATGTGACCACTTTCTGCAGTTAATTTGCAGGGCTGGGAAGGATCCGACATTTCAATCGTGTTGCCGCGACGTCCTCTGCGGAAATTAGAAGATGTTAGAGAGTCCTTGCTGATCGTAAAGATTTTTACGATGGCTGTGTTTGCAGGAAGTGTTGGCGAGTATTTCACTAAAACTTTGTCTGCAGCACTGGGAACATTCACCAAAATCTTTTCGACATCCTTGATATCGATATCATTGAGTGAAGACTGTGGATTGAATTCACTCCCGACATTTTCCCAAAGAATCGTATTGGTATCATGGTCGAAGTCGTTGGGATGCTGACGATCCGGACTGCAGGCAGCCAGTGAAAAAAACAAAGCAAAGCTTCCGAAAACGAATTTATTCAGGTTCATAGAACACTCTTTTGGTAAAAATATATTTAGGATGTCCAAAAAAATTCTATGAAACGCAGGAAAGAAATGTCCAACAACGAATCATGAAATCCTTGTTAGGAAAGGGTTTTTGACAGTTTTAGGAGGGGAGAAATGAACGCGATAGTGCTCACAAATGTGATGACTCAATGAGTTATATCATAAACGCCAAATTGTACATTTCCCAGTGAAGGATTAGTAAATGAAGCATGACTCAGGAATCCCTTCTTACGAAAAAAGAAATTCTAAAAATGATGGTTGGTTTTCGTCGCTTTAGAGAGCGTTTCTTCAAGAATGAACACTCTCTTTATGACAGTTTGGCGAGCACAGGTCAGAGTCCAAAAACTTTGATGATCTCTTGCAGTGACTCTCGCGTAGATCCTGCCATTTTATTTTCTTCCTCACCGGGTGAAATGTTTGTGGTTCGAAACGTTGCGAACCTGGTTCCACCTTTTGAGTCCAACATCGGTTTTCACGGGGTTTCCGCTGCAATTGAATTTGCGGTTGTTAATCTGCAAGTCGAAAACGTGGTGATCTTAGGTCACCGTCAATGCGGGGGCATTCGTTCTTTATTCCAACCCGAAGCGATCCGTGAGGGTGGATTCGTACAACAATGGATGACGATCGCCGGCGAGGCGAAAGACAAAGTTTTGAAAGCGCATCCTGAGGGCGACCTTGATTCCCATTGCCGCGAGTGTGAGAAGACTTCAATCGTGACCTCACTTGACAACCTGCGTACTTTTCCATTCATCGACTTCGCAGTGAAGAATCGTGGCTTGCAATTGATCGGTGTGTACTTCGATCTGGAAGATGGGAAACTTTCTTTCTATGACGAAGTGACCGATGGCTTCCGCGAGCTGGAAATTTCGAAAGTTCAGGTCTAACCGGAAAAGCGCTCTCAGTGCGGTAGTTGAGGGCGCTGAAAATTTGGTGCTCAAAATATAATCAGCTGATTCTTATTTTGGTAAACAAAAATCCTCTAGTTTTTTCCTAACAAAATCCTGACATTCGGCTCCAAGCATCAGATATTCCACGACATTCCACGAGTTTGCGGAAATGCAAAAAATTCAATTTGCGACTCCAATGGAGTCAGAGCTATATGGCAATTGCATTGCGTCTCGTACTCTTTTGCAATAGTTATTTTTATCCATGGGGAACACATCTATTAAAAAAACATCAGAATTATCAAATTTCTTTAACGAGATTTTCTTAAACCGCCGCCGCAAAAATCCAAAGTACTCAATGCGAGCTTTCGCTCGTGACTTGTCTTTAACACAAGGTCGTCTTTGGGAATTGATCCATGGTCGCTATATCCCGGGTACAAAAGTAACGGAGCGTATTTCCGAACTTTTGAAATTGTCACCGGAAGATAAAAGCAAAATGCAGGCGTTGATCGCTGCTGAAAAGGCACAACCCGTATCAACTATGCGTTCTGTCTCTAATGACGAGTTCGCCATGATTTCTGATTGGGAGCATTTGGCGATTTTCAATTTGATTTCGACAAAGGGTTTTGATCACACCATTAATAGTATCGTGAATCGTTTGGAAATTTCTCAACTCCAAGCGGAAGGTGCTTTGAATCGTCTGGTTGATCAAGGTTTGGTGATTGAAGAAGATGGACGTTACGTTCCAGCTTACACCAACATCACGACTCAAAATGAAGTGCCATCTGAAGTTTTGCGCGAATTCCACCGTCAAATCATCGGTCGTTCTGTGACATCGTTACAGCGTGACTCCGTAGATTCTCGCAGTATCACCAGCATGGTTTTCCCAGCAAACGTTAAGAATTTGGCAAAGGCGAAGAAAATCATCGCTGAATTCAACGTGCGCATGGCTGAACTTATGGATAAAGGCGACACAACGGAAGTGTACAGCCTAGCAGTGCAATTAGTACCAATAACAGTAGCGGGAAGGTAGGACCTTGATGAAAAGTATGAAAAGTGTTTTGTTTGTCGTATTGATGTCTTTCCCAACTCTTGGTCACGCGTGGACGTACGTGGGTAATGCAGGCAACGTGGTTGTTTGTGAAGACAAAGTTATGGGTTTTTATGATCGTTTCGAATTGAGCCTGCGTTATGACTGGGTTTGGGATCAGGAAGTCATTGAAAGTGCAGGTTCAACATCTGAATTTGATGAAGTGCAGATCGCTGCCGCCTATATCAAACGTATTCAAAGATTGAACCCTATCCTTTACGGAAAATTGAACACGTATCTTGCGACATTCATGGATGAGGTGACTTTCGTAAAAGGTTACCTGCCCAATGTTTTGGATGATGCGGGTGTGGTTGTGTTGCCAGCGAAAGATTGTTCTTTGGAACTTTTGATCGTGCAAAAGCCAGTTCAATATCCAAAGAAATCTTTGTACACGATCAATCAGATTTACTGGGATAAACTTTCAACTCAGGATCGCGCTGTGGCGATTCTTCACGAAATCATCTACCGCGTGGCTTTGTCTCGTGGAAAAGCACCGGAATCTTCGGAAGGTGTTCGTTTGATCAATGAAGTGATCTTGTCTAATAAAGTTAAAACAATGTCTGAAGATGAGTTCGCAAATCTTCTAAGATTGGTGTTCACTCCGGGTTCTCCGGGCAATCCGGCTCCTGCAAAATAGAGTCTGGTTTTCTATTCGTTTCACTTGGTTCACGATCTGAACCAAGTGAACTTTCTTGCATTTCTAATTCTGCGTTTTACGAAACCCTGTGATCCACTCGGTAAGGAAGTACACCAGGGCGGTTGCAGGGAATAAAGACCCTATGATCGTTGTCATCGTCCAGCCACCATGGGCATAAGCCCAAGCTCCCGCGAAAGAACCTAACGCTCCTCCTACGAAAATAGTCGCTATATAAAGTCCATTCAAGCGCCCCCGGTATTCTGGTTTCAAAGAAAAGATCGCGCGTTGGCCTAACACCAGCGTCGCGGTGATTCCTGCATCCAGTAAAATCGCTGAAAACACTAAAACTCCGAGCGCTGTGTAAGATCCCGGCTCCACGATGTGAGTGACAGCAAAAGAAGCAATCGCTGAAAGCATCGCAACGGCTGTGGCTTGGGTGCTCATGCCCTTGTCAGCAAGTCGTCCCGCAATGGGAGCTGAAATTGCACCGGCCACTCCGGCAAATGCGAAAATCGCAATGGCAGTTTGTGAAAGGTGATAAGTTTCACTCATCAGGTATAGCGGAGCTGCGGTCCAAAACAAGCTAAAGGCGCCAAACATACAGGCCTGATAAATCGCGCGACGACGTAAGACGGGCGTATTCACGAAAAGCTCGCCCATTGAAGCAATCAGTTTTACGTAGTGAATATTTTCCGTATGCGCAGGTTTTCGTGGAGGCAGAAATTTATAAAGAATAAATGCCATCACCGACATGAAAATCGCCGAAAGGAAAAACACCGCATGCCATGAAAGCATGTCGGTCAAAAGACTGGAGATCGGGCGAGAAAGCATAATCCCCAGCATAAGCCCGCTCATCAAGCTTCCCACCACGCGACCGCGATGGGATTCCGAAGTCATGTGGGCGGCATAGGGCACGACAATCTGTACGGCCGAGGTGCCAATTCCCAGAATCAAGGCCGCTGTCAGATACGGAATAACGTGAGTGGTAAAGGCGAGAGCCAGCAATGCTGCGACGGCGATTATCATTAAAGTAATGATGAGTTTTTTATTTTCCACCAAATCACCCAGTGGAACTAAGAATAAAACTCCCAGTCCGTAACCGATTTGCGTGAATGTCACGACCAATCCTGCTGATGATGTTGCAATGCCTAGGGCTTGGCTTATCATCGCCACGAGTGGTTGTGCATAATAAAGATTGGCTGCGATAACTCCGACAGTCAGACCTAATAATAAAGTTAAGGTTCTGGCGGGGACTTCGACGGGGGCCGAAGGGGATTCTGAATGCTTCATGGTGAAACTCCTGTTGTACCCCTCGTTCGATGGCGGGGTATGTTCGATGAATATCGAACAATACTGTTATACTCTTCGCTTGTGGATTTACAAGTTCAATGTTAGATATTTATCTAACAATGGAAACCCTCACTCATCCGAAACTTAAAGATGTCACTTTGGAGCAGGTCTTAAAAGCCCTGGGTGATCCCGTGCGTATTTCTGCGGTTAAGCAGTTATTGGCCATGAAGGGGGAGGAGAAAGTCTGTGGGACTTTTGAATATTCCATCACCAAAGCGACGTTCTCTCACCATTTAAAGATTCTGCGCGAGGCGGGGTTGATTCGTTTTCGCGACGAGGGGACAAGGCGCTTTGTCTCTTTACGGATGCAGGAAGTGAAGAAACGCTTCCCGGGTCTGATGGAGATGTTGCAAAAAGACCTATGATGCATTGCGCATTCCATGGGTTCAAGGTCCTGAAAGGGTGCAAGATCAGGGAAAAGCTGATAAATCTTAAGGACCTATGACGAATGCAAACACTCCTAAAACGACTCCATATTCTGCTGTAAAACCTGATGTCCAACTTGCGAAGCAAGAAGAGGGCATTTTAGATTTCTGGGATCAGCAAAAGATTTTCCAACAGTCACTCGATCCTAAAGGTAAAAAAACTTACAGCTTTTACGATGGTCCTCCGTTTGCGACAGGTCTTCCGCACTATGGTCACTTGCTCGCGGGTGTTTTGAAAGACGTGGTTCCTCGTTATTGGACGATGAAGGGCTACACAGTGCCTCGTCGTTTCGGTTGGGACTGTCATGGTCTTCCGGTTGAGTATGAAATCAACAAGACTCATAAAATTGAATCTCGCAAAGACGTTTTCAAAATGGGCGTGGCTGAGTACAACAATGCTTGCCGCTCGATCGTAAAACGTTATTCGACTGAGTGGAAAACCACTGTTCGCAGAGTCGGTCGTTGGGTAGATATGGAAAATCCATACTTCACGATGGATGTTTCTTTCATGCAGTCCGTGTGGTGGGTGTTTCAGGAGCTTTTCAAAAAAGGCCTGATCTATGAAGGTCATAAAGTCGTCCCTTACTCTGTAGGGATCTCAACTTCGCTTTCAAATTTCGAAGCGAATCAAAATTATAAAATGGTTCAAGACCCAGCGATCACGGTGATGTTTAAACTCATCAATCAGCCCGACACGGCTGTGATGGCTTGGACGACGACTCCTTGGACTCTTCCATCAAACATGGCATTGGCTGTGGGTTTGGAAATGGACTACGTAAAAGTTCAGGAGAAAGCTTCAGGGCGTAAACTTATTCTTGCTCAAGCTTTGCTTGCGTCTGTGTTTAAAAAACCAGATGAGGAAGTTGAAGTTTTGGAAATGATGAAAGGTTCAGCGCTTGTCGGTCTGACTTACGAACCTTTGTTCCCATATTTCGGTGATCGCGCTGAAAAAGGTGCATTCCGTATTATTTCTTCTGATCACGTAACGACGGAATCCGGTACGGGTGTTGTTCATATGGCACCAGCATTCGGTGAGGAAGACTACTATGCGTGTGCAAAAGCGGGCATCCCATTGGTCAATCCTGTTGATGACGATGGTATGTTCACAGCCGAAGTTCCTGATTATCAAGGCAAGCGTGTTAAAGAAGCGGACAAAGACATCATCGCGGCTTTGAAAGCAAAAGGAAACTTGTTCAAACAAGATACAATTCAACATAGTTACCCATACTGCTATCGTTCCGATACGCCGCTGATCTATCGTGCGGTGTCCTCTTGGTTCGTTGCGGTTGAAAAGATCAAAGAAGAATTGATCGCTAACAATAAAAACACAACATGGGTTCCGGATCATCTTCGTGATGGTCGCTTCGGTAATTGGTTGGAAGGCGCTCGTGATTGGGCGATCTCTCGTAACCGTTTCTGGGGAACTCCACTTCCGATCTGGAGAAATCCAGAAGGTGAAGTGATCTGTGTGGGTTCCCGTGCGGAGCTTGAAAAACTATCGGGCCAAAAAGTTGAAGATTTGCACATTGAATTTGTGGATAAAATCACGATTCCATCTCCAACGGGTAAATCTCCATTAAAACGCGTTGAAGGCGTTTTGGACTGCTGGTTTGAGTCGGGGTCTATGCCTTACGCTCAATGGGGTTATCCTGAAACGTCTGTGGAGGATTTCAAAAAAGCATTCCCAGCTGATTTCATCGCCGAAGGTTTGGATCAAACTCGCGGCTGGTTCTATACGCTTTCCATCATCGGGACGGCTTTGTTCAATCAGGCTCCATTCAAAAACGTTGTTGTGAATGGTTTGGTCTTGGCTGAAGACGGCCGTAAGATGTCGAAGTCTTTGAAAAACTATCCTGATCCGATGGAAGTCTTGAATCAGCATGGTGCCGATGCACTGCGCTTGTATTTGATCGACTCTCCAGTTGTGAAGGCTCAGGAGTTGAAGTTCTCGGAAAAAGGCGTTTACGATATCGTTCGTAAAATCTTGTTGAGATGGTGGAACTCGTATTCGTTCTTTGCGAACTACGCGAACATCGATGGCTTCGTTCCTAAAGGTGATGCTAAAAAATCTCCGAACATCCTGGATCAGTGGGTTCTTTCTCGTTTGAATGGTTTGATTGCGAACACTCATAAAGAGATGGACGCTTATCGCTTATACAACGTGGTTCCTCATTTGCTTCAATTCATCGAGGACCTAACGAATACGTACATCCGTTTCAATCGTTCCTTGTTCTGGCAAGAAGGCATGCCTGAAACGAAACGTTATGCTTACGAGACTTTGCATGAAGTTCTTGTGACGTTGTCTCGTTTGATGGCACCATTTGCGCCGTTCATGTCGGAAGTTACTTACAAAAACTTGTCACAGGTTCTTCCGAATAAAAAAGAATCTGTGCACTTGGAAAGCTTCCCGCCAGAAGATCTTTCTTTGCTTCGCCCAGAGCTTGAAGAAGCTGTGAAGGCGATGGATACTTTGGTAACGTTGGGTCGTAATCACCGTGAGAAAATCGGTGTGAAAGCGAAGATTCCACTCAACGAAATCAAAATCATCCACAGAAGTGCGGCGTTGCTTGAGACTTTGAAAAAATTCGAACCGTTCTTTGTTGATGAACTTAATTTCCGCAAAGTTGTTTATAACTCAAACGAAGACCAATTCGTTCAAGTCACAGCGAAGGCGAACTTCCCAGTGTTGGGTAAACGCTTGGGTCCTAAGATGAAATCAGTAGGCGCAGGCATTATGGCCTTGCCTCTTGAAAGCATCCTGAAACTTGAAACGGGTGGCTCTGTCACTGTGGATGGTGAAGAGATCACCCTGGCTGACGTAGAAATCCGCAGAGCCCCTAAAGGTGGCAACGCGAACTTGTCTGTTCATCAAGTGGTCTCCATCGAAGTAGATCCAACTGTGACGCCAGAGCAAGAACGTGAAGGTCTTGCTCGCGAAATCATGCGTAAGATCCAAGTCGCTCGTAAAACAGCCGATTTCAAACTAGATGACAAAATCACTCTAGAAATCGCCTGCGACGGCGCTTTGCTTGACGCTTTGAACGCGCACAAGGACATGATCACGTCAGAAACTTTGACTCACACATTGAATATCCTGCCACTATCTGGAATGCCAAAAGGCGCCCACGTGGATGACAGCGATATCGACGGCGAGAAAATCAAAATCGGCGTGCAAAACTAAAAGCGGTGAAAATGGCCTGACTACTTCGTTGTCGGGCCATCTCCTCGCTCCGACGAGCCAGTAGCACGCCTGCGCTGCGGGGATAACCCTCCGCCTCGTATCCAAACCATTTTGACCGCTTTTAAGAGGGCTCATGCAGAAACATGGCGAGACATTTGAATTTTCAGCGATAGGGCATGTGCAAACGCCCTTTCATGATAAATTTGGAATTCCTCGTCAGCCGGGGCTTGCGAATCCTGCGAAGGGAATCGTTAAGCTTTTGCCGGATCCTGATTTGTTGACTGCGATTCGCAGTCTGGAAGAGTTTTCTCATTTGTGGATCGTTTTTGTTTTTCATGAACATGGTGGCAAGAACTGGAAGCCGAGCATTCGTCCGCCAAGACTTGGTGGCAATCGCAAGGTCGGAGTGCTTGCTTCGCGTTCTCCGCACAGGCCGAATCCGATCGGGATGTCGGCGGTAAAAATTGAAAAAATTGATTTCGATGCCAAGGGCGGTCCTGAAATTCACGTCCATGGCGTGGATCTGCTCGATGGCACTCCGGTGCTCGATATTAAGCCCTATATTCCCTACGCAGACTCTATTCCTGAGGCGAATCCGGGTTGGGCCAGTGGTGACATCGAACGCACAGATGTGGTGTTCTCTGACGAAGCTCAAGCTGAAATCACAAGACGCGACCCTAAGAATGAAAACAATCTTCGCAATCTCATCATCAGTATTTTGGAGTTGGACCCTCGTCCTGCCTTTCAAAAGCGACAAGACCCCATCACGGATCCGAAAAGCTGGGGGCAAAGATACGGCTTTGATATTCTAGGCTGCGATGTAAAGTACGAATTAAGAGAAGGTCACTTTTACGTTTACGCGATTATGGACTTGAAATAGGTCCACTCTCCCAAGCTAAAATAGATAGATTAAATCGCAAGGAGCCTCACTTGAATCTTAAAGGCGCTATCAATTTCCGCGATCTTGGCGGGCATGTTTCCGTGCAAGGTCATCAGCTGAAAAAGGGTCAATTCTATCGTTCCGGAGCTCTTTCTAAACTCACGCCCGACGATGTCGTGCTTTTGCAAACTACAATCGGCCACGTGATTGATTTTAGAGACCCCTCGGAGGCCGCTCACGACAAAGACGTTTTGTGGGAGGGGGTAACTTACGAAAACTGCCCAGCCAATCCTGTTGCCTATCGCATGAGTGCGAATCTGGGTTCGTTTTTTACGAAGGAACATTTAGAAAATATTCCTCCGCAGTACATGGAAAAACTCTATCGTACTTTGCCGTTTGATAATCAAGCTTACCGTCGTATGTTCGGCGTGATGGATGAAATGTCAGGCAAAGGAATGCTTCAGCACTGCGCGGTCGGAAAAGACCGCACAGGTGTGGGGGCTGCCTTAATGCTTTTGGCATTGGGAGTGGATGAATCCCAAGTCATGAAGGATTATTTGCAAACTCAAACGGGTCTTGAACCTTTCCGCAATGGTCTCATGATCCAGTTTAAGAACATCCTTTCTGATAAAGCGATGGAAGGCTTTCAGTACATGATGGGTGCTCACGAGAGCTTCCTGAATGCGGCCATAGAAGAAATGAAGACTAAAGCGGGTAGTATCCAGAAATTTTTACTTACTGAATACGGTATCACCGACGAGCGCCAAGCGATGTGGCAGCAAAAATTCTTTGAATCTTAAAGACCTTTGAATCCTGACAGACGTTATGGGATAAAGAAGACCTATCTAAACGAGGTTTTCCCATGGCGTCTTTGTCCGATTATATCGACACAGCTTTTGATCTTAGCTACCTGAATTTTTCTAAATATCCTCAAACAGAAATCAAATCCATCGGAATCCTGGGCGGCGGAACTGCCGGTTACCTTGCAGCCCTTGCTTTAAAGAAATTGCACCCCAAAATTCAAACATCAGTGATTGAATCCAGCAAGATTCCCGTGATCGGTGTGGGCGAGTCGACAACGACCGAGATCGTGCCGTTCTTGCACCGTACTTTGGGAATTGATCCGCAGGAATTTTTCCAGGCGGTCCAGCCGACCATCAAATTGGGTATTCGTTTTGATTGGGGCTGTCCGGGGGATTATCATTTCAACTTTAACTTCTTTGCAGGACATCAGCAGGAAAGTTATTACTACGAAGATTCCATCAATAATGCCAACTGGGCATCGGTGTTGATGGATAATCACAAAATCCCGGTGATTCGTGAAAAAAACGGGGAGCTGATCTCCTTGTTCCAAAGCATTCCGTTTTCCTATCACATTGATAACAAGAACCTGATCCGTTTCTTGAATAACATTGTTAAGCAAAGACAAATCCCTATCATCGATGCGGTGGTAGAGAATGTTCATTTGGATGACAATGACTTCGTGACTTCCATTGAAACAGATGACGGCAAAAAGCATTCATTCGATTTGTATATTGACTGCTCGGGGTTCCGTTCGCGTATTTTGGGGCAAGCGCTAAAAACGGAATTCATTTCATACAAGTCCACGTTGCGCAATAACCGTGCGCTGACGTTTGATTTACCTAATAACAACGACATCCGTCCGTACACTCAGTGTACGACGATGCCCAATGGTTGGGCTTGGACGATTCCAATGCGCACAGAAAATCACTATGGTTATGTGCATTCGACGGATTATTGTGATGAAGAACAAGCCTTGAAAGAAGCTCGCGCCAGATTCGGTCACTTTGAAAAATACAAAATGGTGGAGTTCCGTACCGGCCGTCACAAAAAAGCTTGGAATAAAAACGTTTTTGGCTTGGGGAATGCTTACGGCTTCGTTGAGCCTTTGGAATCCAC
This sequence comes from Bdellovibrio sp. HCB185ZH, assembly GCF_047302455.1. Classification (GTDB taxonomy): domain Bacteria; phylum Bdellovibrionota; class Bdellovibrionia; order Bdellovibrionales; family Bdellovibrionaceae; genus Bdellovibrio. The sequence continues at coordinate 171,533 of NZ_CP178624.1, forward strand.
AGCCATTCAAACAGCTGTTCATAGCATCATGACGTTGTGTAAACTTATGCCGAACAACCACCAAGACAGCTCCAGCATTGCGGCGATCAATCAAGAAGTCGCAGCAACGTGGGACACCTTCCGTTGGTTCTTGGCGGTTCACTACAAATATAACAAACAAATGGATACTCAGTACTGGAAAGACTGCCGCGCGAACACTGAAATGGGTGACGCGCAAATGGTGGTGGACCTTTTCAACCAACGTGCTCCACTCAGTGCCAGCAACCTGGGAACGAATTCGCCTTACACAGCTTGTGAGGCTTTGGTTTTCAATAGCTATAGCTACGACACTTTATTGTACGGACAAAAGGCTTTGGAGCGTCCTCCGGTGCGCCCTAAGATGTCTAAGGAAGAATACGTACAGCGCACGCTGTCCTATCAGGAGCTGACTAAAAAGGCTTTAAGCCTGCATGAGCTTTTCAGCGAAGACTACCTGATCGAGGGCGGGCTGCTAGAGCAGCTGTTTGAAGATCAGGACACTTGGATCGTTGAGACAGAAGCGTAACACTCGAAAAAAACCGCGAGAAGAACGCGGTTTTTTCATTTGGGAATCATTGCGCCAGATAACAAATGTTAATTTGTGAATCCTGCCGCGATGAGGGGTGTGAAAAATATAGAAAATGGACGACTTTGCCTCTGAATCACGATAGGTGATGGGCATTAAACAAAGGACGAATCATGAAATCTGCAATTATCGCTTTCACAATGTTGTTCGCTTCACTTTCTTTCGCTGACGAGCGCGTGTTTGACTGCCAGGCTACGCAGCTTAATAAATCTGCTGATGTTCCTGCTGAGATCAACATTCAAAACAATCCAAAAGTTTTGTTCCGCCATGGTTTGCAACAATGGTCTTTGAATGTGGGTGATTATAAAATCGACACTCAAGATTTGAACGGTCCTGCGCTTTCGTTGGATATCGATTCCACTCCCGTTTCTGTGGAATACATTTTCTCAGTGGAAGCTTCCACTGAATTCGAATTGTCTATCAACGTCGTTGATCACACAGCGAAACTTTACTACTGGGGCTTGGGCGAGAAAACTCATGTGGGCAACTTTAAATGTGAAGTTGTTGAACAAGCTCGCTAGGTACGGACACACTTTCTCCAATAAAAAAAGGCTCAGCATACGCTGGGCCTTTTTTATTGGTGAAGATTATTATTGCTTGTTGCGCAAATCGCGCAGGTAAGTAAATTGGGAAACGGATTTCGCAAGTAGGAATGGATTTACGCGCAGCTCGACCGACAACTTCAAAGGCACCGAGGGTAATTCCATTTCTCGGCGGGACAGCAACTGATTTGCATACATTTCCAACTCTTCGCTGTCGCCAGTAATAGGGGAGTTGTCTAAGTTTGAAAGCATATTACAAAACGTCAGATTGGCTTCGGTGTATTCGTGGGTGCAATACACCAAGGTTTCCTCTGGCAATTTTTTGATGCGTTGAAGACTTTCGTAACCCTGTTCATAGGTTCCTTCAAACAGTCTTCCGCAGCCTAAACCAAAAAGAACATCCCCGGAAAAAAGCCATTTAAATTTTGGCTCCCAATAAGCGACGTGTCCCAAGGTATGACCAGGAAGTTCGAGCACTTGAAATTCAAAAGGTCCCTGTCGTACGGTGTGACCTTCCGCCACCCATGTGTCGGCTGTGCCAATCTGGGTTTTATTCTTCATCGGAGCATAAACCGGTGCAGGATGTTCGGTGATCAGCGAGCGTACTCCGCCCACATGATCATTGTGATGGTGAGTCAGGAGGACACCAGTAAGTTTTAAATTATTCTCTTTTAGGAAATTGGAAGTTTTTGAAGCTTCGCCAGGATCAATAACAAGAGCCTCTTGATTGTTATCATCAATCAAACAGAAGACATAGTTGTCTTCAAAGATCGGAATAAGCTCAACGCGAGGTCTTGTGTTTGCCATACAGCTCCTCAGCATATTGAATGATGCTCTTTGCAAGGTTCTGCTGACTATATTTTTCTATGCCTTCTAACCCAGGACAAGGGTTCGCTTCCAAAACCAGACTGCCTTTACGCGTTCGCAATAGATCAACACCAGAGACCTGCAGACCCAAAGTACGAATAGTTTTTAAAATCAATTCAGATTCATGAGGCTCAAGTTCGCAAGGCTCAGCGGTGGCTCCTAATGCAAGATTGCTCCGGAATTCCCCGGGGCGAGCGGTTCTTTTCATCGCGGCTTTGATTTCTCCACCGACCACGAAGGCGCGCACGTCCGTACCAAATGCTTCCGGGAAGAATTCCTGTGCGAGAAGTTCTTCGTCGCCGGTGTTTAAGAAAATATCCGCGATGGCCCGTGGATTTTCCGCTAAGAAAACCCCCTCGCCCTTGCTGGATTCCAAACGCTTGATGATCACGGGAAATTCCAAAGGAATGGTTTCTTCAAAACGGGTGATTAAGTAAGAGGAGGGGGAAGCGATATTTGCTTCGGTCAGCGCAACATAGGTGAACCATTTGTTGCGAGCCACCGTGTAGTTTTGAGACGGGTTTACGGAAAGACAACCTTGTTTTTCCAGGGCTGTTAAAACCTTCACAGCTTTGCTGAATTGAAAGCTGCTGATGCGCGGGATGATAATGTCAGGCCGGATTTTTAAGCGCGTGAGAGGCCATTCTGGATCCCACAAAAGCATCGTGTGTCCTCGAGAAACACCTTCCTCGACCAAGCGACGGCTGCTGTGAATTTCAAATTTCCGACTGAGCAGTAGTATTTTGAGATTTAGCATAACTGGCCTTGGGGCAAGTGAGGGTTTGGCCTATCATAATAGCTTATATGAAGATCAAAGTCGAACTCGACGGACGTGATTTTATTGAAGTAGAGACTGAAGGAGAAACTCCTTCGGCACCCGGTAGAGTATTGAATGTGTCTCATGTGGGATGTACTGAATTTATGGATATGATTAAGAAAATGCGCCGCTCGTTTGGTGCTGATATTTCAAAATGGCCTTTGCCAGAAGGGCAAGATCACAGCAGTCTTTTACTGCGCGAAATGGTTTTGCGTCTGCGTGGAGAGTGGCAAGCTGCGACTGGTGATACAGAGATCTGTCACTGCCGTGGTATTTCTGCGCACACTATTGATCAAGCAATTATTGCGGGAGCTCGTACTCCTGAAGTCGTGACTCGTCAGACATCGGCGAGTGCCCAATGCGGGACATGCCGTCCTGAAGTTCATAAGATGATTCAATATCGTTTGAATCAAAAAGCCTCTTAGTCTTTTTTCTCGCCTTCACTCGTGCCATTATTTTTACCTGATAAATCCTCCTGAATTTTTTCAGGGAACTGACCGGTTTTCAGGTAATGTTCCAAAAGAGGGGCTAGTTTGCGGCGGCAGGAACCACCGCACGGGCCTACACCAGCGGTGGTTGAGTCGAAGATTTCGTTCAGGGTCTTTGCGCCATCTGTAATAGCTTTCTCAATGGTCGCCCGGGACACATTGTTACAGCGGCAGATAATTTCGGTTTTCTTCTTTTGACCCATGAGCTTATGGTACGCCTGTAGAATATGCGGCTCAATGCATTATCAAAATGCACTGCGTCGAGTCGGGGGCGGGGGTGCGGGTTGATAAATTCCCGGAACTCCGGTAAAACTAATCTCCCTTTAACGGTGGAGATAGACATGTCTGTAGGTACAAACGACAAACTTCCAATGACAGTTCGCGGAAAAGCTATGCTTGAGGCAGAGCTTAAGAAGCTATTGTTAGAGGAAAGACCATCTGTCATCGCAGCTATCGAAGAAGCTCGCGCTCAAGGCGATATCTCTGAGAACGCTGAATATGAATCCGCTAAAGAGCGCCAATCTATGATCGAAGGCCGTATTGCTGAAATCCAAGGCAAATTGGCAGGTGCAGAAGTGATCGACGTTTCCACGATCAAAGCGGACCGTGTTGTTTTCGGTGCACACGTGAAAGCCGTTGATACAGAATCTGAAGAAGAAGTCGCTTACCAGATCGTTGGTATCGACGAAGCTGACGTTAAAAAAGGCATGATTTCTGTTCTTTCTCCGTTGGCTCGCGCGCTGATCGGGAAAAAAGTGGGCGACACTGTAACAGTGCAAAGCCCTAAAGGTGACAAGGAATTCGAAATCCTTCACTTCGAATACAAATAGCCTCCTACGCCAAGGCTTCAGCGGCCGAGGCCTTTTTTGCTTGGCGAGTTTGATCTTTCGATTCAAGATAGGTCATGGATCGCCGACACCGCTCTGATAAATATTTGATCTCTGAACAGCCAGGTATGAAAATCCTTTTAACGGGTTTGATCCTGGCTTTTCTTATTGGCTATACGACAAAATCAGTTCTTTCTCCTGCGCGAATTAAAGCGCAATTGGAAAAGGCCGCCAGCCACATTCACAAAGACATTAAAGTCTCATTTGATTCAGCAGAGCTCAGTCTTGCAGACGGAATTTTACCGCGATTCGCGATCGTGATTAAGCAAGTGCGTATGGAATCAGATCTGGCGTGCTGGATGTCTCCAGTTCTTGAGATTGATGAAATGCGCCTGCCGGTGTCCGTGTGGGGACTTATCACCAAAGAGTCGCCGATCAAAACCATTGATGCTGACAACATTCAGCTGACATTGCGGGGAACGATTGATGCCTGTGAAAAAGAAAAGCAGGAATTAAAGCAAGCTGCGGCTGACGGGGAAAAAGAACAAACACCGCTGGTGACATTAAGTCCCTCCGAGCAAGCCGACAAGTACCGCAATGACATCCGCGGTTTAAATATTCAAAGTTTTAAAATCATCTCGGCTCAGTATCCGCAGTATCCTTCGGAGCTTTTAAGTTTCAAAGCATCAGTGAAGTCCTTTGAACCGCGTGTGGTGGAAGTTCATGCGAAAACAAATTTCCTGCGTGATGAAACGGTGGGGGATTACCTGTCCCATGCGAACTTGTTTTTGGAATACAAAGAAGTTCCAGAACAATCTTTGCAAGCCCACTTTTTCGGAAACTGGCGCGAAGGGCATTACTCTGTGATTGCCCATTACTCTTTGGCGGATCATTTACTAAATGTTGAAACCGATATGAAGCATATTCCTTTAAGTCAGGTGCTGCAGGTTTTGCAAAAGTACGATCTGGTTTCTACAGACTTGAACGGCAAGCAGGTTTGGGTTTCCGCGAAAGCTCGCATGACCGGTGAGGCTGAGAAATTAAAATCAGCTCCTTTGGAAGTAAAAGACTTCCGTATCGAAGGTGACCTGGGCGAGATGAGTATTGATCAGGCGTCGTTCACGTCAGTGGACCCGCTTCGTTACAAACCTCTGTTGGTGGATATTCAAAATATGCGCATCGATAAGTTGATGGCTTTTATCAATCGCCCGCAGAAGGCGCGCATCTTTGGTGATTTGGGATCTTTCACCGGACAGGCGGAGTTCGTGTCGGAACGGGATATCCGTTTAGTGGGAGAGCATCACGGTTTGCAGTTTATTTTCTCCAATAAAAGCGAACGGGAAATTCAAATCGTCGATCGCCTGGCGGGAGAAATGTCTCTGAAGGGCGACACCTGGAATATCGCTGTCACCCGCGCGGAACCTCGTGGTGGGAAATTTATCGGCAATGTGAAAGTGAAAGCAGATCGTGATTTTAAAGATGTGAGCTTCAATGCCAACATCGACGAAGTGACGTTGGCTCCCGCAGTACAAGCATTGATGACGGATGGGGGAGAGATCGGCACGTTGACGTTGAATGCCGAAGCCCGCATGACCGAAGGCAAAGTCTCTTCGGTTCATGGTTCGGCACAGCTAGATAATTTGGATGTCGAAGGCATGACTTTTGTAAAATCCAAAGCCAAGTTTGATCTGAAGCAAAAAGACGTCGTGATTTTAGCTCAAGCGCAAAGCATGGTTGTCGAAGACGATTCCGTCGGTGTCGAGGTGTTTGGCAAAGTGACGAGTCCTGATTGGTGGGTGAGCCAAAAACTTTCCCTGCGTGATTTGAATGGTGAAGTTCACTGGAAAAATGATCAAAGCGTGCAGTGGAAAAACGTAAAGGCCAAAGTCGATAAAGACAAAGAGCTTGAGACCTCAGGGGCCTGGGATCAATTCGGCATGCTTTCGGGACGCGTGAATTCCCGCGCTGGAAAATCCCTGCAAGTTTTAAAAATTGGCGGCAGTCGTGATTTGCCGACTTTTGAGCTTGATGCTCACGCGAACACGCGCAAATGATTCTTTTACTAATCCTTCTTATTCTGGTGATCGCGGTTTTGCTCTATAAGCATTTCTTTTGGAAAGCAGACCCCTGGCCTGAAGGGGGCTTGAAGCCTCCGTCATATCAAGGACATCGTGGATACTGGAAGGGTGGAGCTCAGGAAAACTCTTTAGCGTCCTTTAAAGCAGCGAAAGAGCGCGGTCTGCAGATGGTTGAGATGGATGTCCGTCTGTCGAAGGACGGCCATGTGGTGGTCTTTCATGATGATGATTTAAAGCGCATCATCGGTGACGCCCGACGGGTGGAAGATGTCACGGCTGCGGAACTGGAACGTATCGCAAACATTCCTACGTTGCGTGAAGTTTTATTAAGTAAAGATGTGCCGCCGTTTTTGAATATTGAACTCAAGACCAACAAGTCCACCGATCGCAGCCTGGAGGCGAAAGTCGTTCGAGTGATACACGAAACGGAATCCGCTTCGCGCATTTTGTTTTCAAGCTTTAATCCCTTGGCTATTCGTGAATTGCACAGGCTTTTACCCAAAGTACCGCGGGCCTTGTTGGCGACGAAGGAAAAAGATCCCACCAATCGTTGGTATTTGAAATTGTTGGTCTTAGCTCCCTATATTCACGCAAACATCCTGCACTTAGATCATCGCTTCGTAAGCACCGAAGACCTGCGCAAATACGTGAAGCGGGGAATCCCAGTCAGTTTTTGGACGGTGAATGAACAATCCCGTGCAGATGAACTGTTAGCAAACGGCGCGCAATCTATCATCAGCGACACTCTCGTACCGAAAGTTTAAGTCCGATTTTTCCGATTAACATCGGCGGACCAACGCACGCAGCTGCTCAAGCGGAGTTCGCTTATTAATTGAATTCACTTCTCGTCGGAAAATTTTGAATCGACGCATCCAGTTACCGAAGCGGAGGTGATCTGTTACGTTCTGTTTGATGCAATCAGCAACCGGAGCGGCAGTGAATCTTGAAATTGTGTTAGCAAAAATCCTAACAGTGTCGCGCTCCCGTGAACTTTTTGTTGGTCGTACGCAAGCGATCATCAGTGATACGTTCGTTGCGTAAGGGTGCTCTCAAAATGCAAAAGTATAATGAGAGCGGGGTTAACAATTCCTGTCTTATGCTGATTTCGTCGACATAGTTTTTTCGTCCATTTCCAATTTTAAGATATCTCGCATTTGGCACAGACTGAGCAAGGTCGGTTGTGAAAGTTAATGTCAAAGAAAAATAAATTTAAAGGAGATATCTTTATGAAAACGTATTCAAAATTTCTTGTTAGCGCGATGATTGGTTTAATGTCCGTTTCGGCTCATGCTTTTAACCCGGAAACAGCCTCTCTCACTTCGGCGGAAATTGTTTTAGTCCGTCCTGATTGTGATTCGTGCGAGGTTGGTGGTAATGGAATCGCCCTAGGTAACAGTGTCTATGATGAAGCTCCTGCCGAGATCAGATTGGTTTCGCATGATGATCAAATGAACAGCCGTGAGGTCACTGTACCGGTATTAATTCGTATGAAAACGAATGGACTCCTACTTCGCATTCACTCAGGCTCAGCGTTGGCTTTGCATGGTTTAAATGGGAAATCTCTTGAATCGGTTTTGGGAACTTATCGTGGCGGCACGATCGGAGTTGGAGCTCTCGCAAATTTAGGAGCTCGTGCATTTTTTCACACGGGTAAACCCGGCATTTTCATTGTGGATATTCAGTCGCTCTTTTTTGGTTTCGGTGTTGAACTTTCTTTCAATAAAGTGATGATTGTTCCAAGGAATGAAGCTGCAAATGTGTCCGTGAGTGTATCTGACCAAGGATCTAACCAAACAACTGAACAGATCCTTACTTTGCCAGACGCTTTGAAAATTCAGTTGTAGTACCTCACTCATCTCAAAAACAAAAAAGCCTTCCGGGTTTTCCAGGAAGGCTTTTTTTTATTCAAAAATTTCGAAAACAATTAAGAGTTGTGTGGCTCTTTGTTTGTTTGCGTTTGATTCATTTGCTGACCGTGATTTTGTTGGTGGGACACTTGTTGTGGCGCCACTTTTTCGTCAGCATCAATTTCGTTCAAGCCTTTTTTGAAGCCACGGATGGCTTGACCCAAAGAAGAACCCAATTGAGGTAGTTTGCTTGGACCAAAGAAGACCAAGAAAACTAGTGCGATGAGAAGAAGATGTGTAAGGCTTAATGAACCCATTTTAAATCTCCCGATTCCAAAGAATCACACAACTAAGAGTTGTGCGGATCTTTCTGGCTTTGAGTTTGGTTAACTTGTTGGCTTTGTTGTTGTTGATGAGAAACCTGTTGGTTGTTGACGTTGTCTTTGATGTCTTTTGCATCAACGTCAATTTCGTTCAAACCTTGTTTGAACCCACGGATAGCTTTACCCATAGATTGACCTAGTTGTGGTAGACGGCTTGGTCCAAAAAAGATCAAAAAGATCAGGCCAAGTAAAAGAAGATGTGTAAGGCTAAACTCACCCATTGAAAGGCTCCTCCCAGAGGTTTTAATCAGTCTACACGTTTTAGACCGCTCAGGGAGGAAAATCAATCCAAGACTAGGGATTATTGGGCTGTAGTCTCATTTAAATCGTTTTGGTCGGGAAGAGCGACCTCATTTTCTAGCGCCGCGTCTGAGGACTGATTAGCTACGACGGCATTCTCGTCAGAGCTATTCATGTTCACTGGAGCAGTCTCAGATTGGTTCACGGCCTTAGCGGGAAGCTCCTTGGCTACACTCTTGGCTGGTTTCGCCGCATTAGCAGTGTTATTCGCATTCACATTTGATGAGCCTTTTTTAAGAGCCTTAAGCTTCTTATCGTATTTGGCTTTTACGGCTGCCAGGTCTTTTTGATAGGCCTCGCGGATCGATTTCACCTGCGCTGTATTGTACTCATCCATGCAACCAGAATAAGTGGAAGCAGCGATTTCCTTCGCTTTTGCACGGCACATGACCTCACCAGAGGCGGGTGTTGAGTTCGCTGCCGCAAAAGTATTATTGGCAAAAAGAATTGTGAAAACAAAAGACAAGACAGTTTTCATAAAGACTCCCATGGAAAATCTAGGAGTTGCTATTCCAAGTTCCATGCCTGGATATGCTCTATCAGATTGCAGGACAGAGGGGGGAGTGGGTGGATTTTTCACTGAGTGTACAGCAAATTGGCAGTTGGCGCGGCGGTTTGAAGGGCGAGGGCCGGAGCCTGCAATTCCGTGACACAGCGTCGTGCTTCACCGTCGCCGCCTTTGGCGGTTCGCGGATGCAAAGGGCTCCTGCCCTTTGCCCTTCGGGCTGACGCTTAAAAATAGCATCCTGCTATTTTTATCCTGCGCCGACGGAGGTCACTGCATTGCAGGGCCCCTCCCTCGCTCTGAAAACCTCGTCCAGCTGCATTTGCGGAGAATAAAAAAAGCCACTCTTTGGGAGTGGCTTTTTGATTTTGCATTTTAGATTTGGAATTAGCGGCGAACTGATTTTGGGTCGATGGCGTCTTGGAGGCCGTCGCCTAGGTAGTTGAAGCTGATTGTTGTTAGGAGGATCAAGATACCAGGCAGGATTGCTAGGAATGGTGCTTGGTAGATTAATTCTTGGGCGTTGTTTAGCATGTTACCCCAGCTTGGTGTTGGGGGCATGATGCCTAGGCCTAAGAAAGATAGGGCTGCTTCGAATAGGATGGATTCGCCTACGCCTAACGTGATCGATACCAACATCGGTGCAATTACGTTCGGGAACATGTGGCGGATGATGATTGTGGAGTCTTTCGCGCCCAACGTTCTCGCTGCCAAGATGAATTCGCGTTCGCGCAGGGACAAAATACTTCCGCGCACCAAGCGGGCTACTGTCATCCATGAGAATAGGCACAGAATGATGATCATCTTAAAGATGGATTCGTTTTGGGTGCTGACGATGGCATTCAAAACTGGAAGCTTTGTGAAATCGATTGCGGCCATCACGATCAAGACGGGGATCGTGGGAAGACTTAACAAAGCATCCGTTACGCGCATCAAGGCAGTATCAATCCAACCACCATAGTAACCGGCGATACTGCCGATCAAAAGACCGACCAAGGCTGATGCGATGGCAACCAGAACGCCTACGCCCATGGAAACGCGAGTACCGTAAACCAAGCGAATGAAAACGTCGCGGCCCAGTTCGTCTGTTCCGAAGAAATGGAAAGTCTTAAAACCGTCGAAAGCTTTCAACAGACCTTTTGTTTCAGGGATATCTAAAGACTTAAAGATTTTAATCGCTTCAGGAACTTCCTTGGCGCCCACTTCATAGATCGCATCCGCTTCAGGAACGGTGACCAAACCTTTTTCGACCAATACTTTTTGAATACGATCCGCTTCAGCAGGGTTTGCTGTGATGAACTTTTCAATTTCAGTTTCGCGCACATCGGCTCCAGCTTCCGTTGTTGTGAACGGAGCCATATAGCGGTTTGCTACATTTTGTGCATCGGGATCAAGGCCGGTTACGTTTTCAATAACGTTTGCAAAGATCGCAATCAATAGGAACAAAGAAATGATGAAGGCTCCCACCACGGCCAATTTATGGTCGAGGAACTGGGAAAGGATCATCTTCCACATCGGCATCGCTTTTTCGAGATCCGCGCGGTCCTTGTCTGTAAGTGTGGTCGCCATATCTACAGTATTCATTGTTAATTCACTTCCTGACATCTTCGACCTACTTGTAAGCGATACGTGGATCAGCGAATCCGTAAAGGATGTCGGCCACTAAGTTCATTAATAAAACCATACTTACGGAGATCACAAAGGAAATCATCGCAACGTTATAGTCATTCCCGATGATGGAGTCGTAAACCAATTTACCCACACCTTGATAAGCAAAAACCGTCTCAGTCAAAAGCGCACCCGAGAACAAAGTGGAAATGCTCAACGCCAAGATCGTGATCAAAGGAATCAAAGCATTGCGGAAGGCATGCTTCCAAACCACGGTGTGATAGTTTAGACCTTTAGCTTTTGCGGTACGAATGAAATCATTGCGCATAGCTTCGGCCATCGCTGAACGGGTGAAGCGCGAGAAACGACCGATTTGTTGGATCGACAATGAAAGCACGGGAAGTACCAAGTACTTTGAACGATCCATCAGATCAGCCCAGAAGCCCATGTTCTCAGCACCGATGGTTTGCGTGCCGCCCGCAGGGAAAAGTGGGAACTTCACGGCAAAGACGATAATCAAAACGATCGCCAGCCAAAACGAGGGTATCGAGATACCCGCAAAAGAAAACAGATTCATGAAATAGTCAGTTTTCGAGTTCGGTTTCAAAGCAGAAACCACTCCCAATGGAACCGCAATCATGATGGACAAAATCAATGATGCTGCAGAAAGAATAAACGTGTTCCAAAGACGTGGGCCCATCAATTCCTGAACGGGCACACGGTAAGTACGGCTGTAACCAAGATCACCAGTCGCTAACGACGCCATCCAGTTGCCATAACGTTTGTAGATTGGTTGATCTAATCCATACAAAGTTTTTAGGCGGGCCACGTCTTCAGCTGTGATTTTGGGGTTTGAGGCCACCATCATGTCTACCGGATCTCCGGGCATTAAACTCATCAGAACAAAAACCACGTAGGATAGCACAGCTATCACTGCGAGAGTTTGCAAGATGCGACGGGTGATAAATGTAGTCATGGGTAGCCTCTCTTAAATACGGATTACAAAGACCAGTCTTCGATATAGTTGGTTTCGTAGAACTGGTGACCTGACATTTTGTAGTTTTTCAAAGACTTAGGAACTACAGAGATGTCAGAGCGGTAGTACAACGGAAGAACTGGTACTTCTTCAGTGTATTGTTTCAAAATATCGTGAACCAAAGCCGTGCGTTTTTTCGCGTCAAATTCCAGATCCAAAGCATCAAGATCTTTATCGACCTGCGCATTGGCCCAGCCCATATAGTTTTGACCTGACCAACCATTTTTATTGGAAGGGATTGCTTTAGAAGAAACAGTCGAGCGAGGGGAGTTTTCCGGAGAGGAAACCCAAGCAAACAATGCCAAGCCGCCGAATTTACGTTTTGACATCGTATCGCCAAAGAAAACGCGTGCTGGTTCATTCTTGACCAGAACTTCAATACCGTTTTGTTTCCATTGGTTTTGCAGGTACACCTGTACCAACTCACGAGTTTTGTTACCCGCAGTTGTTTGGAACGTCAAAGAAAGGCGTTTGCCATCTTTCGCGCGGAAACCATCAGCTCCCATTTTCCAACCAGCTTCATCCAATAATTTTCCACCCGTACGTTTAGAGTAACCGTACGTCGTGATCACTTTTGGATCTTTTGTGAACCAAGGATCTTTAGGGGAAATATTGTGAACAGCGACTTCCTGACGGCCTTCGAACAAAGCTTTTACCAGGTCATCACGGTTGATCGAGTACAAAAGTGCTTTACGAACTTTCACATCTTTCAAGATCGGGTTGTCCAGGTTTAAGTCGATATGTTCGTAAGTCACAGAAGGAACGAACTGAACATCGAATGGAAGTCCTTCTGCTTTAGCTTTTTTCTCGAAAGCCAAGGCTTGGTCAAAATCCAAACCAAGAACAGAAACCATATCGATAGTTCCTGAACGAAGGTTCGCTTCCATTGTTCCCGTATTAGGAATCAATTTTACGATGACTTTTTGGATGTTTGGTTTTTTACCATAGAAATGTGGATTCGGCGCAAACGCCACGTGGGAACCCAATTTCACTTCAGTGATCACATAAGGACCGCTGTAAAGACCTGGATTGGTTGGATTACGAACATAGTTAGAGTTCTTTTCGTATCCTTCCTTGGCTTTGCCATGTTTTTCAAATACCGGAAGTTCCAAGTGCGCAGGCACTGGGAAGAACTGAGCCAATTGGAAGAAGCTCCAGATGGCTTTGTCATATTTGAAAGTACATTTTTTAGGATTTTTTGGATCAACGTCGATTTTTTCAACTTGAGTCCATTGCTCTTTTTCGCCAACTGCAACGTTAGGAGAAGTGGCAATTTTCTGAGAAGCGATAAAGTCAGCACAGATCACTGGCTTGCCGTCGCCCCATTTAGCGCCGTCAATGATTTCCCAGTTAGCTACGATTTTCTTTTTGCCGCCATCGTCGATGATTTTAGCAGTGCCTTTTTCAATTGAAGGAATCTCTTTCGCCAATTGCGGAACCCATTTTCCGTCCGGAGTCAGGTTCACCAATGAACGACCCACCATACGGTACATGTAAGCTGAAGCTGACATGGACATGATGATTGGATTCATCGTTTCAAATTCTTGAGAAATACCGATTTTAAGTTCGGCATTAGAAGGAGCTGCCACAGCCTGTGCGCTCATTCCAAGAGCGGCTCCCAGCAACAATCCTTTTGCAAGTCTATTCAACATTCGTTTCTCCTTGTTGATACCTAAAAAAAATTCGTACGCTTCCTATACTCGGGCTAAGCCGGAGTAGTGATTTGCTTCGGTGTCGCCGAAGTGTCGCCCATCTGCGGAGCTTTTTCCAACCAGCACGCTTTTTGGTGAGTGCCAGCGCCTTCAAGAACCGGGATCTTTTCCTTACAAACGTCCATGACATAAGGACAGCGTGTATGGAAAGAGCAGCCTGATGGTGGATTGATGGGGCTTGGCACTTCGCCACCCAGTGACTTTTTCATCATCTTTTTGCCGTGACCCACGCGTGGGATCGCACCGATCAACGCTTGAGTGTAGGGATGTTGTGGGTTCGAAAAAAGTTCATCGCGTTCGGCGATTTCAACAATCTTACCTAAATACATCACAGCGATACGATCACAGATGTGCTCGATCACTGAAAGATCATGAGAGATGAAAATATAAGTCAGGCCTAATTTCTGTTGCAGGTCTTCCAGCAAGTTCAATATCTGAGCTTGAATGGAAACATCCAAAGCAGAAACTGGCTCGTCACAAATAATAAGTTCAGGATTCAAAGCAATCGCACGGGCAATCGAAATACGCTGACGTTGACCGCCAGAGAATTCATGCGGGTAGCGATTCACTGTGGATTTTCTTAAACCCACAACTTCGATTAATTCCAAAACGCGTTTTTCACGCTCTTCCATGGTTCCCACGTTATGGATGTCCATCGGTTGACGGATCGCTTGGCCCACAGTCATGCGCGGATCCAAGGATGCAAACGGATCTTGGAAGATCATCTGCATGTCGCGACGTTTTTGACGAAGCTGCTCACCAGATAGTTTTAGGAAATCTTGGCCTTCAAAATGGATCGATCCCCCAGTCGGTTCGTACAGACGAATCAAGGTACGACCTAAAGTGGATTTACCGCAGCCGGATTCCCCAACCAGACCCAAAGTTTCACCTTTACGTACGATCAAAGAAACATCGTCGACGGCTTTAACCGAAGCCACTTCGCGCATCAAAAAACCTTTTTTGATCGGGAAGTGCTTTTTGATATTTTTGGCTTCCAGAATGATTTCGTTCATCTGCATCACTCCTTAGGCTACAGGGTTAAAGCAAGCCACTGTGTGGCCGGGTTTAAATTCAACAACAGGTGGTTTTAGCACGGCACACTCATTCACAGCACGCGGGCAGCGATTCGTGAACGGGCAGCCCTTAGGTAATTCATGAGGAGCAGGAACTGAACCTTCAATGGTTCTAAGTCTTGCCACACGCTCACCAAATTTTGGACGGGAAGCAATCAACGCCGCCGTGTAGGGGTGAAGTGGATTTAGGAACAACTCTTGAGTGTCAGCTTGTTCGCAGAATTGACCGCCGTACATCACCATCACGCGGTCCGAAATCTCAGAGATCACGCCCAGGTCATGAGTGATGAATTGCACAGTCATATTGAATTTTTGCTGAAGACCCTGGATCAATTCCAAAATCTGCGCCTGGATTGTTACGTCTAATGCTGTTGTTGGTTCATCAGCGATCAGAAACATAGGATCGCAAGACAAAGCCATTGCAATCATCGCACGCTGTCTCATACCGCCCGAAAGCTGGTGCGGGTAGGAGTTGTAACGTTCAGCTGGCGACGGAATACCAACCAAGCGGAGCATTTCGATCGCGCGCTCTTTCGATTCTTTTTGCGTGCACTTTTTATGGCGCATGATCTGCTCGTCCATTTGACGACCGATCGTAAGAACGGGATTCAAAGCTGTCATCGGCTCTTGAAAGATCATGGCCATTTCGCCACCACGAACTTCTTCCATTTGCGATTCATTGATTTTCAAAAGATCGCGACCGTTGAGTAAAACCTGACCCCCAGTCACGGTGCCCGGTCTTTCAATCAAACGCATCAGAGAATAAGAAGTTACGGATTTACCGCAACCAGATTCCCCGACGATACCCATGGTTTGGCCTTTGTTGATTGAATAAGAAATGTTGTTAACGGCCTTGAAGGGACCTGCCTTCGTAACGAAGGTCGTCTCAAGATTTTTGACTTCGATAACAGGAGTTTCTTGCACTATCTATGTACCTCTTTAAAGGAAACGACGTGTTTCTAGTTCTTCGACGATGGAAAGGGCGCCCTTTTTCATGGCTTTCCCTAAAATCCCTGTCAGTTTATCGCCGATAGACTGTTTTTGTTCGAACTTCACTTTGATCACCTGGTGTTGGTCTGCCAACGTCATCAAGTAATCATCGCTCGTGCGAATTTCATCCACGAGACCTTTACCGATAGCTTGCTCGCCATACCAGTATTCGCCTGTGGCAACTTCTTCTAAATTCAGTTGTGGACGGAATTTGCCAACAAAGCCTTTAAACAACACGTGTGTGTCTTCAAGTTGTTGTTTGAACTTCTCTTCACCTTTAGGAGTGATCTCGCCCAAAAGACTGACCGTGCGTTTGTACTCGCCCGCAGTGTATTCTTTGAAATCAACGTCGTGCTTTTTCAAAACGCGGTGAAGATTGGGAACCTGAGCGACAACACCGATAGAACCCACGATCGCAAAAGGTGCGCATAGGATTTTGTTAGCTGTCACTGACATCAGGTAACCGCCGCTCGCAGCAACTTTATCCACGCAAACAGTCAAAGGGATGTTTTTTTCACGAACACGCAAAAGCTGGGAAGCCGCCAGGCCATAACCGTGAACCACGCCGCCCGGGCTTTCCACGCGAACGACAACTTCGTCTTGGGGAGTGGCGATGGTTAGAACCGCTGTGATCTCTTCACGCAGGTTTTCAACGGCGGAAGCTTTCACGTCGCCTTCAAAGTCGACCACGAAGATTTTTTTCTCCACAGCCTGAGGCTTTGCATCGTGAGCTTTACGTTCTGCTTTAAGTTTTTTCTTAAGTTCCTTGCGCTCAGATTTGGAAACTGTGTGCGCTTTAAGGAGATTGCGGAAGCCTTTGTATTTCTTATGCAAAAGTTCTACTTCAACTTCTGTTTTATGGCCCGCTTTTGCTGCAAGGACGGCGATGACAATGATGACCGCCAAAATAGCAAAGAGGATTAAAAAGGTCTGTGCGGCGAAGATTCCGATGCTCTGCATTGCGTCCATTTGATGCTCCTTGATGCAAGGGCTTACGTTATTAAGTTATTGGACAAAGGTCGAGCATCTTTTTTTGTTTGCTCAAAAAAAAGGGAGCCTCCTGATAGACTGGGTCAAGAATGAAACCTCCTCGCTGTTTACTGCTTTTTTTAGGTCTCACTTTTACTTCGTTTCTGGCTCACGCTGTGGACGCGGAAGAGGAGCGTCTGCGCGGTTTTGCTGAGCATCAAAGTAAGCTCGGCCGTTTCGACGAAGCCCGTGAGGGTGGAAAGCGCGCCTATTTGGAAGAGCAAGAGCAGTGGGCCTCTGAAAAAGATCGCGCTTTGGCTGACTATAAGAAAAATAAACCCACAGCCGAGCCGGTCATGGATGAAAACAGTCCCGAGTACCGCGCTTGGGAAAACCAAAAAAAATCTGAACAGCAAGCTTACGAAGAAACTCGTAAGGCTTTCTCTGCTCAAGCTGCAAAGAATCAGGCATTGGATCGGGAAGCGAAGGGTTTGCCAACTTTGGCGCAGGAATTGGGTCTTGATCAAGAGCGTCCACGCTTTGATTTCGCGAAACGTAACTTCGGAACTTCGACTGCGGGCAGCTCAGGCACCGGACGCGGCGGCGGGGGCAGTAGTGGCAGTTTCAATCCAGGAAACTCTTCTTTCCCACCTCCACCAACATTTGACGACTTTAGCGACGGTTACGTACCAGCGCCGAACGTGTCCCCAGAGGACTTCGGCGACGTACCACCGCCACCACCTCCACCAATGCCAACAGGCTTCGGTGATTTCAGCAACGGCAGTGAGTTCATCCCACCTCCGCCACCTCCACCAGGAAACTTCGAATCCGGAGATTTTTAAAAAAAAAGGCGCTTTCAAGGCGCCTTTTTTTATCTAGAGGTAACAGTTTCCTTTTTTAGGATTTTAGCAATTCGTCGGTGTTTAGGCCGGCGTAGGCTTTTACGCCTTTCATGAGGTACCAGAAGATGCCTAGTAGGAAGATCATGGATGGGACCATGATGATGGCCATGGACCATGTGGTCATTTTTGCGATTTGTTCGTTTAGGATGACGGATTGTGCGTCTGCGGCCAATGTTGAGTCGATATCTAGGAAGATCTTTCTCGCCAGAATAAAATTTAGTACGGCGCTGAATGCGAAACTTAGGGAGAGCCACATTGTGGCTTTTCTCATGTGATCGTGGAATTCAGCTTGTTTGCCGTGCTCTTTTAATTTTTCTTCGAGCAAATCAACTTTCATCACGCCGGGATTTAGGAACAGGCTTTCGATAAATGGTTTTTTCGTAAACGCAGATCCCAAAACGAACAGGCCTACCAGAGCCGGGAAGGCAGCTTCTTTGACCGCAAACCAGAATCCGTGAATACCAATGACAGCCAGTCCACCAGTCAAACCCACGTTTAATAAACCTAGGACTGAGAACGCATTTACTTTTTTGCGTTTTAGAAGATCGTAGATCCCGTAGATCAACGGGAACGCCAGTGCCAAAACCAAAGCATTCATCGGGCCAATATGCTTTGTGAGTTTGTTCAGGATCATGACTGGCAACAAAATGTTAAAGATTAAGTTCAGCCAGCTATTTTCAGGTTTTGCTTGAGGAGCATTGGTTTCAGTCATGGTGGGATATTTTTGTCGGCTTCGCGGCAAAATGCAAGGATGCATGCCGCGTCAGCCGACCGAGAACTGCTAACTATTCCAATTTTGAGGAACAAGTTCACTAAGCGTGATCGTACATGCGATCTTCGAATGCCGCCAAGGCAGCTTTCGCACCTTCGCCCATTGCGATCACGATTTGTTTGTACGGCGTCGTCGTCACGTCACCAGCTGCATAGATACCTTTAACGTTCGTGCGGCATTTTTCATCCGTGATGATTTCGCCGAACTTAGTAAGTTCCACCGTGCCTTTTAGGAATTGGCTGTTTGGAACCAGGCCGATTTGCACAAATACACCATCAAGATCTAACTTTTCAAGTTTTCCAGCAGTGCGATCCGTGTATTCCAATTGATGAACCTTTTGACCATCACCAACAACTTTTTCAGTTTTTGCTCCCGTTATCACAGAAACGTTTGGCAATGATTTAAGTTTATCAACCAGGATTCGATCCGCTTTAAGCTCGTTGTTGTATTCAATTACAACGACTTCGCGAACGATGCCGGCAAGGTCAATCGCTGCTTCAACGCCAGAGTTTCCTCCGCCGATAACCGCAACTTTTTTACCTTTATAGAAGGGACCATCGCAGTGAGGGCAGTACGCCACTCCACGGCCCATGTATTCTTTTTCGCCTTCAACACCAAGCTCGCGCCATTTCGCACCTGTTGTAACGATGATGGAGTCTGCAACCAAGTGTTCGCCACTTTCAAGTTCGACCGTTTTGATTTTGCCTTCGGTTTTGATTGTTTTTACGCGGCGGTTTTCTAAAACGCGAACAGGGTAACTTGCCACGTGTTGGTTCAACTGGGCTGCCAACTGAGGACCTTCGGTGTAAGTCACACCAATCAAGTTCTCGATCCCTTTAGTTTCTTGAACTTGACCACCGATTTTCTCAGTGATTAAAGCTGTGCTTAAACCTTTACGAATAGAATAGATCGCAGCTGAAGCGCCCGCAGGACCGCCACCAATAACCAAGACGTCAAAGTGACCCAGGTTTTTGTTCACTGGCTCAGAAGGTTCCGTCGAAGCGTTCTCGTCAATGCCGTAAGTTTTTTCTAATTTTTCGATCAAATCCAAAACGCTGATACGGCCCGAGTGGAACATTTTACCGTTACCAGCCAAGCTTGGAACGCCTTGGATGCCCAATTTTTGAATTTCGTCTTGAACGTAACCACCGTCGATCACTTCGTGCTTCATGTTTCCATGGGCCAGTGTGATCAAATTAAGTGCTTGAACCACTTCCGGACAGTTTTCACATGTCAAAGACATGAATGTCTGAACGGTGATGCCTTTTTTCAAACGCTTCACGCGGTCAGCAAGCAAGCTATCCAGTAACTTACCTTTGCCATCTGTATTTAAGATCGCAAGGATCAACGAAGTGAATTCATGGCCACCCGGAATACCTTTAAAAGAGATACCAGTAGGTTTGCCTTGATAAGCGATATGAAATGCTGGCACTGGCGATGTAGTGCCAGATTCTTTAACAGTGATGTTCGGAGACGTCTCAGCAACATCATTCAACATTTCAAGAAGGTCTTTGTGATCTTCGTGTGTGCTGTTCTCGATGATAAGTTCAACTGGCTTTTCAAGTTTGCCAAAGACTGAAACAAGTTGTTCGCGGAGTGATTGATCTAACATAAAGAGCCTCCTCTTAATAAAAAACGACTTTAAAGCTGCCATCCAAAGTTGAATAGAACCTTTAAAATCGTCACATGGAGAGCTGGTGCGGGGAGAGAGCCGCCGCACCAACCGAATTATACACTTCGACTCACGTCGAAGTAGAACGTTCGAGCTACTCCGACGTGAGTCGGAGTATAAGCAAGCTTAGATTTTACCTACTAGGTCCAAACCAGGTTTCAATGTAGATTTGCCTGGAGTCCATTTAGCTGGGCAAACTTCGCCTGGATTTGCAGCGATGTATTGAGCAGCTTGAACTTTACGGAACAACTCATCAGCGTTACGGCCGATACCGTTGTCTTGAACTTCAGCCAATACGATTTTACCAGCTGGGTTCACCAAGAAAGTACCACGGTAAGCCAAACCTTCTTCTTCAATGTGAACGCCGAATGCGCGAGTCAATTGGAATGTAGGGTCTGCCAACATTGGGTATTTGATTTTTTTGATTGTATCAGAAGCATCATGCCAAGCTTTGTGCGTGAAATGAGTGTCTGTAGATACGCCGTATACTTCTACGCCCAATTTTTGGAATTCAGCGTATTTATCAGCCATGTCACCTAGCTCAGTAGGGCACACGAATGTAAAGTCAGCTGGGTAGAAGAAGAAAATAGACCATTTACCTTTAAGGTCATTTTGCGTAACTGTTTTGAAATCGTTGTGGTGGTAAGCTTGAACTTTAAAGTCAGGCACTTGCGTGTTGATCAATGTTTGCATGTATTCTCCTTAAGAATAGCGGTGTTTATAAGTGGACCCAATACAGGTCAAAACCGTTTTAAATCGTCGGCTACGTGATTAGACTAGAAGATCCAAGTCTATTAGTAAAATAGATTATAAATATACCTTGATAGATTTTCTCTATCGGCGTAGAATCCTTATAAGACAAGGGGTTTACGGTGAAATTAAAGGTGAACTTTTCTTTGACGCAGCTCGAGTATGTCATGGCTGTCCATAAGTATGGACACTTTGCGAAGGCCGCAGAGGCCTGTTACGTGACTCAGCCGACATTGAGTATGCAAATTCAAAAGCTAGAGGACGAATTGGGAGTGGTGATTTTCGACCGCTCCAAAAAACCTATTTTGCTAACAGATGCTGGTAAGAAACTTATTTCTCAAATGCAGACGGTTCTGTTTGAGGCACGCAAAATTGAATCCATTTTGTTGGAAGGTACGAAAGGTTCTCGCAAGGGAACGCTGACGGTCGCGATCATTCCAACGATCGCGCCGTACTTGTTGCCGCGCCTTTTGCCAGTTTGTGTAGAGATTTTGCCGGACCTTGAACTTAACATCAAAGAATTACAGACGGATCAAATTATTGAAGCCTTGAATAAAGATGAAATTGACGTGGGGGTTTTAGCAACGCCAACGCAGATTGCAGGGATGTTCGAGTATCCGCTGTATTATGAGCCGTTCTATGTCTTGTGCGACAAGAACCACGAATACGCGCAACAGAAAAAGATTAAATATCATTCTTTATCGATGGATGACATTTGGTTGCTCGAAGAAGGCCACTGTCTGCGCAATCAAGTTCTTGATCTTTGTTCGATCAAAAAGAAAAAGGGAACAGAACGCAAATACAAGTTTGAAAGTGGTTCTTTAGAAACGCTAAAAAACCTGGTCGATCTATATGGTGGCTATACGTTGCTGCCACAGCTTGCGACTCACACGGTGGGAGATCGCAGTCAGGTTGTGCAATTTGAACGCCCCATCCCAGCCCGTGAAATCGGTTTGGTTTGCCGTCGTGAACACTATAAAAGTGAACTGGTCGATGCTTTAGGCGAGGCGATTCTAAAAGCCATCCCGGAAGATCTGCGTAAGATTAAACCAAAAGACTTGGATGTTCTTCCTATCGCTTAAGCGGCGGCAGCTGAGTAAGCCGCCTTCTTTGGAGCCTTGGTTACATCGCACCTCTTCTGATGTAGGTTTCGTCATAAATATGCTCACCTTTTTTGCCGATCCAAGGTGTAATTTCTTTTGCCGTGATTTTTTTTGCAGCGAAAGTCTTGGAGATTCTGAAATTCCCTTTTTGGAGTGGATTATTGCATTTCACTTCAGTTGAGATCGTAATTTCGGTTTTTCCATCTCTACCTTCAGTGATGCTCAAGGTGCCATTATCAAGAACATAGCCGCATTCAGCTTTTGGCCAAGCGGACCCACCTCTCGCATAGAATGCAGTCATTTTGTCTTTTCCGAAAGTGTAAGTTCCGGGCTTCCATTGCTCCATCCAAATTGTGACTTTCTCAAAGGTCTCATCATCGGCAGTCGTCGTATCCATCGGATCAAACATTCTTAGAGCAATGATAGTCCCTTTGCCGCTTTTAATGCGATGAAAGGCGACGGGCAGGTCAATGCGCTTTTCATCCAATGGGTTGGCTGCGGCAAAGTCCTCGCGGTCAAACTGCGCATTCGCGATGATAAAAGCGTCGTTAGTAATTTCTGATTTTGGCAAAGGCAGAATGTCTTCCTGTGGCGGCGTGAATTTTAAATCCTGGGAAATCACGAAGACCGCTTCATAGGTATCGTCCTTGGTTCTTTCTTTAGTAAAAAGTTTCGGTGAGATCTCGCCAGACAAAGTTTCCTTTTTGGCATCAAAGTCAGCGGTCACCACTTGAAAAATATCGTAAGTTTCCGTTTCCGTGCGCGTGAACTCCTGGCCATATAGCGCTGGCTCTGCATTTTTATCTTTCGTTTTCTTTGAAAACTCAGCGGGAACTGTCATTTTTAATTTAAATGCGCATTCAGGCAAAGTTTTGCCAGTGTTGATTCGAACTTCGTAAGGGACTCGTTCTTTTCCTTCGTAATGCGCATTGAAGTCTTCGATCGCCTCTTTCAAAGCGGTCTTGTTCAGAGTGATTTTGGTTTTATCTTTAAAACACTTCTCTGGAATCTCAACTTCTGCAATACCGGGAATGGTAAGTTTGTCATGACCCTTAGTTGTTACCGAAACTTCGTCGCTAGCCGCGAATCCGGGAACACACATAAAGGTCGCAAGTAAAAGAAGCCTAGTTGAGATGCGCATAGCTTAATCCTTAGTTGTGAATAATAAAAGGATAGGTATTAAGTGAAGCGGTGACAACCGAATGTCTGCATATCCATTGCGGTAATCAAATAAATGTAACGGTGCAGAAGGGGTGGCGTGATGTCACTTCTTCACGCACCATAGACTCATAGTTTTCTATCAAAGGGAGTTTGTATGAAGTCTTTGGTTTTGTCGGCCGCTGTATTACTTGCTACTTCAACATCGATGGCGGGAGTTTATCGCTGTCCGATCACTTCAAGTGATCTTCAAGGTGCTGACACAGTCACTTTGATCCAAGACTGTCGTGACTCTATGACCATAAAAATAACTGGTCAGGGCGAAACTCTGGTGACTAAAACAGTCAATTACGATTATCAAAACTCGGACGAGAATGTCATGATGTTCAAATCGGCTGACCGTAAAACATTCGTTTACGTCGAGAAGGATCATGTGGGGTTGAAAGCTCAGGTCTCAGCTCTCAATTATATGATCAGAACGAACTATTGCCAGCAAATCGGTTGGTAAATCTTTTTACACTTAGATAAGCATTGCAAAGAGCCTTGGAATTTCCGAGGCTCTTTTATTTCCGTGATATACCTCGCCGCATGAAATATTTAATGGTTCTTCCTTTCTTGTTCCTGGGTGCGTGTGCAGATAGCGGTTCCAATAACCAAACGGGTGCCGTGAGTTTAGAGCAAAGTCAAAATGGTATTGTTGGGGGCCGTAAGGTTAACTCGAGTGATGCTGTCGCTTCCCGCGTTGTGATGCTCGAAACTAAATATGAAAATGGTAAGGTCAGTTTGTGCACGGGAACACCTATTGATAAAACGACTATTTTGACAGCCGCTCACTGCCTAAAGGGTGGAGTGCGTGTCCGAGTTGTCTATGCTCTGGACATTGATTCGATTAAAAAAAGTGACATCGTTGAAGCCAAATCGTTTAAATCCCATGAGGACTATGAGGAAGATGCTGATCAATATGATTTGGGTTTGGTTCGTATTTCAAAGGCCATTCCTTCTAATTATAAAGTCAGTAAAATCTATGACGGTTCTCAGGAGATCACCTCCGACACTGTGACCTTAGTGGGGTACGGTATCACAAGCTCCCATGGTGATGATGCTGGATATCTGCGAATGACCACCAAGGATCTGGATGATGTCACCGTTCGCAATGGCTCTATCTTAATTATGCCGCAACCTCATAACGGAACGTGCAGTGGTGATTCCGGCGGACCTGTGTTTGTTCAGGTGGGACGTGAAATGCAAATTGTGGGAGTTAATTCCTTTGTGGAAGGCACCCAAAAGGATCCCTGTGGTTACACGGCGGGCTCGGTTTATGTAAAGTCCCAGCTGACTTGGATCCATAAAACGCTTAAAGAGCTTTAAAAGCTTTTCGAGCAGGGTGGCCCTGTCCAAAGTTTGTACAATCAGGTAAGCATTGCAAAGAGCCTCGGGGAAGCCTGAGGCTTTTTACATTGTATGGTATAAATTGCGCGTGTTGTTTCTCTAACTAATAATCGGAGCAAGCTCGTGAACACATTCAAATCATTATTCTCGGTGATGGTTGTGACTTTAGCTGTGGTTGGTTGTGATTCTAAATCCGACGATAATAGCGGCAATACAGCAAATCAGGTTGTCACTCCGGCTGACCAATCGGGAGGTCAGTATGGTGGGTATCAAATGGCTGATGAGCCGGGTACCTATAGTGTGGCAGTTAATTGTGCGGATGAAACAGCAACACTGAATCTTCCCGATGTCGCTATGAAGTTCACCTTGAAACGTAACGGCAGCTATATCCAGGAAATCATCAGCCTCGACAGACGCTGCAAGCAAGACTGCTATATGCGCGGTGAAGGTACGTTCCTATCAACGGCAGAAGGTATGACATTTAACCAGCGCCAAATCGTTTCGAATAACCGTGCGATCGTACAAGGTGTTCGTAACAACACTTACTCCCGCAAGTTCAGCCCGATGACATCCCGAAAATCGGGTTTGATCGTGCTGATGGATAAGGGAAGTAATAATATGTGCGGTGGCCCCATGGAATTATATTTGACTAAAGACGGCGGCTCTCAACGTCGCTAACTGCGGAGAAGATTATGAATACTATGAAGTCTGTTTTTTCTTTGATGATCGTATCGGTAGCCATGGTTGCTTGTACTGGAAATTCCGGTGGCGGCGGTGGCAATCCAAATAACGCGGTCTATCCGCAGCCCACTGTGATTGGTCCTTATGATCAAGGCCAGTATCCGAATCAAGGCGGTGGCTACGAAGAACAAAATTTGATTGAGCCTGGCACTTACAACGCCTCCATCCGTTGTGATAACGAGTACGCCCAAGACCGTATCTTGGGCACAAGCATCGGCTTTATTTTAAATCAGGATGGTACTTATTCTCAGGAAGTGAGTGCTGATTACCGCTGTGTGCGCAACTGCTTGATGTATGGAAATGGTACTTACACTGTGAATGGAGCAAGTTTCACAATCAATCAAACTCGTTTAGTGAACGAGCAAGGTTATGAGTTGCAGGGTGCGCGCAGCAATACTTTACAGCGTGTCGTGAATCAATCTCCGCGCCGTAAAAAAACTGCCACTATTGTTCTAAGAGACAATGGCACAGAGAACATCTGCGGCGGTCCATTCACGATGTCTTTAAAGAAACAACGTGAGCAACATCGCAATGACGGACGTGGAAACTAGTCCATAGCTTTTAAATCTGAAATGAATTGGCCAATGGGCCTGAGAATGAGGACTGAAACAACAGTCCTCATTTTTTTTGGGTATATGATGACCGCACACGTGCTGTTAAAAGCACAGGAGGTTTTTATGGCAACCCAAAATCAACAAACCGGTCAAAATCAGAACTTGAATCAGAATCAGCAAAATAGAAGCTGGCAGCAAGATGATGAACTCGAAGCGGGATCAGATAAAAGCACTGTACAACCTGCCGGAAAAGAAGCTCCTCAACAAGACGCTCGTCAGATTAAACAGGCGACTTCGCAAAACGAGGACTTTAACACCGACGAATCTGATGAACTGATGCCAGACGATATGGATTTGGATGAAAAACAGGATTGGAGCCAGCAAAATACCAATACCGAAAAGAATCCAAGACATTGATCGGAACAAATAAAAAAGCCCAGGATTTTGTCCCGGGCTTTTTTGTTTTAAAAAATTATAGACGAATGCCTTCTGCGGCAACAGCTTCTTTCACCGTCGGACGCTCTGACATTTTGCCGATGAAATTTTGCAAAGCTTTGTGTTGCGCGATATCCACACCGACCAAACCTGTCCAACGAAGGACATTGTAAGCATAGGCATCAGCTACGGAAAATTCGTTCCCTAAGATAAACGCATTTTGTTGCAAGTGTTGATCCAGAACTGCCAAGCGAAGTTGCACTTTGCCTTTGATTTGTTCTTTCGTTTCCTCATTCATGACGGCGCCGCCGAATAAAGAACCCAAGCCTTTATGGATTTCTGTGGCGATAAAGTTTAACCACTCCATTGCTTTATAGCGTTCCATCGTTCCAAATTTTGGAAGAAGGTTTTTTTCGGGAACTTGGTCAGCGATCCATTGCAAGATCACGGCACCCTCAGTCATCAAATGACCGTTAGGCAGTTGCAAAGCGGGGATATAACCTTTGGGATTGATTTTCTTATAGTCGCCACCAGAGTATTCTTTTGCTTTAAGATCTACTTTAACGAGTTCAAAATTCAAACCCGCTTCGCGAAGAGCGATTTGAGAGGAAAGGGCACACGCACCCGGAGAATAAAAAAGATTCATTGAAATGTTCCTTTGTTAGTGAATACCGATCTAGAAAAGCAAACAAACTGTATCAGTGACTGATACAAACGTAAAGACGGATTTCTGTCGAGCGTCAGTCGAGGCGTTATAAAGCCTGGAGGTTCGTAGTGTTGATGCTGTGCTTCTTTGCAGACACAGTAAACCGAATCTTGCTCATTCGTGTCGATAGTTGTGAATTAAATGTAATCACAAATTGAGGAGATAAAGTAATGAAGCATCTTTATTGTTGCTTGATTGTTTCTTTGGCCGCGATCACGTCGTATGCTGGCGCCGCTGTAAACGTGACTGTAGATAATTTTGTTCGTGCTGAAACTGACACTTATATGCAGGGCATGGTCAAAGATGCGGGTTTAGGAAAGCTGAAACATCATCGTAAAATGACTCCGATTGAAGCGCAGAGTGTTGTGCGCCCGAACCGAGACACTCTCTACTCGGCAGGAGTTTTTGATCTAGAGGCTGGTCCTGTGACCGTAAGTTTACCGGATTTGGATAACCGTTATATGTCCATGGCTGACGTTAGCCAAGATCACTATATTTCTAAGATGGTTCACGCGCCCGCCAAGTACACCTATACCAAAGATAAAGTCGGCACTCGCTATATGGCATTGCTCATCCGAACTCTAGCGAATCCTGAAGACCTCCAAGATATGAAGGCTGCAACCGAGGCGCAGGATAAAATCGTGATCGAGCAGGCGGCGCCCGGATCTTTTGTGATTCCTAATTATAATGTCGCCTCTCTAAAAAAGGTTCGAGGTCTTTTAAAGCAATTGGCGGCGACAAAGGCTGGGGATTTTCGTGATGCTTTTGGAGATAAAGTGGAAGTGAATCCTACTACGCACTTGCTGGGAGCTGCCGCTGGCTGGGGAGGAAATCCCAAAGAAGAGTCGATGTATATTGGCGTTGAGCCCAAAGACAACAGTGGTAAAACAGCTTACCGACTGACAGTGGGTCAGGTTCCTGTCGATGCATTTTGGTCCATCAGCGTTTACAACGCCGCAGGATTTTTCGTTAAGAATAGTCGCAATGCATACACCATCAACAATCTGACTGCGAAAAAGGCCGATGATGGCACCGTTACGGTGCAATTTGGTGAATGCCAAAAAGATGTCGTGAACTGTTTGCCGATAATGAAAGGTTGGAACTATATGGTGCGAATGTATCGCCCTCAGGATTCAATTCTTAAAGGCGTATGGAAATTTCCAGAGGCAGAACCCCTTCATCAACCAAAGAAACTTTCGCAGCTTGATTAGAAATGTTTAGATCCAGTAGTAATAGGAGATCCCACACAAAAGCACGCCGACAACCCAGGTATAAAGCGTGCTTGTGACAAAAAGAGGGTACACCATCAGACTGATACCAACGATCACGTTGGGTATATGTGATTCGCGTTTCCCTTTACGAAACAACCAAATACCGATGATTCCGAATATCGCTCCACCGATCAGAGCACCGGTGCTATAGTCTAATCCCATGGCACGCATTGTTTCTAAAGGAGAAGGAATTGATTGGACGGTTTCAAAATCTTCCATTGGTCCATTCTTTCAGAAAAGTCCCGTTTCAAGCAACACTTACACGAAGTAAATACAGTCTTAAGGCGAGTGATCAAAAACAGCTAATTTGAAAACCTCTCTGGCCACAGCGGCGTTATACTGTGGACCAAGGAGACATCTATGAAAAATTCAAACTCAAGCAACGGACAAAGACCCACCACTGTACGAGGCCCCGCTCTGAGAGAGAAAATCATACAATCTCAGATCGAAGGTGAGGAGTTCCGTACGGAAAATCAGGGAGCCGACGTGAGGGAAACGGTTGTCACTCACCCTCAAGCCACGACTCACAATCGCGTTAAATCAGACGGAAAAAAATAGTTCCATATTCAGTAAGGGGGATATTTCATGGCACAGCACCAACAACACAATCAATCGCAAAGTGGTAAACAGTTTTCTAAGCAAGACGACATTGTGGAAATGATTTTGGAAGACCACAAGCCACTAAAACAGCTCATTCAAATAATGAAAGATACAGATAAAGATCTGGACGCTCGTGAGGATGCCTTCGCTGAGTTTGCGCCACTTTTAATCTGTCATGCCAAACCCGAGGAGATGAGTCTTTACATCTATATGAAAGGCAACGAGGAACTTCGGGAGGAGGGTTTCGAGGGGGATGTGGAGCATCAACTCGCAGACCAACTGTGTGAAGAAATCATGCGTACTGAAGACCCTGATGAAATCAGCGCTAAGATCAAAGTCCTTGCGGAGTTGGTCGAGCACCACATCGAAGAGGAGGAAGAAGAGCTTTTACCTGACTTTAGAAAAAACTCCGATCCCCAAGAGCGCATGCAACTGGGGGAGAAATTCCTGATGCTTAAAACCCAATACTTGGAAAAAGGCGGTCAAGAAACTCCGCATGAATCAGATCCCAACGCTGAAATTCATTAAACGGGGTAAATCTGGATCGATGAAGGGCTGCGCGGTTTTACATCGCGCAGAACCACCTCGCTAATAGGCAGAGGCGGCATCAATGGAAAAGCCAGATTTGGATTTTCTAAATTCAATTTAAAATCCATGCGTCGAGTGAAATAATCCAAGGCCACGGACATCAATTGAATCGTGATAAATTCACCAGGACAACGGTGCCCACTTCGCCAATTACCACCACCCTGAGGAATGAAGTCAGGGAGATTTTCCCAGGTTTTCCCGTTAAAACGATTGGGATTAAACTCATTCGGATTGTCCCAAAGCTCCGGGTGATGGTTAATGCCATAAATATCCAACAGGACGCGGGAATTTTCAGGGATATGCACGCCCATCCAATCCAAATTACATTTTGTTATCGCCGCCACTGCCGGAAAGAAAGGATAATAGCGACGCACTTCTTGTATGAAGTGGTCACGGAACTTTAAATCAAGGGCAACATCTTTGGCCATTTCCGGATAATAACTAAGTGCATGCATTGCAAAAATCATAAAAGTGGAAACAGCAACGATCGGTCGAAGCAGGTTTAAGGCTTCGACAGAGGCAATTTTTTCGCTGAGCAGCTCCCCATCCTCATCGCGGAAAAAGGCGATGCGATGAATGGGACTGGTGTCAGATACATTCAGTTTTCCTCGGCGAATATCATGGATAAGATTACCAATCCAACGTTCCGTTTCACGTCTTGATTGTCGGGATTTAAAATGCCGCAGTCCAATGACAGAGGCATCTTGATACATCGATCGCAGTTGTTCCGCACGGATTTCTTTTTCATCTGTTTGGAGATGGATACCCAACCACGAGCAGGCAGAGACCGCAAGTAAGCAAACCAGTTCGGGATAAAGAGGGACATTATCTTGAGTCGACCATTTTGCAAGACCCGTTGCAAATTGCGCATCCACAATTCGTGATAGGCGAAGAATCTCTTGGGGCTTCGTAAAGGACATGAAAAGATCTTTACGTTTTAAATGTTCTGCGCCATCCAGTCCTTGGACTCCGCCCTTGCCCAACAGTGTTGCACGCAGTGGATGGGGCATTGCATTCTTGCGTTTAAAATTTTCGCCGCTATAAAAAAATCTCACGGCATTAGGCCCGGTGATCACATACGTTTTTCGCAGAGCCAGGCGCACGGTAACGGCCTGACTTTGGTGCTCTTTACATACGGTCGAAATAAAGTGATAAGGCTTTTTCATGAACTCAACAGTACTGTCAAATTTAGTATGGCGAGGTGGTGCTTTCATGGAGACTCCTTTCACTGACCAAGATGATGCCCAAGGATCGCAATATTTATAGTTTCTTCCTGCGGTGGCTGTTGAAACACAGCTTTGGGAACCTGTTTTTTGAAAAGGTTCGATTTCCAAGTCTATAAAATAAAACTGTTTTGCCAGAGCATTTTAGCATCTATCCATCTTGGATTATGAAGTACACAAAAGGAGTGCTTAATGGGTCAGCAAAACAATAGAAATACAGGATCATCAAGTCAGGGACGCAGTGGCACGGTCGGGAGAACTTGGTCCGATAGCTCTCAAAACTCCAGCCGTAACAACAACAGCAACAGCACCAGTACGCAAAAAAATTCCGAATCCTCGGAAAAGAACAGCAACCAAAATAAGGATCAAAATCAAGGTGAATAGTTCTGGGAGGAACCAATGAGAAATTACCACATATCAGTGATTGCAGTCGTTTCAGTTCTACTATTTACGATCAATTGTTTCGCTTTGGAAGACGCACAAATAACTCAATTGATGAAAACCGCCAACAGCGGTGAAGTTGATGCGGCAAAGCTTGCAGTGAAGAATTCAAAAAACCCCTCCGTTAAAACATTCGCCGAAAAAATGGTGAAAGAACACACGGAAAATGGCGAGAAGGTGAAAACGCTTTCCAAAGATGAAAAAATTAAAATGTCATCCAGTGACGATGAGAAAAAACTGAAAGCAGATACCAAAGAGAAAATGAAGGGCTTGAAAAAAGCGAAAGAAAACGATTTTGATAAAGCGTACATGGGGACTCAAGTAGCCATGCATCAGGAGCTTTTGGATAAGCTAGATACAAAACTTATTCCGGAAGCCAGGAACCCGGCCTTAAAATCCTATCTTCAGGAGACGCGCGCGCATGTGCAAAATCATTTGAATGATGCCAAGACCATTCAAAATGAACTGCAATAAAAATTGTTTCCTAGCAGGCCCAATTGAAAAGTAAATGAGACGTCTTTAGGGTGGCGGGTAGGAGGTTTAAGATGGCTATTTATGAACTTTTGAAAGCAGATCATGATAAAGTAAAGGGCTTGTTGAACGAACTATTAAGCTTACAGGACGATGATAGCGAGGGTCGCAAACGTCTGGTTCAACAAATTCGCGATGATCTGATCCCCCACTCTAGAGCAGAAGAATCTGTTTTCTACAATTCGCTGCGCACTGTGGACAGTGCCAAAGACATGGCAATGCACGCGTATAAAGAGCACATGGAAGCTGAAACCCTGCTAAGAATGCTTCAGGTGCAAGACAAGACGAATATGTCCTGGCGGGGGACGGCGCAAAAACTGAAAGATGCGCTCTCGCATCATATTTCTGAGGAAGAAGGACATATGTTTGAAAAAGCCCGCAATAGTTTTACTGCAGAGGAAGCACAAATGATGGGGGATGCATTTCAAAAGCTAAAACCTGAAATCCGTGAAGAAGGATTGATGGGTACTACTTGGGATATGATTGCGAACATGATGCCACCAAGATTTTCCGATAACTTTAGAAAATCGCATCATTCTTAGAGTGATCAAACAGCAGCCCGACGGAGACATGGTAGGACTTCGTCAGGGCTCTGGCTTTGTGCCAATAGCCAGCGGGAATATAAAGCCAGTCACCAGCCTGTAGCGTGCAGCGTATCTCACCAGTAAACTTTTCTTGCGGCCACAGAGTTTGCTGTGAGATCTGACGGTCGGCGGCTTTGGGCCAAAAACTATTTTTCCGAAGGATGAATTCTTTTACGCCGGAACTTTGTAAAACGAAAACGTCCTCGTAATCATAGTGCCAGTCTAGACCTTCATTGCCTTCAGGAGTCAGATAGAGCTCCACGTCGACAGGGCGAGGGTAGTACTGGGTGAATTGGTGAGCCAGGGCAGCAAAGGTGCTGTGTGCATTTTCGGCATGGGGGATGACTAAGGTTTTTCCTTCAGTAATACCGCGATAAAATCGATCCATGCACAAGGGCGCGGGTTCTTCAGAGACTTTTCCATTCTTGGCAAAAAAACTTTTGCCATACCGAGACTGGATAATTTCAGTCGCAACATTCCAATTAAAAATGTTGCGAATTTCTGTGGCTTTTTCAGGGGCTGCAAAAGGTTCCTTAAACAGAATCTTTTGGGTGAAGTCTTCGATGGAGAGTGGCGAAAGCATATTTGAAAATAGATTCACAAGATAAGTTCCTTAGCAGACTTATTTATCAAAAAAATAAACGGCAAAGTATTAAGAGTCTTAAAGACTTTTCAACCAAGGAGAGTATATGAAAAAGTTAGTGATGCTGGCGGTTATGTTGCTGGGAAGTTCCGTTTTTGCAAATCAGGGGACAGAAAAAGAAAACTCGAAAAGAGACAACCCGTCTTCGAATACTTATGAAAATCAGATGCCCACAGAAAAGACTGGGACCTCTCATAAAGCGGTCAAAAAAGGTAAAAAGTCAACTCAGTCTACAGATCGTCCGGATATTGAGCGCGGTGTAAATACCGGAACGCCTTCCGGCGGAGGCGGCACGAATAACGATATGGATAAAAATCGTCGCTCTGAAAACGAGTAAAAAGACCCGTGACGTTTGGCAGCCGGAGTCGTGATAACTTGTTTTTTGAAAATTAAAACAAGATCCGGCTGCTCAAAGCACAGTATTTCATAGACCATGAAGGAGCTAATAAAAGGAGCAACTATGAAACTGAAAGGTCTTGTCCTCACATCGATTTTCGTCATGGCTACGAGCACGTCAATGGCCGCGGACTATAGCAAAAGTAAGAATAAACCGTATCCTGCTGCGCCTAGAACTAATTCAGAAAACCTAAACACTCGTCATCCAAATTCCGCGAATCCATGGGCCCGCGACGATGTGTCGGCGATGCCAACGAACCCACGTGTGTCACGACCGTCTAATAATCTGGATCTTAACGATTTCGGTCGCAGAGCCATGGAAGATGAATCCACGGTGGATAACAACACTTTAAGAAGATAGTCATTTAGCACTGAAAACACAGAAGGACGGTGGTTAACACCGTCCTTCTTTATTTTGAACATGTATGTTGAATTTTGCACAAGTGTTTTTCAAAAGGATGCGGTAATCCGGTCTGTGAGAGACCTCTTAGTTCATAGACTATTTGATCACACTGAACTGGGAGGTTCTATGAAAAAAGTAGTCTTTATTTATGTCATGGCTGTTGCAGTCACGGGCGCTGCGATCGCTGCGGATAATTCCCAATATCGTACAAGCGAGCAACAGCAAACAACGACAGGAACCAGTCGAATGAATACAACAACAGATAAAAATTGGGATTCCAGTCGCAACAGAGCTGCGAATGAGAGTCAGGATGACGTGAACTATCGTAACGGCACTCGCGATCAGCAACGAGGCACTACGAACAGGGGAACAAACACAGGCTCCGGCATGGGCACTGGAACCGGCACTGGCACCAGCAGCGGTAACAGCAGTGGCGGCGGTTCTTCCACTGGATCATCGGGTTCCGGCGGCAGATAAAAACTTCTGCGACCTAAGGAAGAACTTAGGTCGTAAATCCTTTGGCCCGCTAGAGATTGTTTAAAATCATTTACGGAATTTATAGACTTTTAAGTGCGTTGTTGCAGAGAGAACCTTGCCATAGCTGAACAGTGGAAGACTGATTGTTCAAGGAGGTTAAGATGTACATGCACAATAAGAGACTGATGTATACTGTGAGAGTCTCAGAACCAAATCCCGTGTTAGCGGGAATGATGTTAGAGCAGTTCGGCGGGCCCCAGGGAGAATTGGCAGCAGCAATGCGCTATTTCACACAAGGTCTCGCAGATTTGGATCCGCAACGAAAAGACATGTTGATGGATATCGCGACCGAAGAGTTATCGCACCTGGAAGTTATTGGCAGCATTGTTTGTATGCTGAATGCAGGTGTTAAAGCCAAGGTCGCGGAAGGCCTGGAAGAGGGCGAGCTTTTGCGTGAATTGAATCAAGGTGGCGAAAGCCAAACGACGAGTTTGTTGTACGGAGGAGGAGCGGCCCTGGTGAACTCGGCCGGTGTTCCTTGGACAGCTGCTTACGTGGATTCGATCACGGAGCCCACGGCAGATCTTCGATCGAATATTGCTGCCGAAGCTCGTGCAAAAATCGTCTATGAACGTTTAATCAACGTGACAGACGACCCTGGTATTAAGGATGCATTGAAGTTCCTGATGACCCGGGAAGTGGCCCATCAAAAAGCTTTCGAAAAAGCTCTTTATGCCATCAAAGAAAATTTCCCTCCAGGCAAAGCACCTGGCTCTCCAGAATTCACCGATAAATATTACGATTTATCGCAAGGACCGGGCAATGGCCGTGGACCTTGGAATGAAGGCGATCAGTGGGAATTCGTTGAGGACTATAAAGAAATGCAAGCGGTCGATGGCGGAGACGGGACTGCTTCAGTGACCCTGTCACCCGAGGAAGAAGGCCTTGCCATGAATGTCGCAAAAAGAACCGCAACTAAACCAGGTGACCCAACCACAGGTGCAGATCTGGGTGCGAAAAAAGATGGTTCTGCGGGTACGACGAAATCAATTCATTGAGTTTGGTCAGAGGCGGGAAGCGTTGGGGCTTCCCGCCGACCTATTTACAAAGTTTGTCTTGCTTGATTGCTTTGATTGGATGGTCGGCATTGGCTTAGTTGTGTCGCCATTGCTTTAATGTGACCCCGTGATCGGGTTGAGAATGGTGATGGCATCAGATGACTGCACACCTCATAGGCCGTTTGCAAGTCTTTACCCATCGTAAGCTCCGCATGAAATTGAATCGCGAAGGTGCCCAGTCTTAGCGAGACATCCGGCGCCAATTGATTGCGTAAGACCGTAAACAGAAACAACTGTTCATTTGAACTGTATGCGTTCAGGATTGCCAGAGTTCTCAATAAGGTCTGCATGAACTCCTCTTGTGATAGATGTGGAATCATCTGAATGCTGTTTAAAATATTTCTTTGTTGCATCAGTGCTGTCTCGGTGATGTCGCCGTACTGTTTTGACTCCAAAAGCGGTGGATAAAACGAAATCTGCTCCGTGTGGAATAAGTTTTCCAGGCTTTGATAAAGATCTTTCACGAAAATATCGCGACTGATTTTATCGGCCACGTGCAGGCTGCGGATCAAATCGATTTTTTGTAAAACATGATTGTGTTGTGCAGTGATAAAATCATAAATATTCATGACGAATTCCCCCGTTGTGAATACAAACGCTAGGCAAAGAACTCGCCGGCGTCACGATGTAAGTTTTGAAAAGTACAGACTATTAACTTAGTAAAATTATTATAAACCGATATTGATAGAAACGAGCCGCAGCGACGCGCGGCTCGTTTGCGTTTGATTAATTATGAGGACTTTCCACATGCACAGTTTTTGGTTTTCGGTGAGCAGGGCGATTGATCGTTTGTCCTTTGTGGGCGCGTATGGTTTTTCGGGTCTGCTTAAGGCTGACAACTCTTCCAGTCTGTGCCGATTTAAAAATAGCGTTGACGATTTTAACGTCATTCAGCCCTTCTGTTGCGGAAGGTTCAGGATTTTTATTTTTTAAGACACAGTCACTGAAATAGACTAACTCTGCAGCAAATTGGTCTTTCTTTTTAAACTCTCTGACTTTATCTTTGTCTTTTACAGTGACAGTCATGGTCATGTCTTCTTTGTATTCGTAGGCATTCTCAAGACACAGGCAGCCCTTGGTTCCAAAGACATCAAAGTTCGCGGATGCTTCTGTTCCGAAACTTACGATGAAATTTGCGATTTTCTGTTTCGGAAAGCGCAAAGTTACGGCGGCCATTTCCTCGACTTCTTTAAATCTGTCATCTTGCGGATGGGACGCGGTCATTGCAAATACTTCCTCAGGCTCTTCCCCGAAAAGATAACGGGAGGCATTGATACAATATGTGCCAATATCGAATAAAGGACCACCGCCTGTTTCCGGCATCAGGCGAATGTTTTCGCGATCGGTGATCTGATAAGTAAAGGTCGAATTAAAAATTCGTGGTTCGCCAATTTTTCCTTTTTTAATAAGATCAATGGCTGTCAGATTGGCTTTTTCAAAATGCAGCCGATAGGCCACCATCAATTTGGTTTTGGTGCTTTCTGTCGCTTTTATCATCGCTAAGCAATCTGCCTCTGTTGTTGCTAAGGGTTTTTCCACTAAAACGTGAATACCTGATTGCGCTGCTTTAACGGCTAAGTCTCGATGTTCTGTATTGGGTGTGCAAATGTAAACGGCGTCAATCAAGCCGCTTTGCAAAAGCCCGTCGTAATCCTTATAAGAAAAAAGATTGGTCACTTTGTATTGTTTGCCGAGTTTCGTCAGTTTCTTTTTGTCGCCCGAAACCAGTGCCACGAGTTCTGAGTTTGATTTTGCGTTCTTAAAAGCAGGCAAGACTGCGACTTGAGCGATGTGTCCCAGGCCTACGACGGCATAGCGTATTTTCTTGTTCGGTTTTGTCTTCATTCTCGTCCTTTCATTCGGCGTGTGCCGGTTCAAAGGATGATTTTAACCAGCAATTAATTCTCGTGGTTGAAACTTAAGGCAAGTGTGCCGTAAATCAAATTTTCTAACTTGTCATAACGTCTACACCAATACTCCATGCAGAATGGTCTGCATGAAAACGGAAATTCAAAATGAAGACCTTAAGGAAGAAGTGCAGCACATCGAGAGCGAAACACGGATGATTTTGCCTGGTATACAGGCGCTTTTTGGATTTCAGTTGGTGGCGGTTTTCAATGATCGCTTTGAAACGGCGCTCACTTCACAATTGCAGTTACTTCATTGGCTGGCGTTGGGGTTTACGGCAGTGGCGACAGTATTTGCAATTGCTCCTGTGGCATATCACCGGATTGCGGTTCCGCACATCGTCACGCGACACTTTGTCACCTACTCAAACCTGTGCATTAAGATTTTACTCTTGCCCTTGATCCTGGGCTGCACGATTGTTTCTTTTTGATTGGAACGATCGTCACAAAGAATAGTTCCTATAGTTTGCGTGGCAACAAGTTTTCTATTTTGGCTATCCACTGTTAATCAAGCGAGCGGGAAAATCATTCTGATTTTTTGCCAATATAACCAGGTAGTTTTTTGGCGCCCTTCCCTTGGGCCAATTGTAAAGCGCGGGGGAGATGCTTTTGATAGTTTACTTCAAAATTTGGCTCTATGATTTTATGCTTTCTGAAATATTGCGCCCACTTAAAGTCTGCGAAGGTCACTTCGGTTTTTTTATAGCCCTTATGAGCGCGGACCAGCCACGCAAGACTGCGATAGGGATCATTCTCTAATCCCCGAATATTTTGAGATAAATAAAGAGGATTCTGGGGCCCGCTCCCGGATAGATCAAAGGGATGAGCCCAGTGATGTTGTAACATCTGCTTCCAGAAGCTTTCAAAACCAACTGTCTTACCAAAAACTTTAATCACCTCAATCGGAATTTTTTTAATTCCCAAAGACCAATAGGAAAAAAGGCGATGATGGCCATCGACTACATAATAGTGTCCGTTCGGAGCTTTGACAGTGGTGATGGGATTACTTCGTAATTCTTTTTGGAGTTTTTCTGGAGTCAGACGTTTTAGTTTTTTTATTTTGCTGGAAACTTCTTCCATTCCCAGGGCCATTTGTGTTGGGCGAAGTTTCAGAATCTGGATTGTTGTCTTCATGTGGCCGCCTTTTTGGAAAAGAGACTAGGAATTTTCACGGCGGCTCGCAATGCAGCGTTCTTATCTGTGCCCAATTACACCTGCGATGAGTGGGGATTTTCTCCACAAGTCACGTGGGGAAGTTTTCCCCTGGACTCGGTCTTCGTAACGAAAATCAAATGATAGCACTGGCATTTCAATTGCACCATCCCTGCGTCATAGGAGTGATATATGCAAAACAACGTAGAAAAATCACAAGCGAAAAAAATTGAACAAGAAGCCGATATCGTTAATCTGATCTATGAAGATCACAAAGCTTTGAAAGCCTTGATCAAGGTCATGAAAGATTCTGATAAACCGGAAGAAGAAAGATTCGCGGCTTTTAAAGAATTCGCTCCCACATTGATCGCCCACGCCAAACCCGAAGAAGAAACTCTTTATGTCTCAATGAAAAAAAACGAAGAGTTGCGCGAAGACGGCTTTGAAGGCGACGTCGAACATCAACTCGCAGATCAATTGGTTGAGGAAATCAAGCGTACGACGGATTCTGATCTTAAATCTGCGCGCATTAAAGTATTAGCAGAGCTTGTGGAGCATCACATCGAAGAGGAAGAAGAAGACATGCTTCCTGAATGTAAGAAAGAATTAAAATCAGAAGAGCGCAGTCGCATCGGTAATGAGTTTTTAAAATTGAAGCTCAAGTATCTGGCGGCGGGGGATGACAACATCATTCCTGATAAGAATTCTGAAAACACGAAGCACTAAATAAAAAAGGTACTCTTCCGAGTGCCTTTTTTATTTTCTCATTGCTGAAGCTTTCTCCCATTGCTGAATCAGCCCTTCTTGTGGTGACCAACACAATGTCTCTCTACAACTTTAACTAGATGTAAAAATCTTTGAGCTTGTTTCGCCCAATACTAGGTACGAATTCGTCGGAAGGCGAAATAATCAATTTTCCGAAAGGAAAATCATAAACCTTAAAGGAGGATTTTATGGACAACAATCAAAGTAATAAACCATCTAGCAATGAAGGTATGGGTGGCCAACGAGGCGATCAGTCTCAGCAGGGTGGCGGTCAAAACAGAAACTCTTCTTCTACAGGAGGAAGTGAGCGTTCAGGGGGCCAAGGGGGTTCCGGCGGCCGTTCTGGTGGCGAAGAAAGTTCTCGCCAAGGCCAAAATAGTAGATAGGGGCGCGGGGAGATTGACCCTCCTGGTCTAGGTCAATCTCCCCTCTTGACCGATATGTAAATAATATGTAAATCATAATTCAGACGTCAGCCGTTGGGGTTTCTATGATTTACATCTTTTCACCGAAAGTGCCAGGGGAGTTCCTCTCTCATTCTGATCGTTTACGAGAGCAACTGCCTCTTAAACTCAAGCACATCACCATGCATCCGGCAGAGATTGTGGATGACATAAATCTTGCGCGGATTTCTCTCATCGGCCTTATTCAAAAGTGGCGTCAATTAAAGTTCTTAATTCTGGATGAGTCAGGAAACTGTCTTGAAACTTATTTCTATTAATTCTTTATTCCGAATTTGTACGTCTTTGTATCGGAGAAGGTTATGCAACCACACGCTTGCTTTGAAAGACTTATCGAGCATGCTAAGAAAACGGAAATGCCGCGCGGATTTCAGCTCGATATTATTTCCGCGTTAGGCTATTTCAAAACACAGGCGCTTTGCGATTTGGATCGCAGGGACTCTCCCATGCAGCTGCGCACGGCCTGGCTGCAATTAAAAAACCAAACCCGTGGGCTAAAGTTTTTTGAATCATTTAAGGAGGGTGACGATAATTTTTGGCGTATCGTTCGGTGTTTCGTCTATGAGGTTGAACCAGCATCCCTGATAATTCCAAAGGTTGAAAAGGTGATTCCGGAAAAGCCACCCTCTCGCTTTGCAACTTGGCAGCCTTTGGATTTTTTTACTTATCTCAGTAATGAAATTGAAAAACGGGCGCAGATCACGGATGCCGAAAAACTCTTTGTTCAACACGGGCTGTGGTACATTATCGCCGAAGCGGGCAGGGCTCGCGGTCAGCGCAACGAAGCTCGTATCAAAAAAGTCTGGCTTACGATTCAGCCACTCCTTGATAAAATCGGTTTGCTGACGGAGTTTAAAAAAGAGGAAAGCCTGATTTATTCCATCAAGCTTTTCGTGGGACAGCTGCATTAAGGATTATTGACAGGACAATCCTTTTTCCAATAAGCGTTCAACTTGCAGCGAAGATTTTTCAGTTGGGTGGTCTCGCTGCAGCTTAAGCCGAACACTTCGTAATTTTCAGTCACGTTGTCTCGGCCGACATATTTTGCGACGCCGGCGTTTTCCAGGGCAGCTATCAGGCGGCTGTCTCTGTCGTCATGTCGTTCCAGGGTCAGACCACAACTGGAATAGCGCAGATTACCTAGATCCACTCCCACGACGCATGTAAAGGGGCGTAAAGAAAACGATGCGGGTATTTTTGGTATCAACGTGCGCAGAGAGGTAAGCAGTCGTAAAGATTGATCACGGTCCAGCGTTCTTTCTCCCTGACATTCAGGACGGTAGCCCCTGTCCCAGTTGATGCCGACAAACGCGGCCTTTAGAAGTTCGTAGGAGGTGGCGTACTGAGGGTCTTTAATTCCGGCGACGCCTAGAATTTCATGGATAACCAATCGTCGCTGTTGTGAGGTGTCCATCCGCTCCCAGCTCCGCGCGCTAATATCGATACGATTCAATTTTGGATAATTGATCGCATTCACAAGGGATCCGTTGAGTATCAGATCACGCTCGACAATTACCAGAAATGTTTCTGAAAAGACGGTGCGTATTTGCGCAATATCAATATTCTGATTGTTAATCGTCAAGGGGCTTCGCACCTGAAGCTGTTTCAGAATCTCCATGCCCTTATCGAAAAATTCCGAAGCGATGACATTGCCTCCATTGCGAGTGCCAGAAGACTCATCGTCGCCACCGGGGCCGGCAAATGAAGTGATGCTAATTAATACAACAAACAAGGTAACAAATAATTTATTCATTAAAATCTCTCGTTATACGGAACATTTGAATTCCAAGGTGATAAACGTGCTGTCTTTCTTTACTGGTGGAGGCCAGTCGAACGATCTTTGAGAAGCAGTCTTCGATTATTTCAGATGCTTTCACCAGGTTTTCTGCGTTGAAAGCGAAAGTTTCTGAGCCAATAAACTTTTCCTGAGGACTTTGAGTTTCCAAGGAGAGGCTCGCTTTATTCAGCATTTGCCGGTGGAAGTTTCTTAATGCCAGATTCGGTCGACTGGACGAAGACATTATGCGGCTTTTACAGGGGTAAAGTTTTCCGCTCTCGTCTTGTCGCAAAAGTTCCAGACGCTGAAGTCTTTCAATTGCTTCTTCAGCTGTTTTCGTGGAAACTCCCAGGTATTTTGCGACACTTTCTGTGGTCGGAGTTGGAAGCGTGGTGCGGGTCATTTCGATGATGGGATAATGATGCCAGTCGGAAATCAGTTTGAAAACGTCTAGCTCGAGATTTACGGGCGCTGACTTGGGACGAAGTTGTTCCACTTTTTCCTGGAGTTTAAGAATGGATTCCGGGGAGCGTGCCCCTTCCAGCTGAACCAGCGTAATAAAATAATCCGTTTTTCTCGTATCAAACTTC
Organism: Bdellovibrio sp. HCB185ZH; assembly: GCF_047302455.1. Lineage (GTDB taxonomy): Bacteria > Bdellovibrionota > Bdellovibrionia > Bdellovibrionales > Bdellovibrionaceae > Bdellovibrio. Next base: position 213,288 of record NZ_CP178624.1, read on the forward strand.
AGCACGCGGCAAACTTCGAAGGCTTTTTTCGCAGACAGATTTCTTTTTCCGTTAAGAATTAAAGACAGCATGGAGGCTGAGGTCTTCAGCAGCTGCGCGAACGCGCGCAAAGAATACTGCGAATTTTCAGCCATTCGGGTTTCGAGCTCATATTTTAGAATATCTCGGTAATTCATCTCATTTGCATAGCAAGACATAAAGAAAGATTCCAATGCAAAACGATCGTTCTCGTCAACTTTCGCAACGCATCCTCGCGTTTACAACTGTCTACGCCGGCGTTCTGCTGACGATGTGGTTCGTAGAAATAAACTTTTATTTATTAGTCCAATTTTCTGTAAAGAGATGAACAAGGAAGGCTCTTAATTGCATTCCGTTCGGTTTAAAGTATCGCTCGGCCGTGGAGCCCAGTTCTAGACTCTAAGGCTTGCTTATAACTCCGATTTAAATTCCGAAAATTATCCGTGTTTCTCGGGAGGAAACGTGAACATTTTTGCCAAGGTCCGACTTTTTAATATTTTATCAGTTACTTCCGTCATTGCATTATACGTGGCAATCGCGATTTCGTTTCACTACAAATCTGAACTTAATAAAGCTCATGATAACAAGTTCGTATCTATGAAGCTTGCGGGGGAGTTGCAACAAAGCTCTTACGATCTGACTCGCACGGCTCGTACCTTCGTGGTGACCAAAGATCCTAAATTTGAAACAGAGTATTTTGATATCATCGCGATTCGTAATGGTGAAAAAGCTCGTCCTGATGGTCGTAAAATTGCATTGAAAGAATTAATGCACCAAGCGGGTTTTACAGATCAAGAATTTGCTTTGTTAACAGAGGCAGAAAAACGCTCGAACGACCTGGCAAAACAAGAAACGATCGCCATGAATGCCGTGAAGGGGTTGTTTGCTGATGAAAGCGGTAAATTCACCGTGCAAAAAGAGCCCGATTTAGATTTAGCAAGAAAACTTATGCATGATGACTTCTATCATAAAGCCGCTGCATCCATTGGCGAACCTATACAACAGTTTTTGAAAATGATGGAAGCCCGTACTTTTGCACGTGTTGAAGAAGCGCTTCGCTACTCAACGTTCGCGCTATACAGTGTGGCGGGGCTTATCGTGGTGTTATCAATTTCAATGTTGTTGTCGTCACGCGCTCTTCGTGAGGGTATCCGTACTCAAGCGGAATCTTTAACAAAGTCCTATGTGCAAATTCGCGAATCTGTTGCAAGTTTGAGCAGCTCCAGTGCGAATTTATCTGCCGCATCCACTGAGTCGGCAGCGTCCTTGGAAGAAACAGTAGCGTCTTTAGAAGAGCTTTCCAGCATGGTTAAAATGAATGCTGAAAATGCATTGTCGGCTTCAACGTTGTCACAAACTTCGAAAAGCACGGCAGAAGAAGGTTCTCGTGAGATTCAAAACCTGATGAATGCCATGGCTGCGATCGTAAGCTCCTCTAAAAAGATTGAAGATATTATTTCTGTCATCGACGATATTGCATTCCAAACCAATTTGTTGGCACTGAATGCAGCCGTCGAAGCTGCACGTGCAGGAGAGCAGGGTAAAGGGTTTGCCGTTGTGGCTGAAGCCGTTCGCGCCCTCGCACAACGAAGTGCTGCTTCTGCCAAAGAAATTTCGGGTCTGATCTCTGAAAGCGTCGATCAGGTGGAAGCAGGTAAAAACGTTGCGGAAACAAGTGCGGAAGCCCTGCAAAAAATCGTAAGTTCCGTGACCAAGGTTGCGGGCTTGAACAATGAAATTTCCACAGCGAGCAACGAACAAAGCACGGGAGTTTCGCAAATCACTCAAGCGATGAATCAGTTGGACCAAGTGACTCAGTCGAATGCGGCTTCATCAGAAGCAATCTCTGAGGCGGCGGCGAGATTAAACGAATCAACGCAAGGATTGACGTCCACTATTGAAAATCTGGCGTCGTTGACGGGTTTAAAAACAGATGTGATCCAAGCCTCTGATCAGCAAATGGCGGTTTAAATAATAGTTTTTTTATTTTATTTCAAGGCCTGTTCAGTAGTGAACAGGCTTTTTGCTTTTTGAAGCTCATCGAAAGTGTCGCCGAATGTGTGAATCCACATCTTTGGGCCAGGAAGAGGGCTATTGATTATAATAGTCATATAAGGAGGTTCCCATGGCTACCAACAAACCCTCTGGCGACAATCATCGAAATGGAGCCGTCCGAAATAGATCTCAAGTATTAAATCCTCAAACCGGCAGATACGTCAAAAGAGATCTTAATACCGGGCGCTTCATGGATCAGAAATCCGATGGTGAAAAATTCAAAGGCGTTCGTGAAGAAAAATAAGGAGGAATTATGGGCAGTGGACAAAACAACAAACCAGCTGGCACAGATCGTCTCATTGGCGAAGATCAAGGCGACAACGGCATTGATAAATTCGATTCCTCGGGAGAAAAAGTAAAACGCTCCGGAACTGCTGATACCACAGGTAAGCAAGTGGACGAACGCTCCAGAAAAGATCTGGCAAAATAGCTGGACGTGTCCATTTGCGTGTGACAAAAAAGTGTTTAGTGTGTCACGCTGAAGTCTATGACGAAGAAAACTGTCAGCGTGTTTCTAGTTACATTTGTCACAGGGGCTGTATTTGGATGGTACCTGCACTATCCGCAGATTCCATATTATCCGAAATTACCCTACTACATAAAAACCACTTCAAATATTTTCGTCGGAGGCTGGAAAGGCCCAGACAAAGACGGATATTATCGGCGCGATCATACTCCGGCGAAATTACCGGCGGAAATTACTCCGGCTTTTGATTTGTCGAACAAGGGCATTCCATTTGTTTTGCACATAGATGACACTGGCCACACTGATCTCGAGCAAGAAGGCAATTACATGGTGATGGTTCACCGTATGGATGAAAACTATCACTTTGTGATGAAGCCCCTAACTCCGATTCCAACTCTGGAGAGATTCAGGGCTGACTAGAGGATAAATCGACATCAACTTCATATATCTTTCTCGCGGCAACAACGACTTTGTTAGATTTAATCGGGCGAACATCAGTTACTTCCCAGGCGAACAAGCCTGGCTCCCATTTATCCCAACAAGCATCCAGTAAATCGCCCGCCATAAAGGGACGAACATTTTTAATTTTAACTAATGCGACGGGTTTACCCGCGGGATCGATCTCGTCTTCTTTGCGCAAAAAGTTGTGATTTTCAACGATGAGAAGGTCGCCATCGAAATCAAAGTCGGCAGGGGGAGTCCAAGATCGGATCTCTAATTTTTTTTCGCCAGACGCAATCTTGCTTCCGTTGGGCCAAACGATGGAAAGGGCGTTGTATTTCATTGAGTAAGACGCTATTTGGGTTGGTGAATGAATGCAAGCAGTGATAGAAAATCTAAAATCACCGAGGTACCCATATGCCTGAATTGCCAGAGGTCGAAGTCGTCCGTAAAGGGCTTGAACAGATTCTAAAAAAAGAGCCGACTCTTTTAGACATTGAACTGAAGCGCCCTGATTTGCGCGATCCGATTCCGCTTAAAAAATTGAAAACTCTGATTGGCCAGAAGGTTCGCCGAGTCGAGCGCCGTGCAAAGTATCTTTTAATTTGGACCGACAAGGGCGGAATGCTTTCACATCTGGGTATGACGGGAACTTGGCGAGTGGCAGAAGAAGGTGATGAGCGTTTGCATGATCACATTTATTTGCACTTTTCAGGTGGGCTGCGGTTGGCTTACCGCGATCCGCGCCGGTTTGGGATTTTTGACTTTGTGGCCGCAGATGATGTTGCTGCGCATCCAAGGTTGAAGATTTTAGGGCCGGAACCGCTCAGTGCTGAATTTTCGGGCGAATCGTTGTGGCAGAGTTTGCGCAATAAACAGATTGCTTTAAAGGTCGCTATCATGGACCAAAAAGTGGTGGTGGGGGTGGGGAACATCTACGCCAGTGAAGCCCTTTTTGCGGCGAAAATTAAACCGACTTTACCAGCGAAAAAACTCTCTCTTGAGAGAGCAAATTTACTCGTGAAAGAGATCCGTCGCATCCTTGCGGAGAGCATAAAAAAGGGTGGTTCATCCATCAGTGATTTTGCCCAAACTTCAGGCGAAAGCGGGTACTTTCAAAACACGTTCAAAGTGTATGACCGCGCGGGGCAGCCCTGTGTTGTGTGCAAGCAACAGATAAAATCAAAAGTGATGGGCGGTCGAAATACTTTTTGGTGCGGACATTGCCAGAAATAATTTTTAAAATTTTATTGCTAAGGTATTATAAATTTGTATAACTTAGCCCTTAGTCGAGATTAACAAAAAACACAGACCAACCAATTTCGGGAAGTCTGTAATTATTTACGAAGGGACACAACAATGAAAGCTATCGTTATCGCAGCTTTGCTAGCACTTTCTTTCACAACTGGTTTCACTTGCTCTAAAAACCAACCAGCTGAAACAACAACTACAACTGAGACTACAACTACTACAGCTCCAGCTGATGGTACTGCAGCTCCAGCAGCTGACGCTACTGCTACTCCAGCGGCTGATGCAACTGCAACTCCTGCAGCTTCTCCAGCAGCTCCTGCAGGCGAAACTCACTAACTAGTTTTTTGCTAATTTAGTTAGTACAAAAAGCCACCTTCGGGTGGCTTTTTTTTTGCCTTCGAGACGGGCTGATGAAAAAGGCCCATCTGACTGCGTTGGAGCGGGCCGTCCTCGCTCCGACGTACCTTGAGTACGCCTGCGCTGCGGGCGGCCCGCTCCGCCTTGCATCTGGACCTTTTTGATCAGCCCTCTTGTTCTGGGGCGTTTCTATGAGCTTTGTGATTGTTTTTTGGCTGGCCCTGCGGGCGCCGCTGGTTTCTGGCTGGCTGTCGCCTTTGGCGACTTAGCGCCGCTGCTGGTGGGGCTTTCAGCCCCTTGCCCCCGTTGGGCTGCGCCCTTGCCCCGCTTGGGATGGGGAGGTTTTTGCCGGTTTTTCTTTGGGTTGGGGTGGATGAGGGATTCTTGGAATTAGGATTGGGGCTCTAGTTTTGACAGTACTTAAGCCCTCGTATTTGTTGGGTAAATGTGGGATCGCGCTTGCGTAGTGCACGATTGAGGAGTCTAATTAATGGGGTAAGCATTAATAAGGAGAATCATCGTGGATTCAATCAGCGTTTATGGGTATTTCTTAGAGTGCTGCACTTGGGCTTGGGTTTTGGGCTCGATTGTGGCGCTGTTGTTTGTTGGCTTCTTTGGAAGTCCTTTGATCGTTTGGACGATCTTGATTGCGGCAATCATGGTGGGCTTTGCGGCTCCGATGTGGTTGTTTGTTGTGGGTGCTGTTTTGGCAGTTATCTTCAACGTGCCGCCGATTCGTACAGCACTTGTTACTTCAGGTGTGTTTGCGATCTTTAAGAAGTTTCAATTCCTTCCTAAAATTTCTGATACTGAGAAAGCGGCGCTTGATGCCGGTGTGGTTTGGGTCGAGAAAGATCTTTTCTCTGGTAAACCTAATTTCTCTAACTTGATGAAAGAATCTTATCCGGATTTGACGGCGGAAGAGAAAGCTTTCGTTGAAGGCCCGGTTGAGACTCTTTGTAAAATGATCGACCACTGGGAAATCTATAAAACTAAAGAAATTCCTCCAGCTATCTGGGATTACATCAAGAAAGAAAAATTCTTGGGTATGATCGTTCCTAAAGAGTACGGTGGTCTTGGCTTCTCGGCACTTTGCCACTCTGAAGTTATCATGAAACTTTCTTCGCGCTCTTTGGCAGTAGCGATCCAAGTAATGGTTCCGAACTCATTGGGTCCGGCAGAGCTTCTGGCTCACTACGGTACGGATGCACAGAAAAAACACTGGTTGCCTCGTTTGGCTGATGGCTTGGAAATTCCTTGCTTCGGTTTGACGGAACCAAATGCAGGTTCTGATGCCGGTGCGATCACTTCTTCAGGCGTTCTTTTCAAAGACACTGATGGCAAAATCAAAATTAAACTAAACTGGAATAAACGTTGGATCACGTTAGCTGCGATCTCTTCTGTTATCGGTTTGGCGTTCCGTCTTCGTGACCCTGAAAATCTTTTGGGTAAAGGTGAGGACCTTGGTATCACTTGCGGTTTGATCCCTTCTAACACGCCAGGCGTTGTTTTGGGTCGTCGTCATGATCCATTGGGTACTCCGTTCTATAACTGTCCAACACAAGGTAAAGACGTTGTGGTTGTGGCTGAAGACGCGATCGTTGGTGGTCTTGCAGGTGCAGGCCGCGGTTGGATGATGTTGATGGAGTGTCTGGCTGCGGGTCGCGGTATCTCTCTTCCAGCTCAAGCAACAGGTGGTACGAAGCTTGCGATGCGCGTAACTTCTGCACACGCAGTAGTTCGTCGTCAGTTCGGTGTTTCAATCGGTAAATTCGAAGGTGTTGAAGAGCCTCTAGCTCGTATCGGCGCTTCGACTTATGCTTTGGAAGCGATGAGAAGATATTGCTTGGGTGCTTTGGATAAAGGTATCAAGCCAGGCGTTATCACAGCGATGCAAAAATACTATGCGACTGAAATGGGTCGTAAAGTGATCATCGATGCTATGGATATCATGGGTGGAGCTGGTATCTCTCTAGGTCCCCGTAACGTGCTTGCTGAAATTTATATCGCTACACCAATCGGTATCACGGTTGAGGGTGCAAACATCATGACTCGTACATTGATCATCTTTGGTCAAGGTGCGCTTCGTGCCCATCCTTTCGCTTACGCGGAGGTAAAGGCATACGAAGCTAATGATTTGAAAGGTTTCGACCGTGCATTCTTCGGTCACATTGGTCACATCGTACGTAACACGTGCCGTGCGATCTTGTTGTCATGCTCTCGCGGTTACTTGGCTGCGACGCCAGACTGCCATCCACAAATGAAAGTCTACTTCCGTCGTATGTCTTGGGCTTCTGCTACATTCGCATTACTATCTGACGTGGCGATGGGTGTACTCGGTGGTTCTTTGAAAATGAAAGAGAAAATCACAGGACGTTTCGCAGATATCTTGGCTCACATGTATATCGCAACAGCGATCCTTCGCCGCTTTGAAGCTGAAGGTCGTAAAGAAGAAGACTTGGCATTTGCTCACTACAACCTAAAAATGTGTATGGTTGAAATCCAAAAAGGTTTCGATGGTATCTTTGATAACTTGAAGATCCCAGGTGCTCGTTGGTTCTTTAAAGGCTGGATCGGTGCTTGGTCACGTATCAACTCCATCGGTTCTCAAGCCTCTGACGGTTGGACTCACGCTATCGCGTCAGAAATGATGAAAGAAGGCGGTATCCGTGATCGTTTGACTCAAGGTATTTACCTTCCTAAAGAACGCGATCAAGCTGTAGGCCGTTTGGATTACGCTTTCTCTGTTTCTTTAAGAGCAGAAGCTGCTGAAAAGAAAATCAAAAAAGCCATCCGTGACAAAGCTCTTCCTAAACAGAAGACAAACACATTGGTTGATGAAGCTCTGAACAAAAACATCATCACTTCCGAAGAAGCAAAACTTCTGAAAGAAGCAGACCAAGTCCGCTACGACGCGATCCTGGTTGATGACTACAACGAAGAGCAATACCACGCTAACAAAGTGATCCCTTAGTAAGGACGCAGAGTGTGAAGCAAAAGGTGCCTAGCACCAAAAACAAAACCCCGGTGATGAGCCGGGGTTTTGTTTTTAATATCTCCTATTGCGGAGTTCCCGCAGCGATCCAGTTGTCTACCAAAGTTCGTTGTGCCTGTGGCAGTAAACCACTTGTAGGCATCGGCTTGCTTGAGTTATTCATGCGCGACTTTATTTTCGAAGCTGCTGCTTTCGCTTGGGAATAGTTGGTTAAATCCAATCCCGCAGAAGCGCTACCAGCTTTGTGGCAGGCAAAACAACTTGTCGCAAAAACGCCTCCTGAGGAAGCTAACTGAGTGAACGTCACCGTCGCCGGAGTCGGTGACGGTGTTGGTGTCACAGTCGGCGTCGGTGTTGGTGTCGGTGTCACCGTGGGTGTAGGGGACGGCGTCGCTGTTGGAGAGGGTGTCACTGAAGGCGACGGTGAGGGAGTAACTGTCGGAGTAGAACTAACAGTCGCCGTCGGCATCGGTGTCACGGTCGGACTTGGTTGCACCACAGGTCCTGCATCCGCTACGCACTGAGCGTATTTATCTTGAGCAGCACCCCAGTACTGATTGATTTCATCGACTCGTGCCTGGTTTGCAGGCCCCGTGTAAGGCGGTTGGTGATTCGGATTAACGGCATTAGCTGAAACAAGTGCTGCACCCTTTGATACAAAAGCGTTGTAGGAAGTCAGCACTTCTTTACTGCCGAATACACCATTTCCTATTCCGCCAGCAAGATGGCAACCACCACAGCTCTGATTAAGAAAGGGATGAAAAGTATTGGCGTAAACTTTAACGAGAGCTTGCTCGCATGTAGAGCCATCTGCAGTCGAGAATTCGAAGCTACCCCCAGAGGGAGGAGCCATAGAACTTAGAGTCGTAAACCCCTCACCGCAGTTATTAAAAGAGACGACAGTGATGGCAGCCCCCAGGGCCCAAAATATTTTCTTTAGTTTGTAAGTTCGACTCAAGCTCGTCCTCCGGCAAAAAAATAGCCGACAATAAATCTTCTTTTATTCTCGGCTATAAATTAAGGAGGCAAAATAACCAGACATGCAGGTTCTCATAGTGAGTCGCAAGTTCTGGTACCGTTGTGTTCATAGACCATCAACCGGTGTAATGAAACGTCTTGATCTCTCCATTCATCTTTGGAATGGAAGGGGCAATGGTTTTTGCGCAGAACACGACATACTAATCTTTGCAGTTTTGAATAACTTCGCCTGTTGATCTGTTAACATTCACGGTTTTAACCGTGATCCACTTGTTAACATTCTTCTCAAGTATATCATCCCAAACGACATGGCGAACTTGCATGTGCACCATGAAAGACGCACCGTCAGGACGGCAAGGGCCGCGCGGATTTACATCTTCAGCAACCACTGTCTGAACATCTTCTGTCAGAAGTTTATTGGAGACAGATTCAAAGATTTTTAAATCATTCTCCTTTGAAGCGAACGCCAAAGTGGGTACTAGAAATAACATGGCTGCAAGTGTCTTCATGATAGGAATCTCCTATAAAATCTAAAAGTGCACTTTGGATATCATGGTTCTCGGAAATCGAGGGCAAAATCCGGTAAGGAAGGCAGCTTTCCTAGGGAATCAAAGGAAACGTTGTGGAATTTGCTGAGGCTGTCTAAAACATAGTCGCCAGTTATTGTATTTTACCAAGGTGGATAGCTGAGTGAGGAGAGCTCTTCTAATATTGAACTTCATCGGAGGTTACTGTGTTTGGATTAAAAGGTGGGACCATCTTTGTGGGATTGCTATTGTCTTCAGTGTTCGCGCAAGCAGAGCTGCAAATCACCGCAAATCAAAATATTTGGGCTGTGCCTTCCACCTCAAAAAGCTGTAAGGCCTGGAACGATGGTCAAGAGCAAGACAACATTAAACCCAAGTACATCAACCTTGGAAATCTTAGTTTCCTTTGGTCCAACCCGAAAAAGGACTTCCGCATTCGGGAAATTCGCGTTTCTATCCGTGATAAAATTCTGAAAGGCGGGGAGTATAAGTGCAGCGTCGTCGGTGACGAGTTGCTAGCATTGGGTATGGGAGATTGGCTGACTATCAAAAAGTCAGCAAGCCATCAGTACACTTATGTCGGCACGGATTGCGCCATGCTTTGCGGCGGGATCGCGTTTGCTGAAGATATCGCCGGAACCATGAACGGAAAAATCGAAGTGGTCGGCGATGCTTTGGAAGGCCCTGCTAAGGAAGAGCAGATTTTTGGTCTGCCCATCCAAGTGGATAACCTCGAGTTCTAAGGGCGGCGGCGAGACTTCGCTGCCAAAATCTTTTTCACAAAGCCATCATCATCTTCGTCAAAAATATCTCCGATGATTTCTTCAAAGATATTTTCCATGGTCACCAGGCCATTTAAATTCGCACGCTCATAGATGATTGCCATGTGCGAGTTCTGCTGCTGCATTTGCAATAGAATACGAAACACCGGCTCAAAAGCTTTAAACTTAAGAACGGGGCGGATCAGCGTCTGCCAATCAAGATTTTTATATTTAAGGGCCGTAAAGAATTCTTTGGAGTTAATCAAACCGATGATTTCGTTATCGTGCATGACGGGGATGCGGGTATGACCCGAATTCACGATAATCGTTTCCACATCCTCAATGGCGTCGTCTTTACGAACGAAAACCACTTCACTCCAGGGCACCATGATGTCCCGAGCGAGCAACTTGTCAGCGCTCACTAAGTTCATAATGTATTGCTTCGTTTGGTGTGGCAGATCTTCGAGTTCAAAGTCGTGCTCACCATGGTTATGATCATGAGTTTGGCCCAACGAAAAGACCTTCAAAATCATATGCGTGGATTTTTCCAGAATGGATACGAAAGGCGAAAGCACTTTTTCACCGTAATAAAGAGCCCGGGCCGACCACAGGGAAATCAGCAAAGATTTTCGTAAGGCCAAAGTCTTTGGTACCAATTCGCCCACCACGACGCTTAAGTAAGACAAAGGCAAAACCACTGTGACGATGGATAAGGCATCAGCCGTGCTCGGGGAAACCTTGAAGTGTTCTATATACAAAGGCGATAGAGCTTCTTCAGCCCCCGCTCCACCGACCGCGGCAGCCACAGCTCCCACGACAGTAATACCAATCTGAATGACCGATAGTGTACGTTCAGGGCTGGCTTTCAACTTTAATAAAAGGCGCGCTCGAGCATCGTTTCCAAGCTTTTGTAATTGGACTTTTCGGACTGTTACAAAGGCCATTTCAGCGCCTGATAACAGCATATTGATGGCAAGACAGATGATAACGACTAAGAACTCAGTCACAGTCGCTGCCTTGTTTGATTGTTGTAAAAGGGGAGGCTAATAGAAATTTGGGTAAGGGGTCAGGATTCATAGGTGCTCACAGTAACAAAAAAAAGGCCCGAATCAAAGATGTATTCGGGCGCCATGTAACAAGATTCTGTTAGTTAGATACTTTTGAGGATAAAGTTAAATGAGCGCATCATGGAGCTAAATGCCTGACGTTTGTTAATGAAGCCCAAATATGAAAAGTTGCGCACCAAAGGCAGATCCAGCTCTTCCTCGCTGTGGCCTGTATAAATCACAACGGGAATGGTCTTTTTAATCTTATTGACCTTTTTCTCAGTTAGAAGTCGATCCATTAACAAAAGTGTGTCGCGACCACCCATTTGTGGCATTTGCCAATCCAACACCACTAAGTCATAGGGTTTGCTCGCAAGCAGGGGGATTGCATCCTGACCGTCGAATGCCATGGTAACGTCGCATTTATAGTGATCTAAAATGTGTGACATCAACTTTACCGAGTCTAAGCTGTCGTCGATGACAAGAACTCGAGGGATGCGTTGCTTTTCTAGTGATGTCGATGAACTGGTATCTAGCACCATAAAACTCTCCTGTAATTGTCTTACTTTGATCATTTGAACCGATGTAAAACGGAGAATCTTCTAAAAGAGATTGTCTGACGGGATCTTAATAAAAGGTCTGTCGAAACACATACTGCGCTCGTGTTTCGACAGTCTAAAGGCTAATGAAACGTGAATTAAACGCTGAGTAATTACGCAAGTTCTTTGCGCGTTTGCTCGCTCACCACGGTTTCGCGGACCACAACAACTTTGATTTGCCCAGGGTAATTGCACTCTTCTTCAATCTTAGCTGCAATTTTTTTAGACAGATCTAAAGCGTGAAGGTCGTCGATTTTTTTACCGTTCACAAGCACGCGGCACTCGCGGCCACCACTCAGTACAAAACAGTCTGTGACTCCAGGAAAGCTTCGAGCGATGTCTTGAAGTTCAGAAACTTTTTGATTGTACGACTCGATCGTCGAGCGACGAGCGCCCGGGCGCGCACCAGAAACGGCGTCGGCTGCGATAACCAGGAAAGCATGATCCGTCGAAGGTTGTTCATCAAAGTGATGGGCTTTAACGGCGTGAACGACGTCAGGCGCCTCACCACGGGCTGCGATAAAGTCAGCACCGATCACGGCGTGTCCGCCTTCCATTACGTGGTCCATGGATTTGCCGATGTCATGTAGCATACCCACGCGACGAGCTTTCTTGATATCAAGTCCCAGTTCTGCCGCCATCAATCCTGCAAGCCAACCCACTTCACCGCAGTGGAAGTATTGGTTTTGCGTAAAGGAGTAACGATAGCGCAAAGAACCCATCATCTGTCGAACTTCAGCGTTAAGGCCTTCAAGCTTAAGCTCTTTCGCCATGGAGTCGCCATCGTGTTTGATGTTCTTGAAAAGTTCTTTCTTCTGATTCTCAGCAATTTTTTTGATGAACTCAGGAGTGATGCTTTTCTTTTCTTTAAAGATTCTTTCTAAGGTTCTGCGAGTCAGTTCGCGACGAACAGGGTCGAATCCGGCCACGCCAACCATTTCCATGTCTTGCTCGACGATGATATCGCAACCGCAGCTTTCTTGAACGGCTTTGATATTTGCGCCCGCAGGATCCACAAACAATTTGCGAACGTGAGCATCCGGGAAATTCACAGCGCCAATGCCGCGCTCAGCGCAGTAAGGTCGTGCAAAACGGTCGATCACCAAAGCAAGGATGCGTTTCGCGCGGGTCTCCGCATGCTCCTTCGCATCTTCTTCGTGTTCCTGTGCCAAGCGGGCCGCACGGCGAACAGCTTCGTCTTCCATTTTTGCTTTGAGTTCAGTTTTGAAATCTTCCGCCGACGTCCCCAGTTTCGCCGTGAGTTTTTGTATGAACTCACTATTCAAGGCTTTTTGAGCATCCTTGATTTTCGCAAGTTCGGCTTCTTGGCCACGTAAAACTTGTTCTTGGGCTTTTATATCGGCTTCGCGTTCCTGAAGTTTCTTTTTCTCTTCTTGAACGATGGAATCCGCTTTGGCTTTCTTTTCGTTTGCGACCTCTTGCAAATCTTCAATGCGACCTTCGGACTTGAGCATGTCAGGTTCCACTTTGGTCCACATTTCCATTTCGATTTCTTGAATGCGCTCTTTTTGCTCAAGCTCTTTCAGCTCGATCGCTTCCTTCGCTTCATCGACAATTTCCTGGGCGTCTTCACGCGCCAGACGAAGTGTGCGTTTCACATTCAACTTGTGCAAGGCCCAACCCAAAATCCCACCGGCGATAATTCCAACCAGGGCTGTAGCAATCAATGCAGTCATAAATACTCCTAACCCTCTAAGTTTACTGCCCATCCGGAAATAACGCAAATTTTCCGAGGGTTTACTTCGTGTGTTATTCAGTCTAGACTGACGCGCAGGGAGGCAATTATGGCCCAGATGGAAACGAAGACGCAATGGACAGGCAAAGGATTGGGTTTCGCGGCTCAGTCACGTGGAATGAAGTTCGTTATGGACGGAAAGCCTGCTGACGGGAGCGATCAAGGTCCATCTCCAAAGGAAGTATTGCTCGCAAGTATCTGTGCTTGTTCGGGAATGGATGTGGTTTCCATTTTGCAAAAAATGCGACTGGATCTTCAGTCCTGCGATGTTGATGCGCAAACTGAAACCACTGAAGGTCATCCTGCGATTTTCAAATTGGTTCGCGTTCAGTACCAAATCAAAGGCAGCAATATCAAGCCAGAACAGGCGACCAAAGCGGTTGTGCTGTCGATGACGAAATACTGTGGCGTAACTGCAATGGTATGTCCCACATCTCCAGTGGAATTTGAAGTGTTCTTAAACGAAACTAAAATTCACGAAGGCAAAGCAGACTTCACGCCGCATGAAAAGGAATCTCATTCATAATGTTGATCGATGTCGCGCAGTTTTATCATGAATTTGATTTCACCTATGCTCGCTCGCGAGGCCCGGGTGGACAAAACGTAAATCGCACCAATTCGGCAGCGATATTGCGCTGGAACTTGCGTGATTCACAAGCTTTGCCGGAAAATATCAAAGCACGTTTGCTCGAGAAACTGGCGACACAGCTGACGGTGGATGGTGATATTTTAATTCGCAGTGAAGAGTTCCGTGATCAGGATCAAAATCGCTCAGCTTGCTTAAAAAGACTGCAGGCATTGCTGCAAAAAGCTTTGTTTGTTCCCAAAAAACGTGTGGCGACGAAGCCCACACGCAGTTCAGTGCGCAAGCGCTTAGATTCTAAAAAACGCCACTCCGAAGTTAAAGCTGGACGCAAGAAGCTCTACTAGTGAGCTTCTGCGATGATAGGTTCTTGAGGAGTTTTCGTGGGGCCTTCTGTGGCTTGAATTCTTCTCGATAAATAGATCGCAAGCAAAGTCACCGCGATCGACATATAACCGACAATCTCATAATTTTCCAAACGGCCCGCACTGCTTTTCACGATGATAATTCCCGCAAGGTAACTGGCTGCTGCAGAAGAGAGCTGTTGCACGCAACTCACGATACTCATAAAGCTTCCACGATTTTGCGGGGAAGCTGTACCCGACACCAGTGCCGTTGCCGGAATCATTCGTCCCCCAGAAACCACAAAGAAAACAGACGTAATTGCAAGAACGATCCAAGCAGGATTCGGTCCCAGATTTGTGATGGCAAAAATCGGCAAAGTACAAAGCCCCGCGCCGTAAAGGAAAACTTTGTGCTTCCCATAACGATCCGACATGCGACCAATTGCTGGGGATGTGAAGATCGTGAATAACCCACCAATCATGTAAATCAATGGCAACTGAGCTTCCGTTAAGCCCGCATTGGAAACCATCGAGGGTGAAAGATAAGGCACGATCGCAAAGTGACCAAAGATCACCGCTGCCATAAAAATCAAAGCGCGCACTTGATTGCGATTTTTAAAGATACGCACCAGCCCCTGGTAGACGGCTTCTTTCTCGCGAGGGTGTTCCAAGTGACTGCGCACCGAAGGAACGCCAAAGTATGCGACCACACATAGAAACAAAGAAGCGATTCCTAAGAACAAGAATGGTGCATGCCAGGAATATTCGTTTGCCAAGAACAAGCTAAATGGCACGCCAAAAATCGAAGCCACAGAAAAAGATGTCATGATAACACCCATCGCAGAGCCACGACGCTCATATGAAATGGCATCACTCACAATCGAAAGAACCAAGGAACTCAGAACGCCACCAAAGACTCCAGTAAGTCCACGTGCCAAAAGTAATAGCTCATAAGTCGGGGAAAGTGCGCAGGCCACCGTGCCCACCGAAAAGCCGACAAAGAAAAACAGCAAAAGATTCTTGCGATCAAACTTGTCCATGAAGAAGGAAGCTGTGAAACCACTTAGCCCCGCACAGAAGCTGTATGATGACACAAGGAGTCCGAACTGATGGGGAGTGATTCCAAAAAGACGCATCAATTGTGGTCCCAACGGCATCATGATCATGAAATCCACGATCGAGCTGAATTGAACAGAAGCGAGAATGCCGAGAAGGATTTTTTCTTTTTTGGAAAACACTGCGGGGTCCTTTTGGTTGACGTTATAGAAAAATACCCGATAATCCAACTCTATGGCAACACTAAGTAAAATTTTGAAATCGGTTCTGGGCTTTGTACTTTTGGTCGCGATCACTTGGGTTGTTCTTGTCAACTACAGTGTGATCTTCTCAAAAACTGTCGTCGGTGAAGTGATCAATGTGGAGCGTGTCGAGCTTCCGGTGGCGTTGATCGCCCGTGCAGGTGGCGAACTGAATGAAAAAGTTTTCTCCTTCGCCATTAGTATCAAAGATGACACCACGAATGAATTGTTTGCTGCCACCTCTGAAGATCGTCAGTGGGCGATCGTGCAAAAGGGACAGTGTGCAGAAGCAGTGTATTTGCCATACCCACCTTGGGAGTTGAAGAAACGCGGAACATACTTTGGGGCCCGCTTGGTAAAATTGTACGAATGTCCGAAAAAGTAAGGTTCTAGGTTTTTTATGCACGAGATACTTCTTCTGATCACAGCAATCGGGGCGGGCTTCTTGGGAGCTCTCCTTGGCCTGGGAGGAGGTATCATCATCGTACCTGTTCTCACTCTGGTTTATCACATCGACATCCGCTACGCGATCGCCGCAAGTCTGATCTCTATCGTAGCAACTTCGTCAGGCGCAGCAGCTAGTTATCTGAAAGACTCTCTAACAAATTTAAGATTGGCCGTGTTCCTGGAAATCGGAACAGTCACCGGCGCCATCGTAGGCTTTTTGCTAGCTACGTACATCAAAGCACAATTTCTATTTCTACTATTCGGCACGTTCTTATTTTTCTCAGCTCTGATGATGCTAAGAAAACGCCATGAACATTACTCCGCTCACAATCACCCCTGGGCTGAAAAATTAAAACTAGACGGCAGCTTTCCCGAGGGCGGCGAATGGAAAACCTATAAAGTAGAGCACGTACCACTCGGCCTCTTCGCCATGTTCGGCGCAGGTATTCTGTCAGCGTTACTAGGAATCGGCAGCGGCATCTTCAAAGTCCTAGCAATGGACGGCGCGATGAAACTTCCAATCAAAGTTTCCTCAGCCACATCAAATTTCATGATTGGTGTCACAGCATCTGCCAGTGCCGGAGCCTATTTACTAAAAGGCGACGTGCGCCCCGAGATCGCTGCACCAGTCGCAGTAGGCATCATCATCGGCTCCATAATCGGCGCCAAAGCCATGGTAAAAATGCCCGCAGGAATCATAAGAAAAATCTTCGTAGTAGTTCTATCCATTGTCTCAGTACAAATGATAATGAAAGGGCTTAAGTAATGGCAGTAGAACCAAAACAAGATCAAGCCCTCCACGATCTAGAACTAAAAATCAGCAAAATGCTAAGAAGCGGAGTCTACATAGCCGGCATGCTCTTATTGATAGGCTGGCTATGGCAACTGTACCGCAGCGGCGACACCCTAAGCGACTTCCAAACCTACGAATCCAAATCCCTAACCGAAACCATCCACTGGGCCGTAGTAATGCAAGACCGCCCCCTAATAATCTCAATCTCGGGATTAGTAGTTCTAGTACTTCTACCAACCACAAGAGTATTCCTAACCGGCATCCTATTCATAAAACAAAAAGACCGCATCCTGGCAGTAATGGCCTTCGCAGTCTTCGCCTGTTTGGTAGCCTCATTCTTCCTAGGAATAGATCTTTAATAATTTCAAAATAACCTAGAAAACCTGTCCTGCGCTCCACCTTTGGTACGACAGTTTCAAACCCAGTTCAAAGCCACCGGGGGAGAGGTACTTGCAAAAGTCGACCTCCGTCGGCGCATGGATGCGCGAACCGCCAAAGGCGGCGACGGTGAGCCCGGATGGCGTGTCGACTTTTGCAAGTACCTCTTCACCGGTGGCGCCTTGAATCTCGGGAGAAGAAAAAAGAAAACCCCCGGTTGCAAAAGTTCTTCCTTGGTGAACTTGAATCGGGGGTCTATGAGATCAACTCCGTAAAGGGGAAGAATGTTGCAGAGGGAATGAATACATGGGATCTATTCTTCCTATGGGAGCTGTCTGTAACTTTATTGTTCTCCTCTTCGTGGAAAATGTCAAAATCAGCTGCTATAAGTGAAAAGTGCTGGCCCTTCTCTGGTCTCGAGTCTTAAGATAAAGGGCATGAATACAAAAATTTTCAAATTCAACGCCTTCCTTGCAGCTTACGGTCTATTTAAAATTCCTCTTTTGGTTTTCATCGGCCCTAAAGTCGTCGAGATGACGGATAAGAAGTTTGTGATCAAAATTCCGTTGGGCTATCGTACGAAAAATCATCTGAACTCCATGTACTTTGGAGCTTTGGGAGTTGGTGCGGAGCTTTCCATCGCCGCACCCGCGGTGCAAGTGATTGCTGAAAGCAAACAGAAGATCGATTTTATTTTTAAAGACTTCACAGCACAGTACGGAAAACGCGCGGACGGAGACGTTCACTTTATCTGTGATGAAGTGGAAGCGGTGACTTCACTTATTGAAGAGGCCAAGACAAATCCAGAACGCCTGGAAAGAAAAATGAAAGGCTACGCGATTGTCCCAAGCAAAAGCCAAGAGCCGGTAATGACTTACGAGCTGACTTTGTCGGTTCGTAACAGATCACTGAAATCTTGAACTGATTTCTGAGGTTTTGCTGTGGGTATCGAAGTTAAAGAAATCAAACACGCTTCCAGCGAGTACCAACTGGAAGTGAATCTAAGATATGAAGTTTTGCGAAGACCTTTGGGCTTAAAATTTTCCCAGGAAGATTTGCGCGCTGAAAAAGATGACGTCCATTTGGGTGCTTTTCGCGGCAAAGCTTTGTTCGGTTGTTTGCTGTTAAGAAAAGTCAGCGAAAGCGTCGTAAAGATGCGCCAAGTGGCCGTGGATCCCCATGCTCAAGGCACAGGTGTGGGCAGAATTCTGGTTGAAGCTTCCGAAGTAAAAGCTCGAGAACTCGGTTATAAAGAAATTGAGCTTAACGCTCGCGAAGCCGCAGTGCCATTCTATCTAAAACTCGGTTATGAAGTGATCGGCGAGACCTTCGGAGAAGTAGGACTTCCCCATAAAAAAATGCGCAAAAGTTTATAAAAAAAGGCACAGAATTTATCAGTGCCTTTTTTATTTCAGAATGCTTTGCGATTATTCATAATAGGTTTCGTTTTTTTTTGCGGAGTGCGACATGAAACAAGACCTGGCACCTATTTGATGCCGAGCTGGTTTAGGTTGTTTACGCTTTGTTCGTATTCGGAAATTAGCTTTTGGTAGATTTCACGAACCGTGAGGATTTCTTCAACCAACCCAACAGATTGTCCCGCCGTCCAAACAGTTTTCCAAGTTGGTTTTACGGCTGCCTCTTCCAAGGACTTCATCCCCATTAAGTGAATTAACGGAACCATATATTTCTTAGTAAGTTTGTGGTCTTTTAAAATCTTCATGGCCCAAGGTAAGTCCGTACCCATTTTTTGCACGTAAGGTGTGTTGATCACAGCGGCAGGGGTGCCTGACACACGCGTTGTCATCACGATATCTTCCGGGGTGGATTTGATGATCGCATCTTTATAAGCTTGATCGACATTTGCTTCTTTACTGGCGATAAAGCGCGTTCCCACGCTGACGCCCGAAGCACCTAGAGCCAGACAAGCAGCCATCATCGACCCGTGGGAAATACCACCAGCTGCGATGATCGGAATGTTCAAGCGAGTTTTCAGCCAAGGAATCAAAACCAGCGGAGAGATGGGGCCCGCATGGCCACCAGCTCCTGCGCCGACAGCGATGACACCGTCAGCTCCCAGATCCTGAACTTTCAAGGCATGATCCAGATTCGTGACGTCGCAAAAAACTTTTGCACCGTTTTTGTGTGCTTCTTGAATCACAGTTTTAGGATTCCCCAAGGACGTGATGAAAAGATTCACACCGTGATCCAAAGCGATTTTTAGATCATCATTCTGGCGAGTGTTGGATTTGTTAACGATGATGTTAATTCCAATGGGCTTCTTGGTTTTTTCGCGCATTTCTTTAAGAGCCGCCGCATAGTTTTCCAAAGGACGATAGTTTAAAGCGGGGAACGTGCCAATACCACCAGCTTCACTTGCTTCAGCGACGATGTCTGCGTTACTCACCAAAAACATGGGAGCTGCGATAATCGGGAAATCAATTCCCATCATTTCCGTAAAAGGAGTTTTAATTTGTTTCAACATGCTTTTTTACCCCAATTCTTTGCGAATGATAAATTCCTTTGTGACCCGAGCAGAGATAGCTAACCACGCAAGCAATGGCGCAGAAAACCGCACCCTGAGTACCGAACAGTTCCATTGCCATCACCGTGCAGGCCAATGGCGTGTTGGCAGCGCCCGCGAAAACTCCGACAAATCCCATTCCACTTAAGAGTGACATCGGCAGCGGCAAAATCCAAGACAAAGCGTTGCCCAAGGTCGCGCCCACGAAAAATAACGGTGTGACTTCGCCACCTTTGAAACCAGAACCTAAAGTCACCGCTGTAAATAAAATCTTTAAAACAAAATCATAAGCCGGCACATGTTGATTGAAAGTTTCAACTATCACAGGAACTCCCAAGCCCAGGTAACGATCCGATTGCATTAAGGCGGCGAGAACAATTACGATGATCCCACCCACAAATGCCCGCACCATCGGGTTATTCACTCCATGCTTAAAAAGACGAATCATATGATGCAAGCTTTGTGAAAAAAGGCGTGCGCACAAACCAAAAGCAATCCCCGCAAAAACAGCATAACCGAGCGGCACTATTCCGAGGGGGGCAACTTCTGAAATTTTATAGATCGTGTGGTGAATACCCCATAAAGAAGTCACCCGGTCGGCTATAATTGCGGAAGCAAAACAGGGCAGCAATGCCGCATAACGAAGTCTTCCCACGCGCAAAACTTCCAGACCGAAAATCGCACCGGCTAAGGGAGTGCCAAACACAGAAGCAAAGCCCGCAGCGATTCCCGACATCAATAGGATTTTTCTTTGCTGTCCTTCGAATTTAAAAACGTGAGTAAGTTGATCCGATAAGGATGCGCCCATCTGAACAGCCGTTCCTTCACGTCCTGCAGAGCCACCAAAAAGGTGAGTGACCAAAGTTCCCAGTAAAACCAAAGGTGTCATGCGCAAGGGGACCACTTGCTTGGGGCTGTGAATCTCATCCAAAATTAAATCTGTTCCTGCTGCCACTTCTTTGCCGTGATGATGGTAAAGCCAGGCAACTAAGATGCCAGCAACGGGAAGTAAAAGTAAAAGCCAGGGATGTTCTGAACGAGTTTTCGTGACGATATCAAGGGAGGCTAAGAATCCCGCGGAAGCCGTCCCGGCCAGAGCGCCGATGACTAAAGACAGACCAAACCACTGCAGTACCGCTTTAAACAAAAAATCCCCCTCGATACATTCAGCATACGAGGAGGATTTATAAAGTCACAAGGTTTTTCTTATGACTAAGGTTTTAGATAACGATTGATCAAAATGAACACTTCTTTTTTGATCTCGTTTTCTCTTTCCGGAGATTGCGGACCCAAGAGACTTAATTGCAGGATGTTGTTGAAACTGCTCACGATGAACAGTGCAATCATCTCGCGATCACGACCTGGGATTTGCGGCATATGAACTAAAACCGCTTTTTGATAATGTTCAAAGAATACACGGCGAGTTTCCCAGTAATCCAACATTCCTTGAACGCCTTGAAGGGCTGTTCTTAGAGGGCGATTGTCATGGAAACGTGCAAAACCGATATCGATAAATGCGTGGATTTTTGCATCCAAATCATTTGTCGTTAGTTTTGCTAAGTTCTCTTCAATATATACCAAGTCTTTTTGCAGAAGATCGTCGATAACCGCCGCAACGATGGCTTCTTTATTTGCAAAGAATTGATACAACGAACCGATACTTACACCTGCCATCTCAGCAATCTTATCCGTAGTGATTGCGTGATATGGTTCCTGCACTAATAGTCGCGCACAGGATTCAACGATGCTCGCCACTGTTTCTTTCGAGCGTTTTTGCACCGGAATTTTCAACATGTACTTTTTGTCCGGATTCGAGTGGCTTACTGGACTGGCACCCATAGTTCCTCCTTGTCTGAGGTTTATTAACTTGGCTCAGGTTCATATTCGGTCAGGGTGGTTTAATATTCAATACCAGTAGTTCAAGTATCAATTAGTAGTACCTAGGAGTCGGCATGGGGTACATCCGAGAATTTTTTCTGAACCATTGTCTTATTCTGATACGACGTTAAATTGCGGCCCGTTTATTACATGGACGCAATAAAACCACCCCTGAAATGACATTTTTCCGAAGTTTTTACGGATTAATCGCACAGAAGTTTCACGATTTCCACGAGATTCCAGAGGGAAATCCTTAGGCTCCTTCTTACATTTTAGCAATGAATCAAACAAACTCGTGTGAACTTACAATATGAAACTCCCTCGTTCGACATGCTTAGTCATTACGCATTCGACCTTAGACCTCACATTTAAAAAAGTTCAAGAAAACATGATCGAGATCATCCTCGGTTTTAGGTGGCGGATGGCATAATATGTTTAGTGGGACGGAGGATCCGAAAATGTGCACAGGTGACAAACTCAGTATTTGTATCCGCAATAGCAAAAATGAAGTTCTTTTTCAGAACGAAGCTTCGCAAAAGACGTGTGGTTCAAAAGCCCCGGGTGTTTGCGGAAATTCTGCTTGCGCTGAAATGATGAAGCAGGTTGAAGAGGCGGCGCCGGTTCAAGACGGAATGAAGCTGCATAAGGGTCAGCACATCGAAGGTCAATTCGTCGACGTGATGTTGGTGAAAGACGGCGAAAACGTGATGACGTTCCTTTATCCGATTAAAAATGAAGCCGAGAAGCAAGCGGCTCAGGAAGCTTTCTTCGTCAATAAAGGTCTTACTCCAAGTGAAATTCGCATCATGCATATGGTGACTGCAGGCATGACGAATCAACAAATCGCTGACAAGCTGTTCATTTCGAAAGCGACTTTGAAAACGCACTTAAACAATGCTTATAAAAAACTTCCACCATCCATGCGCCCCACTCAGGGACGTGTCGCTTAAGATTCTCAAAACAAAAAGGGCTCCCAGCGGGAGCCCTTTTTTATTTCTGTTGATCGAACCTTAAATTTAGGGCGCAGCCGCATCGCCAAAGCGATCTTCCACATGATCGTAAAAGTGACGAGTCAGAACATACACAGGACATTCTGCCTGGCGAACCACGTTGCGGGTAAAGCTACCCAAGATAGCAGAGCTTAAAGGTCCACTCTGAGCTTCCATCACGACCAAACCGATATCATGTTGCGGAATGGCTTCCAAAATCGCCTCATCCACTGATTTATAAGAACTGTCGATGTGATACTGCGCCACCACGCCTTCGCTGCGAGCCCAAGTGATCCAGCGTTCTGCGCGCTGGGATTGATGTTCAATCTGTTGCTCAACGATTTGCTCTAGGGTCAGCATCTTGCCTTTGAAATTATAAACGCGGGGACGCGTATCCATCTCAAAAAGACTTTCAATTGGGCGAGCAATACAGTGAAACAGAGTCACTTCGGCATTAAACTTTTTCGCCAGATCCAAAACATGGCGGTAATTTTCTTTTGAATGATCACCAAACTCTGTCGGGAAAAGAATGTTCGAGATAGGTTTCGCGGAGGTATGAGCCCCCACGACAAAGACCGGAACATCAGATTCCAAGAGCAGACTTTCCGCAAAGCTTCCTAAAAGGAAACGCTGGAAACCCTGACGTCCATGGCTGCCCACCACGATCAAATCCGCGCGAGTGCGGTCTGCGTAGGCTGAGAGTGTCTCCGCGGCACCTGCGTGGGATTGGGATGCGTGAGGGATGACTTTAGGCTCAAGTAAGAAGGTTAAGTCATAGTCGCCCAGGACTTCCTTAAACAGGGCTTCAGCAGTGCGGGAGTGGTCTGTGACCCAGGTCGGAACTTCATAGCTGGGAAGGACGATTTCGTTTTCGCGAAGAAGATAGACGGGCTCAATATCGGCGCCGGTGCTTTCATGCAAGCGGCTTAGATATGAAGCCATTTTCTGATTCAGTTCTTTATTGTCTTCAAAGGCATCCATAGCCCAGATGATTCTCATTCCGACCTCCCAGCGCAAGTTAGACCCTTTTATTGCGCACGATAAGGGAGGGGAAGGGCAAGAGCAGCGGGGACCTTTGTGTGAGGATACAAAAAAGGCCCACCGAAGTGAGCCTTGATTTTGTTATTTAGTTGGTAGCAGGGGATTCGCTACCTAAAGTCTTTCCCTGTTCTTTAGCAGCATCCTGTTCTTGTTTTAGGATGTACTTCTTAGTCGCTTCAGGAAGTTCATTCCACATGCGAAGAGAAAGGTACAAGCCCAGGAACGAGAACGGCAAAAGGAACAAAGGCCAATAGTGCCAGCTTTTCGCAGACAAGTAACCGATCGCCAGGGATTGGATGCCTGAACCCAAGTACACGCAACCATCCACGATACCAGAAGCTGTCGCCGTCATTTTCTTACCACCAAAGTCAGCAGCGGCTGTACCAGACATCAACGAGTGAACGCCGATAACTGCAAGAGTCATCAAGATCGCACAACCACCGACGATGTTAGGTTCTTTAGTTAAGAACACAGACATCAAGATCAAAAGGAAGATCATGATCACATTGTTGATCGCTGCTGGCGGTCCACGGCGGGACTGGAAGAAACGGTCAGACATCATACCGGCCATGAAACCACCGATGATACCAGTTAAGCACAGAAGCAAACCCCAGTTCTTAACGAAGAACTCAGACGCATTATAGAAAGCCTCATCAGTGGCTTTCATTTCGTGAGCGAAAACCAGATACCACTGCATGATACCGTTACGAAGAACGCCAGACGTAAAGTCTACCAACGCAATCGTGTACATGATTGGATTTGAGAAGACTTTTTTAAGGACCAAACTCATCGTGATTTTAACGTTTTCGTCATCACCAGAAGAAGCGTCCGCGGTATCGAACTCACCGAAGTTAGCTTCAGCTGGGGAGTCTTTCAAAAGAACCATGTCGATCAAGGCCCAGCAGATCAATAGGAACGCTGGGATCGTGAATACTAACCAAGTGGCATTCGTCGTACCTGTGTCGATAGCGAAGATGTGTTGGATGAAGCTTTGGAAAGCAGTTTTAGTTCCTTCGATGTGAAGTTTAGAAGCTTCAACGATCGCCTGACCCCAGTCGAATGCGAAATACACACCGAAAGAAATCAAAGTACCAAAGATCGCACCAAAGACGCCGCGCTCACGAACGTGGAACCAGTAAGCTTTTACTTTGATAATGGAAACCGCACCATAGGATTGGAAGAACATGTTCAAGGCAAACAAGATTGAGAAGGCTACAACCATGTTCGTTTTCAAACGACCCATTAGGTAAAGATAAGTAGCTCCACCCATTAGTAAGTTCATGATCGATGAACCTAGCGTGGCAATGATGATCCCTTTTTTACCGCCGATTTTGTCGACGATTGGACCATTTAGTAGGAAGGAAAGACCGTAAGTGATTGTACCGGCGGCAAAGATGATGCCGAATTGTTCCTTCGTCATCATGTCACCCAAAGCGTTCTTGGAGACGTTGAGGTTATAACGGCCCATGTACAAGAAGGCATAGGACATGCCCAATGGGAACCAGTTAACGAAGCGACGAATCATAAACTTGCGTGAATGATTCAGCGGATTGTTGCTGAAGTATAAAAAAATTACCGCAGCAAGACACAGTCCCACGAGAGCTAAAGCCATGGAAAGCCTCCAAATGTAAATTTGCGAGGTGAAGGTAAGCGATAAATATAAATTATGCAATCGGGGGAGGTGGGATAATCGCTTAACAATCTTTAGGTTTTCGTCAATTTCACTCCCAGATGGCTATAAATTCAGCGCATCACGATATTCATAGGGTCGCTTGCATTCACAATTGGAATTTCTCGTGGAGAAATTACAGAAACTTCCTCAAATAAGGCTCAGGTTCGGCACTTTTCATCCATAAGCAAAACTTATGGAAGAGACAAATATTATCGTTTTGTGCTTATAGGTCCAGGTTGATATGTTGGGTTTCAGAAGGAGACAACAAGTTTGATTCTCCTCCCTCGGAAGGTCCTTGGACCCCTCTCGAACGCACAGAGAGCCCTGGTCCCACAAATTTTTTGCCGTAATCGCGGCGTTCGAAGTCCCACCCATTAAGTCCCACCTAAAAAGCCAACCGAGGGCTTGCGCGCGTACGCATCAAGCCTTGCGGAGAGCGGCTCTCGGGCGTATTCTCAATTGCATGTCATTTAAGTATTTTCCCCTCTACGAAAAGCAAAAAGATACAACTCAATATCGTAAGATTTCCTCAGATCACGTGAGCGTGCAAAAACTTGGCGAGCGCGAAGTTTTAGTTGTCGCACCGGAGGCTTTGGAATTGATTGCGCAAGAAGCTTTGAGCGATGTTTCGCACTTGCTTCGTTCGGCCCACTTGCAAAAGCTCGAACACATTCTGCAGGACCCTGAGTCCTCTGCGAATGATCGTTTCGTGGCGGTGGATCTTTTGAAAAATGCGATTATCGCAGCGCAAATGGAATTCCCGTCGTGTCAGGACACGGGGACTGCGATTGTGGTGGGTAAAAAAGGTGAGAGTGTTTTCACGGGCTTTGATGACAAAGAGTATTTGTCTAAAGGTGTTTTCAACACCTACCAAAAGCGCAACCTGCGCTTTTCTCAAATGGCTCCAGTCACTTTCTTTGATGAGAAAAATACCGGAACGAATCTGCCAGCGCAGATTGATATCTACTCTGAAAAGGGTGATGAATATCATTTCTTGTTCCTGGCTAAGGGTGGCGGTTCTGCCAATAAATCTTATTTGCATCAAAAAACCAAAGCGGTTTTGAATCCGGAAGGATTTGAAAAATTCGTGAAGGAAGTTTTGGTTTCTTTAGGAACTGCGGCTTGCCCTCCGTATCACTTGGCGTTCTGCGTGGGCGGTACTTCCGCGGAAGAAACTTTGAAAATCGTGAAATACGCCTCTGCAGGCTATCTGGATGGTCTTCCTACTTCGGGTTCTGAGGGCGGTCGTGCCTTCCGTGATCTTGAGATGGAAAAAAATGTCGAGAAGTGGGCCCGTGAAAGCGGCATCGGCGCGCAATTCGGTGGTAAATACTTCGTGCACGACGTGCGTGTGATTCGTTTACCTCGCCATGGTGCTAGTTGTCCGATTGGGGTGGGTGTGAGCTGCTCTGCGGATCGTAACATCCGTGGTAAAATCACTCGCGAAGGTATTTTCCTAGAGCAACTGGAACTTCACCCAGAGCAGTACTTGCCAAATCACCTGCAAGACACGTCGGCTGAAGCCATCAGCATTGATTTGAATCAACCGATTGAAGAAACTTTGAAAATCCTTTCTTCGCAAAAAGTCGCTACTCGCGTGATGCTAAACGGTCCGATGATCGTGGCTCGCGATATTGCTCATGCAAAACTCAAAGAAAAAGTGGATCGCGGCGAAGGTGTACCTGATTACTTTAAGCAGTACGCGGTTTACTACGCGGGTCCTGCAAAAACACCAAAAGGTTATGCTTCAGGATCATTCGGTCCAACAACGTCAGAACGCATGGATCCATACGTAGATACATTCCAAGGCCTGCGTGGATCAATGATCATGCTAGGTAAGGGCAATCGCTCGCAGCAAGTAACCGATGCATGTAAAAAGCACGGTGGCTTCTACCTCGGTTCCATCGGTGGTCCTGCCGCTCGTTTGGGTAAAGAATGTATCACGAAAGTGGAAGTACTAGATTTCCCAGAACTCGGCATGGAATCCGTCTGGAAAATCGAAGTAAAAGACTTCCCAGCCTTTATCATCGTCGATGATAAAGGCAACGACTTCTTCAAGTCCTTCCTAAAGAAAGTCTAAAAGGTCGCGCCGTAAAAGGTACGGACACACTTTCTCCAGAAGGTACGTCCTCAGTAAAAGGTACGGCCTTACTTCAAAAGGTAGTTACTTACTTAAAAATGAAAAAGGCAGGAGAGATCCTGCCTTTTTCATTTTGGGAGAAAGTAAGTCCGTACCTTTTTAAGTGTCGCTGGTGAAGAATGTGGAGCCGTTGTGCTTTAGGTGTTTTAAAAGCAGTGGGATGGCGCCGTAAGCAAGGTTCATGATCACCGGGCCAAGTAGCAAGCCCGAGATTCCAAACATTACGATGGCGCCGATAACGCATGTAAAGCCGATCAGTGGGGAGATCTTTTGATCTCCGAGATTCCCCACGAAAAAAGGCTTCAGTACGTTATCGATGGTACCAGCGATTGTTGCGATAACAGCCATGCCAATACCGGGACCTGTGCGGCCGCCGATGAAGGCAAGAACTGAAAGTAAGTAACCAACTGGTGCTGCCCCTATGATCGGGATAAAGGAAACCACGAACGTCACGGTTACGACCAACCAGAAATCTCCTTCGCCGAATATTAAGCCGCCGATGCCGATAAAGAATGCTTGGATCAAACCAATCACGAAAGTGGAGAACAAAGTGACCGAGCAAGAATCTTTGGCAAGTTTAACCAGGGATTCAGTTAAGCCGTCTTCAACCAGGCTGTAACGAATAACAAACTCTTTGATCTGTGCTGCTTTCAAAAGCAGGAAATACAGAAACAAAACGAAGATAAAGAAGTTAAACAAAATCCCAGGCAGCTGTGACACGACGTCGGAGGAATAAGCCAGGGCCCAATTTCCAACTTTACCAAACACACTCGTCATCATGCCCTGAGCAGGCTTTACCAAATCGTATCCCGTCCATTCGGTGGCCTGTTTTAAAAGATTAAGCCCTGACTCCTGCAAACCTTTTAGCTGAGTCATGATTGGCGAAGACTGGAATTCTTGAGGAGCGCTTAAGTGAACACCGATACGGTAAAGTGCTAAAGAAATCGGAATCCATATTAGAGCCAGGCCCACTAAAACAATTCCTAATACCGACAACCATCGTGGCGCGCGAGTTTTTGCAGCCATGCGGTTGACGAAGTTGATTAATCCCATCGCAAAGATGCCGGCTAAAAGTAGCGGCATCAAGAAGGGGATATTGATGTACAGGAACAGAGCGGAAAGAGTGATCAGAAGGGCCCAAGTGATTAATTCAGATTTTTCTTTTAATGCTTCAATCATGGATAGATTAAACTTCGTTTTATGAACGCATGCAAGAAAAGAGACGCGGGAAGGAGCGTTTACGATCTATAACTTCCCGCGGAAAGAAACGTACATTAAATTATTTTAAACAATGACGGAAGAGAGAAATTGAACTCCCAGTTCTTGAGTTTTTGTGTCTGTATTCCATTTCGACCAGCGCACTTGGCCCTCTAAGGACACAAACTCACCCTCTTTATTTTGGTACGTCAGATTCACAAAGTCTTTATGCTCGTAAAAGGGTGCTTGGATCTTCATGCAGGTTCCATGGGGGGAGAGGTTTTCGAAACTTCCGCCCAGAATTGGTTGAAAGCCCTTGTTTTGATGACCCAGTGGCAGCTTGGAAGGACTCAAAAGGCCTTTGGAAGTTGCATGTTCTCTGCGATCCTGGCGTGACTCCACAGATTTGCCATCCAGATATTTGTGAATATTTTTAACCAGATTTGTTTCTTCCGTTTTCCACATCACCACGAAATTATTATCCGCACGCAGGCGAATGCGCATGTTGCTGGAAAGTTCACTTACGATAAAAAAGATCTTAAGATTGGGCGTGGTTTTTTGCAGGTGCATGTAAAGTTCATAGTGACGGATTTCTAAAAACGGCAAAAACGCCACGATGATTTTTTCAGCGATGGTTTCGTCTTTCATTTTGTCGCGCAGTTCATAAGGATTATCGACGATTTCTGACTTCAGTGATTTGTCTTTTTTAAGTTGCGGTGGCAGTGCGTGGATACCATTGATATAAACATGTGCTTTCATCATTGAGCCCTCCCCAGAGCGTGTTCGTACAATGAGACAAAGCAACTTGGGGGCCAGCGCCAATTGTAAAATACTGTGGGGAGAGGTGAAAAAGTTAGACAGCTGTCATGGTTTTAGATGACAGCCTTTAAACTCTAACAGGATCAATATGAGCTGAAATTTAAGTGACCTTTTGACCGTTTGCCCAGAAGCTAGCCGATTCCACCAGGCCCGAGAGCACGGAATGGAAGTGAGATTGGGTTTGAAGTTTGTTTTTACCAAAGCGCTTTTCCAGCTCATCTTGAATAAAAGGGACTTTGGCTGTTCCGCCAGTGAGACACACAAGATCGACCTGTTCAGCGCCAACACCTGCAGATTCCAGGCAGCGATCCAAACCCTCAAAGATCTTTTCGCGAGTATTCATCGCCCAATCCACGAATTGTGTGGTGGTGAATTTTTCGCTGATTTCGATTTCTGGATAATCAAAGCTAAAATCAAAATCCACAGCCGCGGAAAGCCCGCGCTTGGTTTTTTCGATGGCTTCAAAAAACGGAAAGATCTGTTGGTCTTCCAGCAAAATGAATAAACGCTCGATGGCTTCTTTGTCTTGAGCGGTTAAGGAGCACTTTTTCACCTCGCGGATGAATTCGTAAGTGTCTTTTTCTTTAAGATGCACGATGTGCGCTGGATGGTTTAATTTTTGCGACACGGCGGGTGGCATGGTCAGGACGTTGTTACTCATCGGCAGACGATAGCGGGATTTTGCCCCAAAATATTGGTTCAAACGGTGACTCATGAAAACAGAGTCCAAAGCATCGCCCGCCATTGGGCAGCCATCAATCGCCAGCACGTCTTTGTTATCAAAGCCCTCGGCGCGCAGGCGAATTAAAGTAAAGTCCGACGTTCCTCCGCCGAAGTCGCCGATCATGACAATTTTTTCTTTCGTGATTTGTTTGCGGTAATCAAAGGCGGCGGCCAAAGGCTCTGGTACGAATTGAACGTCAGTAAAGCCTGCCATCCTGGCGGCTTTTTCCATGCGGTGCAGGGCGAAGCCATCTGCCACGGGATCCATGGAGTAGCGAGCGGGTCTGCCAATGACGGCCTTAGTAATTTGTTGATTCAAATGTTTTTCTGCGCGCTTTTTTAATTCTAAAAGAAAAATCCCTACCATGTTTTCTAAGGTCACGATGCGATTGTCGATCACCGTTCCCAGATAACTCTGATTTGGTAAGTGAGACTTGAAAGACCTGAAAAGTCGACCTTCCATATCTTGTTCGATGTATTGCTCGATGGCTTCGGCGCCGTAATAACAAAGATCGGGATTTGGAAAATACAAAAGGGTGCGCATGAGTGTCGGATCTGCGGCCTTATGATCCAGCGGAAGTGCCCCGTGAGTTTTTCCATTATGGAATGCTCCCACCAGGGAATTGCTGGTTCCAAAGTCAATGGCAAGAAACGAATCAGACATATTGCAATCCTTGTTCAAATCAGACACTCTAAAGGAGTTATTGTAGCATCGAGGTGGCGCTGTGGATAAGAGAAAATTGATAACTCAAATTCGAACGGAACTTGAGAAAGATCTGGAAAGTCTTACGGCTGCCGCAAAAGCATCCATCGAAGCGGCCACCAGCGAAGAAGCCAAACCTGAGAACCAATACGATACTCGAAGCCTCGAGGCTTCTTATCTGGCGCGAGGTCAGGCTAAACGTATAGCCGAAATGAAAGAGCTTTTGGTTATTTTAACCCACGTGAATGTAAAGGACTTCGGTCCTGATGATAAAATCGCCGGCACCGCTTTGATCGAAGTTGAACATAACGGCAAGAACAGTTTCCTCTTGATGATGACTCATGGTGGGGGAGTGAATGTGACCTTCGAAGGCCAGCGCGTTCAAATCGTTACACCCAGCAGTCCGTTGGGTGAAGCCTTGTTAGATCTTCGCGAAGGCGATGTCGCCGTCGTTGAACAAGGCGACCAAACTCGCGAATACGAAATCATTTCCGTAAAATAAATTACTTAAAGTTATCCATTAAAGCGATATCACGCTGAATGCCATTGAATGGACCGCAGTAAACCGTGTCTTCAAGCCACGTGATTTCGTTTTTCACATCATCCTTAAAGATGATCTTAGACCAAAAACGATTCGTGTTATCCCACGAGTAACCGCGAGTTTTCAAATGCTCTTTGGATTCAAAAGGAGCAGAGCTTGCAATCACATGAGTCATCATGCGACGGGCATTCCCTGTAAGTTCAAACAAGTAAGTTTTATCCGTGTCGTGAGCGGAGTGGCTTAACAAATACAAAAGCGCATCGACGTCATTCAGTGCGCGGTGAGAGTCTGTGAAAAACCCGTGATAGATATTTAAAAGCTCAAGCTTGGGACTTGTGAAGCCTTTGGAATTCCAATCGACTTGCTTAAATGAACAACCCCAGATTCTTTCTGTGGAAGTTTTCGATTTGCGATCAATGAACGGACGATCAAATTTTGCGTTGTGAGCAATCACCAGGCAAGTTTCTGAGATCAATTGATCTACATGAGCCCAATCAATTTTCTGACCTTCAAGATCCGCGTCCGTAATTCCAGTCAGCGCGATAATTTCTGGAGAAAGTGGGCGGCCCGGGTCTTGGAATGCAGAATAGGATTTTCCCAGACGCAAAATTTCGCCGGTGTTTTTGTTGAAATCAAATTGGCGCATACCGATTTCGATGACGACATCGTCGGTTTGATTAAGACCTGTTGTCTCAACGTCTAAAACCATGCCCTTGCGAACGATGTCTTGATTGGTGCTCAGCCAAGTGTCCGTAGCATATTCGGGGTATTTAACCGGGCACTCCACAAGCTTATTCAGTGTGACTGTGTTTCCATCATTTGATTTTCCGATCCAACGAAATGCCATAAGTTCTCCCACGAATTACTAAGGGGATTATTGTTGATGTTAAGGTGAGTTTCATCTGATTTTTATGTCAGGAAATGCAGCGTCGGCTTCAAATCCAATCTATTCGACGGTGACTTTCTTAGGATCTTCGGCGCGCGCCATCATCTCCGGGGGAAGCTGCCAGAATATCCAAGCCGAGCTGCATGTGATCAGCCCCATGCAAAGAAAAGTGGCACGGAAGGCCTGTAAAGCCATGCCTCCACCTTCCATCGCGGGATAGTGACTTGCAAAGGTGGAAAGAAGGGCGCCGGCAGCGGCGACGCCAAAACTCATGGCTAACATTTGCACCATTGAAAACAGACTGTTTCCGCTGGAAGCAAATTTCGCATTCAGATCTTTAAGCGTCAAAGTGTTCATCGCTGTGAACTGCAGGGAGTTCACAGTTCCAAATACCAGCAACTGAAGAATGCGGATCCATTTGGGTTGATCGACGGTGATTAAGGCAAAGCTTGCCATCATGATTCCTACACATAACGTGTTATAAACCAAAGTGTTGCGATATCCGATTCGCATGATCAAAGGTGTCCCTAATTTTTTCGCATATATTCCCGCCAGTGCCACGGGGATCATGGTAAGTCCTGCTTCGAATGGTGAATAGCGCAAACTGATTTGCAAAAACAGAGGGATCAAGAAAGGCATGCTACTGCTGCCAATGCGTGCGAACAAATTTCCTAAAAGTCCTATGGTATAAGTTTGGGAGCTAAAAAGCTTTAACGAAAAAAGCGGGCGCGAATGGCGGCGAGCGTGCAACCAGTAAGCGGTGAGTGCTGCCATACCAAAAATAACTAAAAGTAAAACCGTCGCATGTTGAAAGCCCAATTCCGACATTCCGTCCAGTGCAAATGAAATCATCACCATGCAAGTGGAAAGCATGATGAAACCTGCCAGGTCAAATTTTGGAACTTCGACGCCGCGAATGTCAGGCATGTCGATGTAAGTGGCAATGCATCCCAAAATTCCCACGGGAATATTAATCAAAAAAATCCAGTGCCAGGAAGCGTACTCGACCAGATAACCCCCAAGAGTGGGGCCGATCAAGGGCCCAATCAAGGCGGGGATGGTGACAAAACTGATCGCGCGAAGAAACTGATTGGCGGGAAAGGCTCGAAGAACCGCTAAGCGACCCACGGGCATCATCATGGCGCCCCCGACTCCTTGCAGAACTCGCGACACTACCAGCTGCGGTAATGTTTGCGAAATCGCACAACATAAGGAGCCCAAGGTAAATAAAAATATCGCCGAGAAAAAGACTTTGCGAGTACCAAAGCGGTCCGCGATCCAACCCGAAGCGGGAATAAGAACGGCAATCGTAAGAGCGTAGGCAATCACCACTGACTGCATCAGCAGTGGACTGGCATTCAGACTTTTTGCCATGCTTGGCAGAGCGGTATTCACGATCGTAGAGTCCAGAGTCTCCATGAAAAATCCGATTGCAACTAACCATAGCAGACGATTCGATGCGGGAGACGCGGAGTGAGTGGAGGTGGGGGTTGGGGACATAGATGAACCTCATCTTCTGTTTTACTCCTCTTTTGAAAGACTAGCAAAGAGAGATCGCTTTTGACGAGTATGTTGATATGCAGTTAGACTAATGAAATGACAGCTCACCGTTTGTTAGTCGCAATCACATTCATTCTTTTTTCACTCTCAAATATGTCTTTTGCCTCTGGGGATGGGGAGTGGAATGATCCAACCGAAGGTAAAGCATTTTTTCCGTGGGTGTGGGATGACCAATTAAAACCAACAATCGTGCAAGGTTTCGATGAGACCGGTGCAAGAATTATTGTTGGGGGCTTAATGGCTTCGGCGGCTGCAGGTACTCAGGATGATAAATTATTTGAATACACTCAGAATCATCACATCATGTCGGATTCATGGGAGCAGCTCGGTGGCTTCCTGGGAAGTGGTGGGCCAGGAGTTGTCTTAGCTCTTTCACAACTTTGGTGGGATCAACCAGGCGGTTTGCAATCTTTCCGTGCGATGCTTTTGACGACAGTAACACACGTGACATTGGCAGCGAGTATCAATCGACAAAGACCGACGGGAGATCGTGGTTGGTCATGGCCTTCTGGACATACATCGAATGCCTTTGCGATTGCGACGTCCATGGCTTACTCCTATGGTCCTTGGGTTGGAACGGCCTCCTATGGGGTGGCGACCTTTATTGCCGCATCCAGAATATCAGCACAAGTCCATTGGCTCAGTGATGTGGTGGCGGCGGCAGCCCTGGGAATTTATTGGGGGCGTGCAAGTGCGCTCGTGACTGAAAGCCAGAAAAAGAATACGACTATGATCTATCCTGTGCCGATTGACGGAGGCCTCCTTGTTCAGTTCTCTAAAGATTTTTAGTGCACTTTTTCTAAGTGCCGCTTGTTTGCTATCGTCCCTTGCGCGTGCGCAAGAGGCAGCAAATCTTCAAAAAGATCCCTCCGGTCTTTATGAAGAGTACCGTCATTTTGAAAAATCAGAATTTGAAAAACATGAAAAGCTAAAGAACTTCGGAATCATGTATGGGCTGCAGTGGATCGTGTACGCAATCACACAGGCTGAAACAATTCAAGAACACGGCTCCTTTCATAATTGGATTACGAACCCTTCCTATGCAGATTACGACAAAGATTCTTACGACTATAATATCTTTAAGCATTCATTGTCGGGTGAGCTTTACTATCAATTCTATCGCTCCCGTGGTTACTCGGAAACGGAAGCATTTTTATGGACTGTTGCCTCATCAACGGCATTTGAGTTTACCATTGAGACCGTGACGGAAGCTCCGAGTTATCAGGATCTGTATCAAACACCGGTGTTGGGAACTGTGGTCGGTGTGGGATTTGAAAAATTGAGCCTTTATTTTCATTCTAAGAAAACTTGGCCGAACCGTTTGTTGGGTTATGTATTTAATCCCTTTAGTTTGTTAAAGAGCTCCCAGTATGGTTATGTCGCTGTGCCGGTGGTTTCGCAAAACTTTCAAGGTGTGAATCTGTCTTGGAGTTTTGAATGAGAAGTTCAAAATTATTTTCCATCATTCTTGTTTTGCTAGTTTCCTGTGTTTCCAAGGCTGAAATGGAAACGGTGACCGCCGCAACTGAATTGCCGCCGATTGATTTAATTTGGCGCGAAGGATTGCATATCAATGCGGGTCTTGGAGTTCATGGTGGAGTTTATCTGGTGGAAGGTTCCACTCGTGAATATGCTTTGGGTCTCGCCGTCAAAACCGATGTCAGTTATTATCTGAACGATCGCTGGGCTCTTGAGACGGGTTCATTGATAAAATTTGCGCGAGTCAACGAACTGCGAATTTGGGGGACTGAATTCGGAGTGGGATTCCGGTATCGACTGCCGCAAGGTTGGTATGATGAACAGGTTCCTTACTTTCGTTTCTTTACCGGAGCGAGTGTAAATGTCGTATATACCGACGGTCAAAAACTTCCGGAATTTGAAGAGGCCTATAGCCGCATCCAATTCGAAGGACCTATGATGGGTATCGCTTTCGGGGGGATGCGTTTGACCGAAAATAAAAATGTCTGGTTTTGGGAGGTCGCGGCCACCGGGGAGTGGATGACTCGTGAAAGCGGCATTCAAATGGAAAAAGACGTTCCCGTGGTGGTTGCACGTTCAGCCTTAGACGGTAGCTCTCAGTTGTACACCCTCTATATCACTATGGGTGGTTTCATTTTCTAAGCACTGCTAGGTCTCGTTTTTGAAATTGAATATTCGCATATTGGGAGACTCTCTTATGCTTAATCAATTCAAAGACAGAGGCCTTTGGCCCTCTTCATTGCTTAGACTCTTTACAGGTGTCTTCCTATTTTCTTTGACCTTCAATGTGGTGTTTCAAAATGAGACATTCGCTGCTGAATCCTGCTCAGGAATTTTTACCAGTATTCAAAAGGCAGAACTCAAACAAGGCGCTCTTTTCATTCATGAAAGAGATTCTAAACTCCACATCACTCCCTTTGTTGAAAAAACAGCCCAGCAAACTCAAAAATCCACGGGCAAGATGCTTTCCAAACCCGCCGAGAAATTGGATGCGTGGTTAGGGCAATTGGGCAAGATTTCGGCTAAAGCTGGCAAATCAATATATGTACGTGATCAAGTCAAAGAAGTTCTGCGCAATCAATACCTGATGAAACCTTTTGATGTGCCTGAGAGCTATTATTCGCAGCAGATGCGTATCGCGAAAGAGCGTGGACACGGCGACGTTAAATTAAGTGCCCAGCAAAGAGTGGAGCTTGCGGAAACTGTTATCAGAGATCAACAGCGGTCCTTGGATTTATGGGTCGATTACTTGGTTTCCAAGGACACTCAAATTTATCCGATGTGGTTGAAATATTGGATGTTCACGGGAATGACAAAGCTTTCAAAGTACGATGGTGAAACCGGCTCTTTTGGTAACAGAAGCAAAGAGACTGTTGCTCCGTTTGTGGAAGTGAATCATGAGGCTTTGGCTTATGTTGCTGATGCCGTTGTCAGAAAAGTAAATAAGAAGTCTTTGGATGAAATCGAGGATCCCGTATTTCTAAAATCCCTGGAAGGTATGAACTTTGGTAAACTCTATGGGCAGGCCTTGTTAAAGTTGGGCGTGGGACAGGTGGGCTCTTACGTGACAAATGAAGGTCATTGGATTCGCTATGAGCGCGGGTCGGACCCCATGCCTTTGGTTAAATCCCTTGAAGGCCGCAATACCGGTTGGTGTACAGCTGGTGAAGCCACAGCTCAAAGACAATTAAGTGGCGGTGATTTTTATGTTTATTATAGCAAAGATAGTACAGGGCAAAGCGTTCTTCCTCGTGCGGCGATCCGCATGGATGGAGATCAAATTGCTGAAGTTCGTGGTGTGGGTAAAGATCAGAATTTAGACTCGCAGATTCTCTCGTCTTCAATTGTTTCGGATAAAGTGAATTCCTTTGGTGAACGTGGGGCTGCATTTGCACAAAAGGATTCAGACATGAGAAAGCTTACGGGCATTGAAAAGAAATTCCGCCTGGGGCAAGCACTCAATAAAGACGAACTTGTATTTCTTCGTGAAGTCGAAAGACCGATTCAAGGTTTCGGTCATCAGAAAGATCCGCGCATCGAGGAAATTTTAAGCAAGCGTGATCTTAGAGAAGACTTTGTATTGATTTTTGATGGACGCTATAAAAAAGATGAAATCGCATTGTCGGCTGCTGAATTTATTAATGCCGGTAAAAACTTTAAAGTCCTTGTTGGTAATCTGGTCATTCTTGATCCTCATCAAAAAATGCCGGAGCTGTTGCATGGCGATCTAACCTTTATGCGCGTCGATTCCGCTGAAGGCATGGTGTTCCCACACAAGGTGACGGGGCGTTTAATAATGGACGATGTAATCAGTGCCAGGGGCGTGAAGCTACCTTCGGAAGTGGGCGGCGATATTCAGTTGAGCTATCTGAAGCAAGCAGAGGGAATTGTGTTTCCAGCAACCGTAAATGGAAATTTGGATCTACGTTCTCTTAAATCCACCGAGGGTGTCAGTCTTCCAAAGGTCGTGAAGGGAAACTTACGATTATATAATACGAAATAGTGGTCCATGCTTTTTTCCATTTACCGATTCGCAATTTGGTGGGGGAAAGTTTTGATGCTACTTATCTTTTAGCCAGGAGATATAAATGAAAAAAGCGAGCGTGTTAATTCCATCACTTATTCTTGCCAGTTCAATTTCTTTTGCAAAAGAAAAGTGTTACCAAGCTCTTAACCCACAAAACATCACAATCACATCCGATGCAACTCCCGAGCAAAAGGAAAAGGCCCACACCGCAAACGCATCTATGGATGTTATCGATGGAACGCCACAAATCACAGTGAAAGCGCAATCAAAGACCTACACCTTCAACACATCCGCATTCAATGCCGAAAAAAGTAAACCTTCCGAATACATCGTTGATTGCGATGGCGGCAGAGTGAATGCAAAAGTCATCGGTGGTATCCTGATACTAAATTCCAAATACATGGCCGGAGAAATCACCCACGGCAACGAAGGCTGCAGCGAAGGAAGTATAGCCATCAAAGACCTAGCCCTAGAAGAAACTGCCTGTAAGTAGAGGCCTACGTCAAAAGCGAGCCCCGCAGGGGCCAGCCAGTAAAATCCCAAAACCACGAGCACCATTCCCTCTCCAAATTTCAAGTTCCGCAGTGCTCTGTAGCCACAACGAAGCCACAGAAAAAACATTGAACCAATCAACCAACAAAATAAAACGGTAAATAAAAAGAACGAGGACTGTCCGAAGAAATTTGGAGAGGGAATGGTGCCTCGGGCCGGAATCGAACCGGCACGACCCGGTAAAGGAATCCCAGGATTTTAAGTCCTGTGCGTCTACCAATTTCGCCACCGAGGCAATCGTGAAAGAACAGATGATACCTGTCTTTGCTTAAAGGTCAACTTTGGGCGCGGCGTTAACTTCTAAAAAAACCAAAGACTTGCCACAATATCGGGCAAGTGTGGCACCATAAACCTATGAATGATCAATATCAGGGTTCTTGTTTGTGTCAGCGGGTGAAATTTGAAGTCGATGGCAGCTTCGAAAGTTTCTTTTTATGCCACTGCAAGCACTGCCAAAAGGACACAGGGTCTGCTCACGGAGCGAACCTGTTCTCCTCCAAAGCGCAGCTAAAATGGCTGAGCGGTGAGAGTGAAGTCAAAAGCTTCACATTGCCGGGAACCAGACACTCCAAGAGCTTTTGTAAGGAGTGCGGTTCAGCTTTACCGGGTTTGCAGATGAATGGTCAGATGCTGGTTGTTCCGGCGGGAAGTTTAGACAGCGAGCTTTCGATCAAACCGAATGCCCATATTTTCTGTTCAAGTAAAGCCACCTGGGATGTCGATCTCGAAAAAGCCATGAAGTTTGAAACGTTTCCATCTTAGTGAGGGATCAGTGAATGGTTTTTCTTCAAAACGTCGATACTAAAAAAGCCGCTCTTTTGATGATGCACTTCCAGGACGATGTGTTCAGAGTCCTCGCAGGAAGTCTTCCCACGGACATGCTTGATCGTGCAAACAACCTGATCGATACTTGGCGAAAAACAGAAAGACCTGTGATCTTTGCTAATTTACTGATCAAGCCAAATGAGCCCGTGACTGAGAACAACAAGCTTATCACCACGGTCAAAAGCGCAGGGTTGTTTAGAGAATCCAAATTTGTAGAGGGACTGGATGTTCAGCCCAGCGATCGCATCTACACCTGTTTGCGTGCAAGCGTCTTTCACGGAACAAACTTAGATCACGATCTACGCGCTCAAGGCATTGATACACTCGTCATGGCCGGAATCGCCAGCAGTGGAGTTTTGTTTTCCACGGTGGCATGGGCCAGTGATGCCGACTATCGCATTTATCTCGCCCGTGCTTGTTGCTTTGATCCGGATGTCCAAGCCGACGAGGCGTTGTTTCGCACCAGTTTCGCGACCCGGGCGACCCTAATTTAGACAATGAATCATAGTGCTACAGTACGGTTGTCGCGTTTTACATAACCAAGTCTAGTCATTCAGACGTTTGGTTAAGTAATAGGGGTGGGTTCCGATCTACCCTCTATGAGAAATGCGTTCAGATTGTTCTTATGTGGTCTTTTTCTATCGGTACCGGTCATTGCGGCAGAAGGCTCCTTTAAAGGGGACTTGCTGGAAACCTTGCAGATCTATGCCAAGCAGAACAATCTGGGCTTAAATAAGCCTTCCAATAACTTTATGGGCTTCTCTATCACCGCAGCTGGGGACGAAAACAAGGTCACCGTTTACCATGCGGATTCACCGGTCGATGTGATTTTAAACGACTACATTTGTTCCTATCAGGGTTGTGAGCAGGTTGCCCGCGATCCGCGTTGTTTTTACTATACGCCGGGTGGAAGCTATTCTGCGATGGCAATTTACGAGGCGGCCTTTCAACAAGCCCAAATCCCTCGTCCCTGGGGTATCGGTCAACTGAAGTTCTGGCAGCTAGGGGCGACTGTTTATGGGCGCATTTCTAGTCCCGCAGCCGATTTAAACGAGCTTTATTCCTGCTCGCAAAAACAATCAGATCTGGTGTGTGTAAGTGCCCAAGAAACTCCTGACGAGCCTTAATTGTTAGGATCTCGTTAGAGTCGGGTAATCCTTCTATGGTTACAGAGATTGTTGTTTCCTAAAAAGCCGTTCCCGAGTAAAAGAGGTTCCAGCCAAAACCTAATAGGGAGTTTTTTATGAAAGCGCTTTCGTCAGTGGTTCTTTTGACTGGTCTTATGATTTCTGGTTTCGCTCAAGCATCCCAATTGCCTGACGAAGCTTTGAATACCTTCCAACTTCTTCGTTCATACACTCGTGGTTACGATTTGACTGCTGGTAAAGCTGCTAACGGTCGTCCATGCAACTTGAAATTCGACTACACGACTATCAATGGCAAAGGCAGCGTTTACGTAAGCCTGACTGCTGGTGATGAAGAAGCTTTTAAAGATCTAGCAGTCTATTCTTCAGCGATCACAGCACCTGACAGTGTTACCGCAACAGAAATCAAAATGGGTGACTGGGGCTGGGAAGGCGAAGAAACAAACTTCGTTCTTACACGCTCTTCACAAGATTTAACGGTGAAAGCTGAATACACATACAGCGAATATTACGGAAACGGGACTTCTTCAGACACTTGCACCTTTGCTAAAAAATAAGACGCCCTCCTCTCCAGTCGGATTAGGAAAAAATAAAAAACCCCACAGTTGATGTGGGTTTTTTTTATTTTTAAACGTGTTGCAAATTAATAGTAATAAAATTCGGCGATTTCTTGAGGCAGGACTTCGGTGCGCCCTTCAAGCTTTTCAATCAAGGTCAGAGGGTATTCAATGCCCTGCGCTTGATAATATTCCTTGGCCTTGGCGATCATGCTTTTGCGAATACCGTGGCTGCCGGGGTTTAACTTTGAAAGCAAAAGTCCATCGATCGTCGTCGACGCCAGATAAAATTCTGCGCGGCGAGTTTTAAACAAGCGGTGCGCAAGAATCGTTCTGGCTTCAGCGTAACGGCCTTTTAAAGTGAAATACAAAAACTCCGCCTGGGAAAGAAGGGGACAATAGCGATCCACCAAAGTGCATTTATGCATCATGCGAGCTTTTCCAAAATACTGGGCAGAACGCGTGTTCGGGCCATTTTTAAACTCTTCAATGATTCCCAAATAATAGTTTCCCAAAAGAATGCCACGACCCCAACCAGATCTTTCTGCCGTACTTAAAAAACGACGGCAGCAGGCTTGGGCTTTCGGAAGATTTTTCGTGCGTAAGTACAGATGAACCAAATGAAGGTACATCCAGGCCGCAAGCAGCGGATAAGGTTTGGAGCGCGCTTTGAGAGTGGTTAGCAAGCCTCGTCGTAGTTGCACTTCGGCTTCAGCATTTTGCCAGCGGTGCAAATGCACGCGGCCCCGCACATAGGCATACTCGGCTAGAACACTCGGGCGAGTGATCTTGCTTAAGTGTTGCAGATTTTGATTTAAATAATCATCAGCTTTAAACAAATTGCCGACAGCTTCATCCAAGCGAGCAAACCAGTTGCGAACATCTCCCAGATGATTTTCGTTTTGTAAGAGCTCAGCGTATTTCATGGCCTTGCTAAGATGAATTTTGGCCGCCTGAAATTTTCCCAGATAGAACGAGGATATCCCGATATTTCGCGAGATCACAAAGCACTGCTCAGTCGGTAGGGATTCTGTATGAATAGATTTTAAAATTTCCAAGTACCTATTCCAGTCATCGGTTAGGCGAATGGATTGAAAGGATCTTTCAGAGCAGATTTCCGCCACGGCCTTATCCGTAGGGCGCAGACTTAAAACAGGGGAGTCTCGTTTAATGTCCCCCGCTGTCGGACCCAGAACTTCCACGAGCTTTTCAATTGTCTCAGGCTTGACCCGGCGAATACTTTGATTCAGCCATCGCTGGATGGTTTTCGTTGAAATATCGAGCCTTACTGCAAGATCGTACTGGGACATCTGATGATGTTTCAATAAATTGCGTAAGGCATTGGAATCGATTTCAATTAGTTCATTGCTCATATTAAT
This sequence comes from Bdellovibrio sp. HCB185ZH, assembly GCF_047302455.1. Taxonomy (GTDB): domain Bacteria; phylum Bdellovibrionota; class Bdellovibrionia; order Bdellovibrionales; family Bdellovibrionaceae; genus Bdellovibrio. Next base: position 255,518 of record NZ_CP178624.1, read on the forward strand.
TAAGCATACTAATTGTGCTTAAATGTAACAGTCTAGTTTGAATAAATGTAAATCTGTTTATGCGGGCTGTTTAAGCGGCTTCATATCTTGTGAAAAGTAAGGAACTTCTATAATCGAGCGAATTCCATGACGAGCGGTCATCGCTAAGGTTACATTGCGCAGGCTTCCGATCATTTTCCCTCGAGAACCCAGCATTCTGCCGAAATTTCTTTTGGAACATTCGATGTTGAAGATTGTAGTGCGTTCACCTTGTTTCACTGTCACAGAAATTTCTTCCGGATGGTCGACGATCATCTTGAGGATTTCCTCGAGTTTGATGCGGGTGTTTTCTATAACCTCGTTTTTGTTGGGGATGAAATCCATCATCGGGGTGTCCTCAGCTCCAGACTTTGATCCGCACTCGGCTTGTGGTTTGCGAACGATGATCGTGGGTATTTTCTTTTCCATATCCTGCATGGTTCCTTCTCCGTTATGAGCCATTGTTGGATTACCTGTCGGAAATGCGCCACAGGAAATAAGGGTAACTGAGGATCCCTAGCCTCTGTCCACCATGTCCGTCAGGAATTTTGCAATAAACAAGGTTGTAGGTCGCAGGAGAAAATCGCGAGAACAGTCACATTAATTGCAACGACAATCGTAAATGACAATGTTACCTGATGCAGTTCTGCCTGATCCGCAAGAGCCTGAGCCGGAAGCGCACTTACTGAACCCACCGGGGCCGCCGCCGCTCATGGTTTGATAAGTATAGGTATTGCCCGGGCACATATTCGTGGAGTTGTTCGCGTTCGTACAGCAAACTTGGGTGTTGCAGGCTTGGCTTGTCGCTCCTTGAGTTCCGCACACAGTGTTCGATGTGGGTGTACATGCTTGCGAAGTCACTGCGGTGCCGCACACGGTATTTGAAGTTGGCGTGCACGCTTGAGATGTCGCGGGCTTAGTGCCGCAGAAGCTATCAGCCACGGTTGTGGAATCACTGCGCGTGCAGGTCACTGTGCGTGTTTGAGAACCACTGTTCGCATTTTTATTACAAGTGGCTGTTCGAGTTTGTGAACCACTCGATGCAGTTTTGTTACATGTGGCTGTACGGGTTTGAGTTCCTCCACCACAACTCAAAGAACACGAGCCCCAAGCGGAATAACCCCAGGTTCCACTGCCGCCTGAGCACGCCGACCAAGAACCATAGGCCCAACTGCCGCTACCACCGTTACAGGCTCCAAAAGCTCCGATACTCCAAGCGTACGTGTAATTGATTTTAGTGATGTTCGTTCCAGTATAAGTAGCTGCAATACCTGCCGCATTTTTTACGATATAGCGGAATTGATAGCAACGACCTTGAACTCCCGTATAGCTGTAAGTAGTCGCAGTCGCTGACTCTGAAGCTCCGGTATCTGCAAAAGCACCAAAGGCTCCGCAAGCAAGCGTCGACGTATTCAGAGTGGCATAGGCGACTTGTAAAGTATAATCTGTATTTGTTGCGCTCATGCCAGAATTCGTATCGCTTCCGCGATTTACGGGAATAGAAATTCCAGTCGTGGTTTGAATGGCATTTGCGTTTGTCACAGATCCTCCACTTGGAGCGGAGGTATCAATTTTTACCACGCTTGCTGGAGCGGACCAGGTGCTGACGTTTCCAGCTTTGTCTGTGGATTGATATTGAAACTTATAAGCTTTGCCTGAAACTCCGGTCATCGTGAAGTTTCCACAGGTCGTGCTGGCATTGGCCCACGCACCATAAGCACCCACGGTGCCGCTGGTGATCGTTGCTTGAGCTAATTGCAAAATACAGGAGTTAATTCCAGCATTGGCATCGGCTTGAGTGGCCGTGACTGAAATAGTTGCTGTTGTCTGCCACGCGTTTGCATAGGTGATTGAAGCTGTCGGTACGACGTTATCAAAATAAATCGAATCGGAAACAGTGGCACTTACATTTCCCACAGCATCGAGGTAACGCACATAAATAGTTTTTGTGCCGACACCTGTAGGCAAAGAATAGGCAAGTGAAGTTGTGCAAGTCTGCCAGTCGCTGGCAACTGCGGGATTTCCGGGGTTTGTCGCATTACCCACGGCTATTTTCGTAGCGGTCCCATTATCCAAGGGACAAGCCAGCGTGAGAGTGGCGGCCAACGAATTCGTGTAAGCCGCTCCACCATTTATCGTCACGGAGCCTCCGGTGGGTGCTGTTTGATCCAGATAAATGCTACGTGAAACGGTATTGGAAATATTTCCGTTCGCATCTTTGAATCGCATATAGATAGTTTTTGTTCCTGATCCCGTGCTTAAGGTCAGGGCTTTCGTGCCCGCACAAGCTTGCCAGTTCGTTGGACTTGCGGTTTCACCAAAAGCCACTTGGGGGGTGCTTTGTGTGTCAGTCGCGCAAGTAATATTTAAATTAATAGCCGTTGTCCCTGTTGGGGATGGTGTGGCAATCGCAAAGCCTCCACCGGTCGGAGGCGCGTTGTCGATTTTTGTTGTTGTTCCCGGGTCATTCCATGCGCTGTAGTTTCCGGCACCATCGCGCACGCGATACCGGAACTTATAAGCACTGCCGTTCGCACCCGTCGTTGCATAATTTGAACAATCTGTACTAACTGTCGTCCACGCCGAAAAGGCACCGGGCACACCTGCCGTGAGAGTTGCTTGAGCTTGTTGTAAATCACACTCGTCAATTCCAGAAGTGGCATCGCTTTCTGAAGCTGTTATCGAAATGGCGGTGGAAGTCTGCCAGCCATTGAGATAGGACACCGAAGCCGTGGGAGCGGTCGTATCCAGAATAATAGAATCGCTGAAGTCAGCGCTTGCGACATACGTGTCGTCGACATAACGAACATGAACGGATTTTATGCCATCGCCTGCAGGAAGCGTGTAGGGCTGAGGTGTGGCCACGCAAGTGGACCAGTCACCTGGGTTGCCGGGATCACCGGGATCGACAAAGTTTCCCAGGGCACTTTGTTGCGGAAGTCCCCCTTGGATAACGCAATCCAATTGTAAATTTACATTGAGAGTGTTTGTGAATTCAGCGTCATCGTTAATTAAAAGAGCGCCTGTTCCGTGTGGAGTCTGATCTAAATCAATCGCGTGGGAAACCGCACCACTGACATTTCCATAATCATCTATAAAGCGCAGATAAACCGTTTTTGTTCCCGTTCCCGACGTCAGGGTATAGCTTTTTGAAGAAACACAGGTTTGCCAGTTTGTCGGAGAAGCGTTTTCACCAAATGCCATGCGTGAAGAACCGTTTTCATCACTGGCGCAGGTGATGTTTAAAGTCACTCCCGGTGTTACAACAGGAGAGCTTTGCACGAAATTAAAGTCTCCGCCCAAAGGTGCTTGGGTATCGACTTTCGTGATAGAAGCACTGGTTATGATATTTGAATTTCCTGCCAGATCCGTTATTTTATAGCGGAACTGATAAGCCATGTTGTTTACTGCCGTGGTGAAGGACTGATTGCCGCATGTATTTGAAATCGTGGTAAATGATCCAAAGTTTCCTACCACACCGGAAGAGATTGGAGCCTCTGCCACTTGCATTTCACATTGGGCAATGCTTGTCGTGGCATCAGCTGCAGAGGCGGACAAACTGATGCTGTAACTGTTTTGCCAGCCGTCGGTGTAAGTCAGACTTCCTGTTGGCAAATCAGAATCCAGAACTATGTCAGAACTGATATCGTTGCTGACGTTTCGAGCCTCATCAATATAGCGCACATAAACCGTTTTGTTTTCGTTTCCGTTGCTTAAGGTGAAGGGCATGGAATTTAAACAAGTTTCCCAGTCTGAACCGACAGCGGGATCTCCCGGAGTGGGTAATTCGCTGAAGGCAACTTTTGCTGGAATCCCATTATCCAGGGGACATGTCAGATTTAAAGTGACATTGGCAGAGTTCGTGGCAGGGGCGCCCGAATTGATCTGAAGACTTCCACCCGCGGGCAGAGTTTGGTCTAAAAAAATCGTATGCGAAATCACGGGCAGGGTGTTTCCGACGGCGTCGGAGAATTGTAAATAAACTGTTTTCAAACCTGTGCCAGCACTTAATTCTAAAGTGACTGATCCTGTACAAGCTTCGAAATTTGTAGGTGGTGATGTTTCACCGTATGCAACCGACACGGGTCCTTCAGCATCAGTGGCGCAGACAATAGCTAAATGTATTAATGGACTTGCGACAGGTGATGCTTCGTCAATGGTGAAGCTACCGCCCACGGGTGGATTGCTGTCGGCATCATCGATCCAATTGGTATTGCAGTTTTCGTCTCGGTTCGGATCGTCCACGGCTGGCTGAGCGGGATCGGGAATGCAATTAAGGCGATCCGATAACTGTGTGAGCTCCACCGAGTCTGTCGTTCGTAGAATGCGCAGTGGAATTCCAGTGGCATTCCAGTCATTTGAAAAACCAACTCCGGAAGGTAGTTGTAAGGTGGTGGCGGTTAACGGACTGTCGCAGTCCACTGCCGAACCTAATGTGGTCCATGCCGTACCATTTTTGCGGATTTGAATTTCGCAGCTTGAGGGCGCATTACCCAGGCCTCCAGTGTCCCAGGAGATTGTGAAGTCCTTTTCATTGTCATTATGAAGCAGCGTAATATCCGTCGGCGGCAAAGAGTCTCTTGTCGTCGCCTTCCACTCTAAAGGCCCCATGGCACCCAAGGAGAAAATTACCGAGGATGTCGTGGAAATGGTCGCTGCAGAATGAACGCCCAGGCGAAGGGAATCTCCGTTGCTAAGTTTTTCCGTGTCAGGATCAAACGGCAACCAGTCGGTTCCGCTTTGGGGAAGTCTTTCCGCAAAAGCCGTCGGATCGCCGCTGATGGCAACTTCAATCGCTTGTTCTGTGCCTGCAATCACAATGGCGTCGGAATAAATATCCTGATCTAATGGTTGTTGAAATTTATCCAGCAAAACAAAGGCATCAGGTGTGATGTCAGACATAGTGCAATTAGCGCTGACCACTTTATAGGGGTATTCACACTTGCTGACGACGACCGGTCCCCAGGTTGTGCCATCCCAGGTTTGTTCTCCCGCTGTTGCGTGACTTGGAAGTTCTTCCGGGGGCGCTATGCGTGTAGCCGCCACGCAAGTATTGCCTCCGCCGCTGCCATTTAGATTATAATTAATTTTACAGGCGGTGATAATACAGGCACCCCAGGTGTCTTGAAGTGATTCTTCCCAAAGTTGGGTGGCATTGTCTGCTCCAACAGGGAATGGCACGCACGCGCGATTGTCAGCAACACAAGTTGTGTCACTAGTTCGCGTGTAATTTGGATCGCACGTTGTGATCTTGCACGCGCCCCAAGTTGCTGATCCTCCCTGGCCCCAGCTTTCTGAAGCGGTGGCATTGGCAATGGTGCAACTGCGGGAGCTTTCAACAAAAACGATAGGGACCGTATGTTCCAAACGGGGTGTGATGACTTCTATTTCATATGTCCCCGCGATATCCGCCTGAACAACACAGATGGCTTCGCCGTTTGCATCAGTCAGTGAACAGTTAAAGGTGGCTGTTCCCGGACCCATGATATTCATTCGGGGAGTCATGCCAATCACTGGATTATTTTCTGTGGTTCGGGAAGAAATAGTAACGGAGACGACTCCCAAGTCTGCATTCGCATAGGAGGAAAAAGATCCTGGATAAGTTTCATATGCGGAAGAGTTGATATCAAAAAATATCGCATCCTTTGCCGCGAGCTCCTCGATAACAGAGGCCACCTCATTGACGGGATCGCCGGTATCGACACGAAGTTTAACTTTGGACCAGGTGCTGGAGGTGATCGTGCAAATTCCCTTACCTTGAGAATTCGTAGAGCCACAAGTCACTTTATATTTTGGATTATTGGCTTCGTTATCGATTAAAAGAGTGACGGGGTGATTTGCCAAAGGCTCGCGTGTTTCTTTATTTACTAAAGTTGCTTCCAAGACAATTTCATCAATGTTGTCAGCTTTTGCAGTGTTTTTAATCAGATTGATTTGCGCATCAACGATAAGCCCGGATCTGATTTTCAGATCGAGAGAGCAAGCCGCAAGATATGCGGTTGCGATCAGTATGCAAAGGACGTTCAAGAAGCGCATACTGTATTTATCGGGGCGATAAGATGTTTACAAAAGCGAAACGCGATTCAATATGAGTGAAAGAATTGTCTGTGTAAAAACTGTAACTCTATTTCTCGACTTAAAACGCGCTTCTTGTTAGTCCTTTAACTACTTCTTGCAAGCTCTTTTACAGAGTTAACTGCAGTGTTAACGCTTGCTCAACTCGGCATTCATTTGTTCGATCATGTCTTGTGCCAGAGGTCCTAATTCAGAAAGATCCTCAATCGGCAAGCGATTAAAAACCACAGCCCATGCAGAACTATCAGAGCGTCTCACGAAGTATGAAAGCGTGCCATTTTCAAGCGCTCCGGCATGAGAAATATCTTTACCCTCTTCGCGGATCACCCAACCCAGTCCCGCAGTGGGATTGCCGGTGTTTACCACAGGAGCTGTCATGATTTTCACTGTCTCAGATTTTAAAAGCTGCACTCCACCCAGTTCCGGTGTCACGGCATGCAGAATCTTAATCAGATCACTCGGAGTTCCTAACCAACCACCGTGACCATCCATTGTTGGAAAATAGAATTCGTTATAAGCCAAAGGCCCTTTGGTTTTTCCATCCCACTGAGAAATAGCCCACGGCGCACGGGGATCATCATAGTATCGCGCTTCGTTTGGCAAGAGATCCTTTTCGCGGCTGCCGGCGATTTTCATATCTGTGATGCCGACTGGTTTCATTATGTGGTTCAAAACATACTGTTCGTAAGTTTCACCACTTAGTTTTTCAATGACTCGCGCCAGGATGTTATAGCCCAGGTTTGAGTAGTGATATTCCTTGCCAGGGTCCACTTCCAGATTTTTATATTGAAGCATATAGCGAATCACAGACTTTGCATCCGCTGGTGCTTTGACTTTCATCTTTTTAGCGATGTTGTAAAGGTCATACTGGGGATCATAGTCGTTCTTAGAGGAATCCCATCCCCCCGTATGCTGTAAAAGATCGCGCAGAGTGATTTTCAAAACTCGCTTGTCTTTGATTTTAGAATACTCAGGCAAGTAACCTTTGACGCCAAAAACGGGGCGGTTCAAAGCGGCGTTTATATCCGTGTTGGATTGTTCTAAAAGTTGAAATACCGCGATGGCTGTAATCGGTTTCGTGGCACTGGCGATACGAAACACAGTTTCAGGAGTGGGAGCGGTTTTCTTCTCTACGTTTGCATAACCTGCAGTGCTGGTATGAATGATCTTTCCATTTTTTGCGATAGCCAGGGAGGCACCCGGGAAATCGTATTTTTGAATAAAGTTTTGCAGGAACTGATCATAGTTTGCGGTTTCTTTTTTTTGAGCCGGTTGGGTGGCACAAGCTGAAAGTACAAGCGGAATCGCGAAAAGAAAAAATCGCAACATACTGAAACTCCTTAAGTGGATTGCAGTAAAAGGATAAATTCTTTCATGTCCTCGGGTAAAGCAGATTCTATTTTTATCGAAGCTTGGGTAAAAGGATGAACGAATTCCAGGCTTAATGCATGAAGCATCAAGCGGGGAGCCAGTGGTGTCTTGTTGCACGGATAAATATCATCACCGAAAATCCCCATATGCTCTTCTGCTAGATGCACGCGGATTTGATGCGTACGACCTGTAAGCGGTTTCGCTTCCACCAGCATTCCGTGTTTGTATTTCTCAATCAGACGGAATTTGGTGTGAGCCTTATCACCACCGGATGTCGTGGATTTCATCTTGGTTTTTTTAAGCTTGTGATCTTTGACCTCGCCCAGATGGTTTTGGATTTCCCAAGTTTCTGGCATCTTGCGATTGCGAGTCAGGCAGCGATAGGTTTTTTGGATCAAATGCTTTTTAAACATAGTGGCCAAGGGATCGTTTGCCTCTTTGTTTTTTGCAAAGATCATAACACCCGAGGTGTCGCGGTCCAGGCGGTGGTGTAGAGCCAGATAGAAATCCGTGCCTCGCTCTGCTTGCAGTTGTTTTTTTAGCTGAGTGAAAAAGTCAGGACGGCTTTTATCCACCGTCGCTTGCGAAGGAAGACCGGCGGGCTTTTCAGCCGCTAAAAACCAGTCATCCTCGAACAGAATTTTAAACATTATCTTTTATTGATCATGCAGAAGTTCAAGTTCTGCGTGATAACGTTGCGTTGGTTGTCCAATTCGTCTTTGGTAAAGACGAAATCAGAGGCCTTGCAGTTGTACTTGATGATGTTATCGCTGATAGCTTTTGCTTCCTCAGGATTCATCGTTAATCGCCAGATCATTTTGATGGCGATCCAGTTGCGGATGTATTGGCAACGACCTGGTTCAAACGGTGGAAGGTAGCCTTCCGGACCGCTATCGCCTTTGGACATGTTTTGGTGAGCTTCGGCGGAAACCAAGTGCTCTCTCATGCCCATGTAGTTCGCATACAAGCAGCGAGTTTTATAATCCCAGTTAAAGGCCCCTGACATATAGGCATTTTTTAGTGGAACCATGTGGTCAATCTGAATCTGGCGAGAAGAAGTGATCTCGGTGTTCGTGTACGGATCGTCCCAAAGGCCGTCTTCCACCACGCAAGTTTTGCCATTGCGGTAAGTGATCTCACCTTTGGAATCACGAACTAGAACTTTAGCGCGCGTATTCATGCATGTTTCGTCGGATGGATCATTGATCCAGCGACCGAAGTGCAGTTTGCGCATGTATTTTTCAGCCGGTACTGGCATGTCGTAATTATATTGATTCCAACGAAGCAGATTCACGACCGCTACTTTGATTTTTTTAGCGAATGTCGTGATCAATTCTGTCGGAGCCATCAGTTCCATTGGCAGTGTTTGAGCGCTGCGAACAGTGATTTGATCCAAGTTGGTGTCATCAATCATATAGAACTGATGCCATTGTGGTTTATCTGTATATGGAGCGGGTACCGCTTGCTGTGAATCGCCCGTTTGTGATGCGTGCACTGGAGTCGTCGTCTGTGATGACTCCTCGGCCAGAGTCGTATTTGCACTCAGCAAAGCTGTTGCAAAGACCCCCATAAACGTAGCGAATTTCATGCCCCTCACGAAATCCATTATTCCCCCCGCGAATGGATAAATTTTTACCTTGAGACTTATTAGAGTTTCAACAATTGATTCTGTCAGTTTTTGGTTCGGGGAATATCACCTTGCGTTAAGTGCAGGCGGGACGATGTTTCTGCTCTTAAATTACTCATTGGTGCAGAGGGCTAGTATCATGGTGCGTCTGGAAGACTTCCCTTGATCTGCTCGAGAAATAATCACAAAATTCTATTACTTTGATAATCAACATAGGGAGTCCCGATGAAAAAAATCGTGTTCGCATCTTTGGTAGCTTTGTTCTTGGGTGCGTGTGCATCGACTGCAAAAAAAGAATCTTGTGCATGTGGTATGGATAAAGCCAAATCAGCATGTCAAGGTGGTGAATGTGCCGTAGATAAAAAAGCTTCCGCTTCTGGTTGCGCTGACTGCCACGCTGCGGAAGAAAAAAAGGGCAACTAAGTTCTCTGATTCCGTCTTAACATTTGATTCAAATGTTCGTGAAACCCTCGCCAGTCGAGGGTTTTGTTTTTTCTAAAGCAGCCGCTCTATTTTGCGAATCGCGCGCCCGATTTTGAATATTAAAAGTGCCGTATCGTAAAGAGTTGTTTACTGACCCTAATTATTTTACGCTTTTCATGTAAACAAGAATGAGTCACGGAAGGACTTATCTCTATGACGAGCAAACTGTGTGTCGCGCTTTTCCTGGTAGTATCATCGCAATCCTTCGCCATGAACTTACAGGAGTACTTGAAATCTGTAGAAACCCATCACAAGTCAATCAAAGCCCTGGATGTTGCGAAAGAAGCGGCGGATGACCGTAATCTTGCTGGCGACCTTGAATTGGTTCCAGCTATGTCAGCAGAAGTCAGCTATCTGAGCGATAAAAATCCCTTAAGTCAGTTTGCGATGTTTGGTGTTCCGGAAAGCAAGCAGCTTGCTTATAACTTGGGTTTCTCAAAAAAGTTTTCATCGGGAACCAAGGCCTCCGTGTGGGGCGCGGTTACTCAATTTGATAATCCAGGAATCGTGAATCCGCAGTTTGCGGCCTATAGTAAATTCGGTTACGGGCAGCTGGGACTGACTCTTTCTCAATCTTTATGGAAAGATGCCTTTGGTCATGCGACTCGCTTGCGCTGGGAACGTCAGGATGCTGCAACAGCCGCCCAAAAGGGTGACTATGATTATAAAATCCGGGGCGTTCTGGTTCAGGCGGAAGCCGCTTTTTGGGAATACCTTTATGCCGTCGAAAATTTAAAAACCGCAAAGGGATCCCTAGAGCGGGCTAAGAAAATTGAATCGTGGACCCGTCGTCGTGTGGCTGATGGTATCAGTGACCGTGCGGATTTGTTGCAAGGTCAGGCCTTGGTGGCGGGGCGCCAACTGGTTTTGATCACCGCCGAAGACGATTTGGAAGCCGCTAAAAAAGCGGTCTTGGATGCGCTAGAACTCAAAGAGATGTCATCGTTTCCAGCTTTAGAAGGTGATTTAAGTGCGGCTCGCCCTTTGGAATCTTTGGTGAGCGGTGGCAAAGGGCGGGTGGTGCAAATCGAAGCCTATTTAAAATCTCTTGAAGCCAAGGTGGCCGCGGTCCAGGCAGATGAAGTCGAAGACAGCTTCCGACCTGATTTGGTGTTAAGTGGTTCTTATAACACCAATACTTTTTCTAAAGACATGCCGGATGCGACTCAAAATCTCGGCGACGTGGATAAACCCACTGCGAAGGTGGCTTTAACTTTAAATTATATGTTTGATACCTCGGTCAAACGTGCCGCGAAAGATGCATCCAAGAAAAATGCTTTGGCGTCACGCTTGCTGGCAGAACGTCAACTGTTAGAGAGTGATAGTGCTTGGAGTGAGTTGAACCGTCGGTATGGTGAAATGAACCGACGTGTGCAAAGTGCTGAGCAGTTTAATAAACTGCAAAATGATCGCTCGCGCGCGACCAATGATCTGTTCAATAAAGGTCGTACGATCACGATGAATGTGGTGGATGCAGAAAATGATGCCGCCACTTCTGAGCTCAATATGAATCGCTTAAAAGCGGAACAAAGAAAAATGGAAGCTCAAGCCCGTTTATTTATGACGGTGGAGGAATAGTCTATGAATTTACCAAGTCTTTCGATTCGTAGACCCATCACGATTCTTTGTGTGGTTTTACTGACCCTGATTCTGGGTGTGTTTTCTTTATTTAAAATGCCCGTGGATCTTTTCCCGGATGTGACCTTTCCCATTTTGTCAGTGCAGATCACGTATCCCGGGGCTTCGCCTTTGGATTTGGAAAAGCAAGTTTCTAAGCCTATCGAAGATGAATTGGGTGGTTTGCCAGGACTTAAAACATTAACGTCGAACAATCTGGATGGCGTTGTGGTTCTGGTTTTGGAATTTAACCTTGGAACCGATATTAAAGAGATGGAGCAAGATGTTCGTAACCGCATCGGTAACATCCGTCGCGATTTGCCAGCGGATATGTATGAACCCGTGATCCGTCGTTTTGACCCGGCCGATCAACCGATCGTGACCCTTGCCATGGTTACAGAGTTACCGGATGGTGAAGCCTACGACCTTGCCAACGAAGTGGTGAAGCCGATCTTTGAGCGTCTGAAAGACGTCGGACAAGTTGATATCTACGGCGGTCGTAAGCAAGAGATTCACGTCGTGATCGATAAAAATAAACTTCAGGATCGCAAGATTTCGATGCTTCAGGTGTCTCAGCGTGTTTTAGAAACTTCGAAAGACACTCCTATCGGTAAAATCGAAAACCCAAAACAAGAAACGACCCTTCGTACCAGTGGCGAGTTTGAGTCCTTAAAACAAATTGAAGAAGTGAACGTGAACTTTATTGGTTCCGATCGCCCGGTGATGATCAAAGACATCGGTCAGGTGATAAAAAGCCTGGAAGATCAAAAAACCATGGGGCGCATTCAGGGGCAAAAGGCTCTGTTGATGCAAGTTTATAAGCAGCGTGGTTCCAACACCGTAGCTGTGGCTGACAATATCAAAAAGAATATCGCTCGGGCCAACGAGCTTTTGCAATCAAAAGGTATCAAGGCGGAAGTAAAGCTTGTGCGTGACACGTCCAGACCGATTCGTCTGAATGTGGCTGACGTGAACGAGTCGATCATGATCGGGATCGCGCTTTGCGTTTTGGTTGTATTCTTTTTCTTGGGATCGGCTCGCTCAACATTGATCACTGGTATGGCTTTACCGAATTCATTGCTCGGTGGTTTTGTAATCATGTTTGCGATGGGTTTTACGATTAACTTAATGACGCTTTTAGCACTGTCCCTTGCCGTGGGTCTTTTGATCGACGACGCGATCGTGGTGCGGGAAAATATTTTCCGTCACTTGGAGATGGGTAAGCGTCCTAAAGACGCCGCTTTGGATGGAACCAAAGAGGTCGCCATGGCCGTTGTTGCAACAACATTGGTTGTGATCGCGGTATTTGGTCCAATTTCCTTCCTACAAGGTATCGTAGGACAATTCTTTAAACAGTTCGGTTTAACGGTTGTTTTCACCATGCTGATTTCACTATTCGATGCCTTTACCGTGGCACCGATGATGTCGGCGTATCTAGCCCATCCTGATGAGCATAATAAAGGGAATAACATCATTGGAAGAATGCTTTCGGCATTTGATAGATTTCAAACACGGTTGGAAGACATCTATGAACGTCTTTTGAAATTCACAATCAATCATCCGAAAACGGTTTTGACCGGCGCCCTCTTGGTCTTTGTGGCTTCGATGGTCACTGTCGCTTTTATTCCAAAAACATTTTTGCCCGCTGGAGATGAAGGCGAGTTTTCGGTATCCATTGAATTACCAGTGGGTTCATCGCTGGAAGCCACGGGGAATTTCGTGGCCGAGATTGAAAAAATATTTGAGGGCGATAAAGCCGTTGATATTGTTGTTGCGACGGTGGGTTCTTTTAATAATGAATCCAACAAAGCAAGTCTGTATGTGCGCCTGGTAGATCCTAAACAGCGTTCGATGAATACCATGGACTACACCGAAGAGTTGCGTAAACGCCTGGATCCGTTTAAAAAGCGCGCCATTGTTTCTATCGGGGAGTTTGACCCGGTGAATTCGGGTCAAAAGCCACTGAACATCAATTTAACGGGGCAGGATCTAGAAGAACTTAATAAATACGCGGAGCAAGTAGTCGCGCGTATTAGTCAGATCAAAGGCCTGGTGGATGTGGATACAAACTTCCGCGCAGGTAAACCCGAGTATCACGTGATCTTTGATCGCAATCGTTCCGAGTCGCTCGGTGTTTCCACGGTGAAAGCAGGGGCTGAACTTCGTAACCGTACCGAAGGAAACGAAGACACGATCTATCGTGAAAACGGCATCGATTATAAAGTGCGCGTTCGCTTTAACGAAAAAGACCGCGATCTTCGCAGCAACTTTGCAACGACCCTGGTTCCAAATGCCAACTTTAATATGATTCCGTTAGCGCGTGTCGCCCGCGGTGAAGATTCGAAGGGGTATTCGCAGATCAATCGTCAGAATAAAAGTCGCTTCATTCAAGTTTCAGCGAACTTGGCAAAAGGCGGAGCCTTGGGAACGGTTTCGCAAGAGATCGAAAAGATCTTTAAAACCGAACTTAAACCACCTCCAGGGATTGAGTATCGCTTCCAAGGTCAGGCAGATGACTTTAAGGATTTGATTAACAATATGTTGATCGCGATTTTCCTCGGAGTCACATTCATCTATCTGGTTTTGGCAAGCTTGTACGAAAGCTTTATCACGCCATTTACGATCTTGCTTGCGTTGCCCCTGGCGATGACCGGGGCTTTTATTGCGCTTTTGATCACCGGAAAAACTATCGATATTTTCTCGCTGATTGGGATCGTGCTCCTGTTAGGCGTGGTCGCCAAGAACTCGATCTTGTTGGTCGATTACACCAACCATCTTTTGCAAGACGGTATGGAACGCAAAGACGCCTTGCTTAAAGCCTGCCGCACGCGTCTTCGTCCGATCTTGATGACGTCGCTTGCGTTAATTGCCGGGATGATTCCCATCGCCATCGGTCTGAATGAAGCCTCCGCGATGAGAACCTCCATGGGTATTGCAATCATCGGTGGTTTGATCAGCTCGACGTTACTAACGTTAGTGGTTGTGCCAGCGGCCTTCGGCTTTATCGATGACTTCCGTATCTGGGTTCGCGAGAAGCTAGCAAAAATCTCCGGCTACGAAGGCGGATAGAAAAAAGGTGCCAGGTCCTATTTACGTATGCACTGCATCCGTAAATAGGACCTGGCACCTAATAGATGCCTTTGATTGCGCGGATGTCTTGAAGTTTTTTATCGAACAGGGTCCAGTCGTCGCTTTCGGCGATCGGGGCCCAGATGGATTCTAACTCGTCGATGATCAGCGAGCAGCACTTGGTATTTTTGAAATACGGGTGTGCGGCTTTCTCTTCGTTAAGAACTTCATAGAATTCTAAATTCTTTTTCAAATCGGCAAAACTTGGATGATTGTAAACGGCGCTTTGTACAGAGTTACGCAAGCGCTCTTCGTTAATCCCCGAATGCAAATCAAAGAACGTTTGCTCAAACAGGGGCTGCGCTTCGCTTAAAAACTTAAAGAAGTTCATCATCATCTCTTGGTCCATCTCCAAAGACGCGCTTTCATCTTGAAGGGGATTTTTAATATTCAAGCGATGCATGAACAGTCTGCGACTTTCAAAGTTAAAGTCATCGGCAAACTCTTCAAGTAATTCCTCATAAGGCAGGTTCGGGTACCCGAATTTTAAAGCAAATCCCAATTGATGCAAATTCCACAGCACCGAAGTCGGCTGGCGCCCGTAAGCATAAAGACCGCTTTGATCAAAATAGGCGGCCGTGAATGCGGGATCATACTGCGGCATAAAGCGATAGGGACCATAGTCAAAAGACTCGCCCGTGATATTCATATTGTCGGTATTAAGAACTCCGTGCACAAAGCCTGCAAGCATCCATTCAGCGGCGGTGCGAGCGGCGTTTCTGCAAACAGCTTGCAGGAAGGCTGCAGCCCTTTCTTCACCTTGATATTGTGAAAGTTCTGGATAGTAATGGCGAACGCAATAATCCACGAGCTTCACGATATTTTCAGTCTCTTTGAAAAAGGCCAGGCGCTGGAATGTCCCGTAACGAATGTGGCTGTGATTTAAGCGAACCAAAACTCCGGCGCGAGTCGGGGATGGCTCGTCATGACGTTCTAACTCTTCGCCCGTTTCAAAGACTGAAAAAGTTTTGCTGGTATTAACACCATATGCTTCTAAAAGTTCCGTCGCCAGAATTTCGCGGAAGGCTCCCTTAAGTGTGAGTCGTCCATCCCCGGTGCGGGAGTAGGGCGTGCGACCACTGCCCTTTGTGCCTAGATCATAAAGTTTTTCTTTAACTAAAAACTGCGCATAAAGGAAGCCTCGCCCATCGCCAATTTGCGGGTTGTAGGATCGAAACTGATGTCCGTGATAACGAAGCGCTAACACCGTAACTAGATTTCCCGGCATGGGTTTGAAATCTGCAAAATAAGATTTCCACTCTGATTCTGATAAATCTCCTAAGCCAATGGACTCCGCCGCCGCCTGATTTCGATAGCGCAGTTGGGCTTTCGGGAAGCTTGCGGGCTGGACCTCATCATAAAATTCGGGACCCAATTCATAAATAGGAGGTGGCTGGTGCGTGCTCATATCTCATGTATGAGCTTACAAAGAGTGAAAGGCAAGCTGTAGAGTTTACGAGGGGAAATGGGCCTAGTTGACAGTGACTTGCATTTAGGGGATAAACGTAACTTAGGCGGTGCATGTGGACGAGCAAATTTTAAATGGAAAACCAGTCTTTAAAGCAGTGGAAGCTGCGGGGGCTGATCTTAAATCTTCATTTGCCATGAATCCGAACGCAGCGGCTTGCTGCGATGTCGATCACTCTCAACATGAACAATTCGCCGAAGAAACAGATATCTGGGATAAGCTGGGAATGTTTCTTTCGACGTTATGTGCGATTCACTGTTTGGTGACGCCTCTTTTGATTCTGGCCTTGCCAGTGATGGGGGAGGCCTTTGAATCTCACTGGGTGCACTTGTCGATGGCAGCAGTGATTTTGCCGATTGGGCTGTTTGCGTTCTGGTCGGGCTTTAAACATCACCGTCAAAGTAAAGTTTTGGCGATGGGTGTGGGTGGATTGCTGCTTGTTTGTGCAGGTTCAGTTCTTCCGCACGAAATGGTTGAAGTGTACGAGCACGATGTCGTGACGATCCTGGGGAGCCTCCTTTTGGTGACGGCGCATTGGTTGAATCGCAAAGCCTGTCAGTGTGAAGTTCACTCTCACTAGTTAAATATTTAGAGATATTAGTAATTTAAAAGCCGCAGTTGATGCGGCTTTTTTCGTTTCATGCAACGATTTGTGGCCTTGTCAGATTATGTCGTGTCTGGTTATTTTCGATTTGTAATTGAAAACATAGTGAAAATGAATACTATTTGAGAATACGAATCGAAACACACAGGAGGCAACACAATGAACCGTCGTGGATTTTTCAAAACACTAGCATCCGTAGCAGGGGCAGCAGTTATCGCTCCAACACTTTTGCGCGCTTTCTCTTCGGAAGCTCAAGCTCAGGAGAAAAGAAGAGGCGCAGCTCCTTCTGGTGGCGCAGCAGCTGGCGGCGCAATGCCAATGGTTGATCCCAATGACTCTGTAGCAAAAGCTGTGAAATACGTTGAAGACTACAAGAAAGCGCCTGAAGCAAAGGGCAACCGCTGCGCGACTTGCGGTTTCTACGGCAAGAAAGACGATAAAAAAGGCACTTGCACTATCTTTGCTGGTAAACTTGTACTAGCGGACGCATGGTGTGCATCCTGGAACAAAAAAGCTTAGTTCTTAGCGGTTGGTGAAAACGGCCCGCTTGCGTTGTTGGAGCGACTTGTTCTCGCTCCGACGTGCCGGGGGCACGCCTGCGCTGCGAGCAAGTTACTCCGCCTAGCAATCGAACCGTTTTGACCAACCTTGGTTGACGGTTTTTGGAAATAAAAAAAAGGTCCCTGGTGGGACCTTTTTTTGTTGGGGCTCGAAAATCCCTTTGGGATTTTCTTGCTTTGGGAGTTTGGCTCGAAAGCCCCTTGGGGCTTTCTTGCTATTTGGGGTCTCTTAGGGCGCGGCGTAGGATTTTGCCTACGTTTGTTTTTGGGAGTTCTGTGCGGAACTCTACAAGTTTAGGGATTTTGTAGCCGGTGAGGCTTTTTCTTGCGTGGGCGATGACGTCTTCTGGGGTTAGGCTTGGATCTTTTTTAACGATCACTACTTTTACGATTTCGCCGGAGTGTTCGTCGGGTACGCCGATGGCGGCTACTTCTAAAACGCCTGGGTGAGAGGCGATCACTTCTTCGACTTCGTTTGGATAAACGTTAAAGCCTGATACCAGGATCATATCTTTTTTGCGATCTACGATTTTAAAGAAACCATCGGTGTCGACAGTGGCGATGTCACCGGTTTTTAACCAGCCATCAGGGGAAAGAACTGCAGCTGTTTCTTCTGGGCGATTCCAATAGCCGCGCATGACTTGAGGGCCTTTTGCGCAAAGTTCTCCGGCTTCACCTTGTTTGACTTCGTTGCCGTCTTCGTCGATGAGTTTCACGTCTGTGCTTGGCATCGGTAGACCAATCGTACCGACACGGTCTGTGCCATCAATTGGATTGCAAGACACAACCGGAGAGGCTTCTGTTAAGCCGTAACCTTCAACGATTACAGAGTTCGTCATCTTGATCCATTTTTCAGTCACAGGTTTCTGCAACGTCATCGCGCCTGCAACACTCACTCGCACGGATTTAAAATCAATCGATGCGAATTCTGGATTGTTCATCAAGGCATTGAATAAAGTATTCACGCCAGAAACGACAGAGAAAGGTCTTGCTTTCAATTCTTTGATAAAGCCCGGGATGTCCTTTGGATTTGTGATCAGGATATTCTCGGCACCCATTTTCAAAAGCGCCAGGCAGTTCACCGTCAATGCAAAGATATGATACAGCGGAAGAGCAGCAATTGCGATCTCGCGACCTTCTTCAAGTTTAGGTCTCATCCACTCGCGGATTTGCATCATGTTTGAGATCACGTTTTTGTGAGTTAGCATGGCGCCTTTGGCAACGCCTGTTGTTCCGCCAGTGTATTGAAGGAAAGCTAAATCTTCGTGATTAGTTTTTACATTTTGGTGTGGGCGCATGGCTCCCAATTCCAAAGCCTGACGGAAAGTATAAGCTTGAGGGATGTCGTACTTAGGAACCATTTTTTTGATGTACTTCACAACGGAGTTCACCAAAATTCTTTTCGGAGTAGGGAATAGATCTGCAAGTTCAGTGATCACGACACTTTCAATTTGCGTATCCTTGATGATCGTTTGCAGATGATTTGCAAAGTTCGCCATGATGACAATTGCCTTTGCTCCGGAGTCTTTGAACTGATGTTGCATTTCGTGAGCGGTGTAAAGAGGATTGGTGTTCACAATTGTGAGACCCACACGAAGGGCTGCGAAGGCTGCCACTGGAAACTGCAACAGATTCGGCATTTGAATTGCTATGCGATCGCCTTTTTTTAATTTCAATTCGTTTTGCAGGAATGAAGCGAAGTGATTTACTTTTTGGTCCAGCTCCGCAAATGTGAGACTGACGCCCATGTTGGTGAAAGCTTTTCTGGAGGAAAACTTACGAACGGCTTCATCGTAAATATCAGTCAGAGATTGGTACTCGTTTGGGTCAATTTCAGGGCCAATTCCCGCAGGGTAGTTCTTGAGCCAAATCTTTTCCATGATGCCTCCTGATGACGTTCTCAATTGTGCTGAGCCTTCATTCTAGAGTAAAGGTTCGAGACGGGTAAAGGAAATTCTTGTGTTCAGACCGACCCTTTGCAAGACTTAAGGGATGAACATTTGTAAAATCCTTCTCATCCTGGTGATTCCAATAAGTTTGTTTACCTCTTGTGTTCGTAAGAAGGATTCGGCAGGGGATTCGGCGGCGACCGCACCCGCAGTCGTGAACATGCCAAAAAAGTTGGTTGTGAGTCCTCAGGATAAAGCGATGAACTCTTTTGCGCATTTGATGGAGCAAGCAGACAGTGTTCACCGCGAGGCCTGGTGGGTGTTGACGGGCGAGCGTCCTCCACTTTTAAAATCGGCCTTCGGTAAAGTTCAGCGTGCGATTTTATCACAGTCAAATGCCAAGCTTGGAAATAAATCTTTATTCAGTTGCGACCGCTATGAAGTAAAGCGCGACGTTTTGTCGCAAACAGGTTATCCGCAAAAAATCGATATGTTTGAGAAATGTTCCTCGAAGGCTCCGGCGAAACACATGGCATTTTTAAATGCGCAAAAAGAAGGGGAGTTTGAAGTCACTTTTTATCCTGAAGGTTTACAAGAAGTCCTTGGGATGAGTGCAGCGATTTTAAATAAGCCCATCGTATGTAAAATCCGTACGAACTCATCAGAGCAGTTGTTGGGATTAAATTGCAAAGACTGGGCTCAGGAAAAAAATAAAATCCAGATGATTCGCTTGGATGTTTATGATTATCAAAAAGAGGGCAAGGACATGATCCGCCTTCGCGGGAAAGTTTATGAGAACTTGACTGACATTCGTAAAATTGAAGCTGATGTCCCTATGACGGGTAAAATCACGGTGACCGAAACGGAACTTTATGCTCCGACACCGTCCCCAACTCCTAAAGCTACTCCACTGCCTTCAGTGACGCCGCAACCATCAGCCGTAGCAGATGGTCAGCAATCAGGCGAGGGGCAACAGCAGCAGACTCCAGCTGCAAGCCCAGCGGGCCCGGTCGTTGTTCCCATGGATCAACCAACGGTCCTATTGCCCGGAGGTGTGATCGGGGGTGAGGGCGCGCCTTCTTCGGATGCTCCGGTGGAGACTGCAAATCCTGAAGCGACTAATCATGGCTGGCCAACGGACGAGAACGGGAATATTATCGAAAATCCGCAACCGCTTGAAGTTGAAGGCGATCCTTCTCAGCCGGGTCAATCAGGGCAACCTGGTGCTCAGCCGGGTCAACAGCAAGCGCCGGTACAGCAGGAAATCCTGCATGATCAAGGAGCATCAAGTGGCCGCTAAAATTGAATTGGGTAAAAAAGTTCCCGCATTTAAAATTCCTTCATCCCGTGGAGAGACGTTTTCTTTGTCTTCTTTGAAAGGAAAAAAGATCGTTCTGTATTTTTACCCGAAAGACAGCACGCCGGGTTGTACGACGGAGTCGATTGAGTTTAATGATCTTTTGCCTAAGTTTAAAAAAGAAAACACGGAAGTGATCGGCGTTTCTCGCGACAGTTTGAAATCCCATGATAAGTTCATCTGCAAGTATGACTTTAAGTTTCAGTTGTTGTCTGATGAAGAGGAAGAGCTTTGCGGGTTGTTCGACGTGATCAAAGAAAAGAACATGTACGGCAAAAAGGTGATGGGCATCGAGCGCAGCACTTTCGTGATCGACGAAGATGGTAAACTTGTCGGCGAATTCCGCAAAATCAAAGCGGAAGGTCATGCGGCTGAGATGCTTAAATTTGTAAAGTCGCTTTAGCGTTTCTGGCGGCTGAGCAGGCTTATGAATCAAAAAATAAAATAGCGAAAGCTAATGAGCTTGTAAGCCGAGGGGCCAATAAGCCGATAAGCCAATAAGCCGATGAGCAGATAGCATAGAGCACATAGCTGATAGCAGATGAGCAGACGAGCCAAATAGCTAATAGCCAAACAAAACTAAATAATTTTAAAAACTGAAGCGGCGGAGAAATCGAAACTTCTTGTGCCGCAAAAAATCACGATGGGAAAAAGAATGAAAAACAAAAAATGGTTCGCTGTTAAAACTCTGTATGTAACTCGCGCAGTTGGTAAAAGCACTGCTAAAGGCAAAGCTCCTTTCGCAGAATTGCTTGAAGAACGCGTAGTACTGTTCCAAGCAGCGAACGCAAACGCAGCCGTTAAAGCCGCTGAAAAAGACGCTAAAGAATACAGCCAATACACTTACGCAAACTTCGACGGCCAAGCCGTACAAACTGAATACTTGAACGCATGTGACGTTTTCGAATTATATGAAACTTTGGAAAGCGGCGTTGAGTTGTTTGCATCCACTGAAGTTTTGACGAAGAAAGCATCCAAAAACGATTTGATCGCCCGCCGCCTTGGCAAGCTTGAAACAAACAGCACAATAAAAATGCGCAAACGTTTCATGAGCAAAGAATTGAGCGCTTACATCTAGTTTGCGGGGCGGGGTAAGACGCTTGAGTTTTACTCCGTCCGAATGCACCGTTCGGACCGACGCACGCAGCAACCGGAGCGTCAGTGAATCTGGCAGGATCGCAATGGTCCCTGGATCTGTTGCCGGACCGAAGCAGCCAGGCACCGAGATGACTCTGGCCCATCGAAATGATCTATCAGATACATCCTCAAATCTGTTCACCGAATCTGCGATAAAGTTATGACATGAAGCCATTCGACGCACCCAGCAACCGCAGCGGCAGTGAAAATGGTGAATTAGTAATGACCTCGCAGAATTTATTCCCACCGACGCAGCCAGTTACCGAAGCGGAGGTGGAAGTTACAAGATTGGACGCGAAAAAAGAAAAAGCCCTGGTTGATAGCCATGGGCTTTTTTTCAATTCAGTACAGGTAAGTCCGTACCCACTTAAGGTACGGACTTACTTGATCAATTCTAGTGAACCGCAGAAATCATCAACTCAGCAACCTGCTGAGAGAACTTCACGGGATCTGGAATCGAGGAACCTTCGTTTAACAATGCCTGCGCAAACAAGATTTCAGACCACTTCGCTTGTTGTTCTGGCGAAGCTTTTAGCATCTTTTCAAACAGCGGATGTTTCGCGTTGATTTCCATCACGCGCTTCACCGGCTGATTGTATTCTTGACCCATTTGCGCCATCAGTTTTTGCATGTGCGCCGAAGGATCATGCGCGGAAGAAACCAAGCACACCGGCGTGTTCGTTAAGCGCTCAGACAACACAACGTCTTTAACTTGGTTTTCCAAAGTCTTTTTCATTGTGTCCATCAAAGGTTGCAAAGTCGCAGCTGCGGCTTTCAATTCCTCTTCTTTTTGTTTCTTTTCTTCTTCAGTATCCAAGTTCAAGCCCTCAGCCGTGATGGACTGAAGTTTCTTGTCTTTGAACGTGCTGATCGCGTTTACAACCCACTCATCCACAGGATCCACCATCAAAAGAACTTCGAAGCCTTTTTCTTTAAGTTTTTCCAAGTAAGGAGAGTTCGTCACCTGAGACAAAGAATCACCTGTGATGTAGTACACATCTTTTTGCTCAGGCTTCATGCGCGCCACGTACTCATCCAAAGTCGTCATTTTATCAGACGCAGTGGAGTGGAACAGGCAAAGCTCCTGGATTTTTTCTTTGTTTGTTGGATCAACCGGTAAACCTTCTTTGAAAGTCGAACCGAATTCAGTCCAGAAGTTTTCGTATTCTGTGCGCTCTTTGTTCAGCAAATCTTTCAAGCCGCTCAAGATTTTGTTCGTCACGTTTTTGCGAATTGCTGAAACCTGACGGTCCTGTTGCAAGATTTCGCGGGAAACGTTCAGGGATAGATCAGAACTATCCACCAAGCCCTTCACAAAGCGCAGGTACTGAGGAAGCAATTCTTTGCAATCAGCCATGATGAACACGCGCTTGATGTATAGGCTTAGACCATACTCCATCTCGCGGTTGTTGAAGTTCCAGGGGCGTTTGCCCGGGATGTACATCAACGCGTTGAATTCCATCGTGCCTTCGGCACGGTAGTGGATCGTTTTCAATGGTTCGTTAAAATCATGGGACAAGTGCTGATAGAATTCCTTGTGGTCTTCTTTCGTCACTTCAGACGGAGATTTTAACCAGATCGCTTTTTGCGAATTCAAAGTCTCGTCTTCGCCTTTGTCGTTTTTCATCTTGATAGGATGCGCGACAAAGTCAGAGTATTTTTTAATCAAAGATTTCAAAACCCAAGCGTCAGTGAAGTCTTGAACTTCCTCTTCCTCTGCAAACTTTTTCAAGTGCAAAGTAATCGTCGTCCCCGTGCCCCCGGGGCGAGGAACTGAATCGATAGAGTAAGTACCATCACCCGTGGATTCCCAAGCCACGCCTTCATTAGTACCAGCTTTTTGTGTATGCAAAGTGACTTTATCAGCCACCATGAACGCTGAGTAAAAGCCCACACCGAATTGACCGATCAATTCAGGCTTGTTGCGCATTTCTTCATTCATTTGCATGAAGGCTTTAGCACCTGAGCGCGCGATCGTTCCGATAAATTGAACCACTTCTTCCTGGTCCATGCCGATGCCGTTATCGATAATTTTTAAAGTGCCTTGATCTTTATTACCTTCCAAACGGATCTCGGGAGACCAATCCGCTGGCAATAAACTTTGATGCGTTAAAGATTGGAATTTGAGTTTATCAATCGCATCTGAAGCATTGGAGACCAACTCACGAATAAAAATCTCTTTATGGGAGTAAAGAGAGTGGATCACGATATCCAAAAGCTGTTTAATTTCTGCATTAAAGGCTTGAACTTGTTTTGCCATAAATAAGCTCCTTAATTAAGTGTAGTGAAACGACATTCGGTCCGAAATTGATTTTGGCAAGGCCGGAACCTGACTTCTTGGGATAAAAAATGTCGTTAAGTTAAAGAAATCGCTGAAAATCTTGTGTTTAGCAGTCGCGGCAGCCAGATATTGGTGTCCTGAAGAACCGCCAGTACCGATTTTATTACCAAGCATGCGCATCGCCATCATCGCATGGCGGTAGCGCCAGTTCGTCATGTTCTCATCGATGTCCAAAAGGGCACGAATGATTCTAAATGGCGTCTGCAGGATCGGTTGATCGCGGTAAAGCTGAATCAACAAGGCCGCGTGCATCGCTTTATAGGACAAACGGAATTGCCCCTCAGCGCGCAGTTTATCGAAAGCCTCTTCATCAAACAAAGCATCAAAGCTTTGTAATGATTTTTCCAAGCCCTCGACGGTCTTCTTTTTTTCATCATCAGGGATGCGAGCATTGGCCTGAACTGTGGCGATGTCTTCTTTAAACATCTTGTTCACGGCCTGCTTATAAGTATCCCAGAAATTAAAGTTTTCACCTTGCAGGAACGGCGTGCGCTCAAGCCACTTTTCCAACGAATCAAACAAAGAAGGCTTGTCTAAGACTTCCAGCATTTCTTTTTGCTGATCTTCGCTTAAAGATTTCCAGAAAGGAGCCTGGTTGTAAGCCAAGCGATCCCCAATGCGAAGTCCTAATTTCGTTTCAATCAAACGCCACTGGAAACTTTGAAAGCCCGAAGCCGGATAAAGCATGTCACGGAAATCCAGGAAATCCAGGGGAGTCATGGTTTCCAAAACATCAATCTGACCCATGATCAATTTTTGAATCGCAACAATTCTTTCCAAGCGGGAAGTGGCTTGGCCCATTTCTTCCTCGGCCACGGTCGGTTTTTGGAAAGTCGCAAGAACGGAATCCAATTCAAAAAGAATTTGTTTAAACCAAAGCTCGTAAGCCTGGTGGACGATGATGAATAACAATTCATCGTGTGCAGGTTTCCCGTACTCCACACTTTTTGGATGTTGGGCGCCCAGAATTTTATCGATACCTAAATAATCATGATAATGAACCGGAGGGTATTTCATCGTGAAAGCTCCTTAATAGCAGTGGTAAAATTTTGAACGTCAGAACTTTGTGTGTCCCAGGAAGTCATCCAGCGGCACTCAAAAGTCTTTTCGTCCCAGACATAAAAGAAAAATTTCTCGCGCAAGGGTTTCACCCACGCGGAAGGAATCGTGGCAAAGACCGCGTTGCTGGTGGGTTTCGCACGAACACCCACACCCGGAACATTCTGGATCGCCTCGTAAAGTTCTTGAGCGCGCGCCAATGAATTCCCGGCTATGTCTTTCCATAAATCGTTTTTAAAATACTCGATAAACTGGCAGGCGATAAAGCGAGATTTGGAAGGAAGCTGACTGCTTTGTTTGCGCACATATTTAAAATCCTGCGCCAAAGCTTTGTTCAAAAAAATCACAGCTTCGCCCATCATCAGACCATTTTTTGTGCCGCCAAAGCTGACCACATCAACGCCCAAGTCTGTCGTGAATTCTTTAAAGCTAAGTCCCAAGGAAACCGCGGCATTGCTTAAGCGAGCCCCATCGATGTGAACGAATAATTTACGTTCGCGAGCCCATGCAATCAAAGAACGCAGTTCTTCCAGCGTATAGACAGTCCCAAGTTCCGTCGGCTGAGTGATACTTAAAACTGCCGCTTGAGAAAAATGCTGATCCCCGCGGCGGATGAATTGATGCTCTAATGCTTCAACAGAAAGTTTGCCATCAACCGTTGGAACTGTTTGCAGTTTGAAGCCACCCATTTGTTCGGGGGCACCACACTCATCCATATTAATATGAGAAACGTCCGCGCAAAGAACACTCTGCCACGGGCGAGTTATCGCACGCAAAGCTGTGACGTTGGCCGCCGTGCCGTTGAAAACGAAAAAGACCTGGGATTGTTCACCAAAGTGCGATCGAAAAGCACTGATAGCTTGTTCAGTCCATTCGTCAGTTCCATAAGAGGGCGCGTGTTCGACATTGGCCTTCGCCAATGATTCTAAAATCCTGGGGTGGACACCCGCATGATTGTCGCTGCCAAAACCGCGGTTCATAAAGCTAACCTTTATTTAAAAGACCAAAGATAAAATTATGAGAGATCAACGCCGCTAATTTGCAAGTGCGCTTATCAGAATCCAAAGGCGGGGAGACTTCGTAAATTCCCATACCGCGAATATCGTGATTTTTCATCATCCATTGAAGGGCTTCCAGGAAATCCTTGGTGAATAAACCCGTCGTCCAAGACTGAGAACAACCGGGAGCTTCATTGGAAGTAAAGGCATCGATATCCACACTTAAGAAAACTTTTTTGCCTTCTTTGCCGCGCAAATAGTCCTTCAAAGAATTCAAAAGGCCATTTTCATTCACTTGATCCAGTGTGATGATCTCAGCCCCTTTGCTGCGAGCCCAAGCGATGTGTGCTTGGCTGTTGCATTGGTTTTGAATGCCGACTTCGGCGAAATCCACTTGCCCAGAAAATTCTTGAAGCAGACGATGAAAAGGAGTCCCTGAATTCAGGCCTTTGTCAGTGGGGCGAACATCCATGTGAGCATCAAAGTTGATCACCACGGCATTGCCCTTATGGTTTTCCACGAAAGCGGTGCTATCGCAGTAACCATAATCATGGCCTCCACCGAAAGAAATCCAGCGCTTATTCATCTTAACTAATTGGCTTATGAGTTCGCGGCCCTTAGCGTGACGTTCTTCGATAGGTTTTTCCCGGTTCACTAAATCGCCCAGATCCAAAATTTTTGGAAGCTTCGTCGAAGCCAGGTGGGGAGTCATTTTATAAAGATAAGTACGGATTTCTTTGGGAGCGTTTTGCGCGCCTACGCGGCCACCGTTTAAAGCAATGCCTTCGTCATCGGGATATCCCAACAGCGCAAAATCGAACTCGTGTGAATCTAAAGAAGGTTCGCCCTTTGGCAGGAGCTGTACGCATTCCCCAAGGCGAGGATCCTCTTTGTCATTTTTTGTGAAAAGAAGATGCTTGTCTGTGGGATGTAACCAACTCATTAATTTTGTCCGGGTGTCATTCTGTAAAGAAGAAGTGTTTTGTTCAATTCACCAGTCTCTGAACTGTAGATCTTCATCACTGCAGATCCGCGGTTGAATTGGATCGTTCCAAATGTCGTGCTTTTTGAGTCAGACAGGAACATCACCCATTCTTTGCCAGAGCCTGGAATTAAGCTGTAGTTGTACTCCACCGGGCTTGCCGATACGGAAGTGTACACGCGGTCACCTTTGGTAACGACAGTTTGAGCCGGGTAGTACTTCATGGAGTTAAAGTCTTGAACATTGATAACCGCATCGCGAGAGTACCAATTGCCCAGCATGCGGCGAAGTCCAACGTACTCCACGGAATCAATTGAAACCGTGCAGTTGCCTGGATTTTTCAAACCCGTTGCTGTGATGAAGTCACCCGCCGCGAGTTTCACCAATGCATTCAAGGCCGTTTCATTATTAGAAGCGATCAGGTAGCGGTGACAAGGGTCTTCTGACTTCAAATACATGCTTCCGCCTTCAATAGATACAACGCCGCCAACTTGTTGCGCACCGAAGGCAACAGCAGACATCATAGCTGTGAGGACGAAAATTAAAACTCTCATGGCACCCTTGTTCCATGGGTGAAAAAGCGGGTCAACAATAAAAGGACTCCTTCGTTTGACTGACATAGTCATGCACAAGTGATGGGCAGATCTTGCCCGCAAACCCATAGAATCCTACACTAATTAGCAATGTCGAAATCAAATGACCTCAATATATTGTCGTTTCCCTGGAATGGAATTTTGCCCGAGTCCGCGCAAATTATCGTGCGCGATCTGGATGTCGTTGGAGTCGGGGCCCTTCGCCAGCAGCAACTGCTGAACATAAAAGCAGAGCGCGAGATTATTCTGCAAACGCATTCGACGTTTATTCCTTCCTCGGTGCGCGGGATCTACGATGAGGAATTGCAGAGGACACTTCAATGGCTGACTCCCTCCCGTGTGGTTGCTGAATCCAAATTTAATTTTGAAGAAGAAGTTTTAAAAACATTCACGCGGATTTTTCCTAAGACTCACCATCAACTCGGAGTCATGAGTTCAAAGCTTTGCGCTGAATATTTAAAAGAGATGGAGTGGAGCAGTTGGTTGCTTCAAGATCATTGGCGTTACTTTAGCGGTTTTATTCGTCAGAAATATTTGAATAAACAAACACTGATTGAGCTAGTTCAGTGGGAGTGGATTCACGCGTGGCTTGAGATTCAACCATTTGAGGTCGCCAATGGCTCATCTAAACAATTGGTTGTTAATCCGAGTTTGCAGACTTTGAATTTATCTCACGATAATGAGCTGATTCAGCGCTCTTCGGGACTTTATACATTTGTATACAATCAAGAATTGGTTAAAATAGTTGAGACGAAAATAGATATTTATGAGGCCGCACTCTTGGATTTACTCATGGGTGATCGTGAGTACACAGAGGAACAACTTTTAGAAATGGCACTTCTGGAGAAGTTGTCATCGCCGTGTACACAAGATCAGTGGCGAAAAAAAATCGAAGTTCTTCTCGCGTCCAATTTGATCATGCATGCATGATTAATTTTTTTTCAATCGATGCTTGTCTTTGTTTTGCGTCGCTGGTAGCGTCCCGTTTGGACTCAGGTACGTATTTGGAGGATTTAATTAAATGGCTACACAAGAATCGAAATTGGCGGCTTTCCTTAAAGAGTGTCGTTTGAAATCAGGCTTGTCACAAAAAGAAGTTTCATCTGTTCTAGGCTATGAAACTGCACAGTTCGTTTCTAACTGGGAACGTGGTGTTTCTTCTCCACCGATTTCTATTTTGTGGAAATTGGCGGGCTTGTACAAAATCTCTGCGCAAAAATTGTTTGATGTTGTTTTGGAAGAAGAGCTTCGTCTAACAGCGATCAACCTAAAGACACGCTTCAAACAAGCAAAAAGCAGTTAATTTTAGCGCGGAGAAGGTTTTCTCTGCGTTGCTGCATCGTCGGCGTACGGTGTACGCCTTCCTCTTTGCGCCTTGATAAAACCTTCTCGGCGCTAAAATTCCTGGCTTCGTTGTCGTGGACTCCGAACGGGAAGACCTCAACGTAAATTTCTAATAATGGGGTGGTTTTTCGTTGCCGCGGATTTCGGAGCCTTCGGCTTCGAGGGCTTCTTTGAGGCGGCTGGTGAGTCCGTTGAGTAGGACTTCGAGTTTTTCGATGGCTTTTTGTTGTTCGTAAACGACTTGATGAAGCTCTTCGATCACCTGGTCTTGGTGAGAAATTTTAATTTCTAAATTTACTAAGCGTGATTCGTCCACGGTCGACCTCTAGTTTGCGGGATGGTCTATGTCTTTTTTGTGGAAGAAGTCCTCTTTCACCAAGTCATAGAATGAATGATGACTTATCATATGGGATACGCCCGCTGCAACTGCTGCACTTAACATCATCGGGAAGAGGGAGGAGTGACGGTCCGTCATCTCGAATATAAGGATGAACGCGGTAAACGGCGTCTTCATAAAGCCTGTAAGAAATCCAATCATCCCACACAAAATCAGCAAATGATGATTGTGAGTCCAGACCAGCTCAGAAAACAAAGATCCCACGGTGGCGCCAATGGCCAGGGTCGGGGCGAACAGTCCACCCGCAACTCCTGCGATCGACATCAGGATGGGCCCGATAATACGCACTCCCACATCAGAGGCTGTCGCCCATTCCTCTTTGAATAACAGGTTGGTGATGATGACTTTTCCGCCACCCACGCCGTGTTCATTCCAGAAATAAATGGCCAACCAAAACAACAAGCCCGTTACTAGGTTCACGGCGATGAGTTTTTTGAAGTTTTTTATTTTCTTACGCTCTTGATTGATGCGGAAAAGTACTTTCCCCAAAACCGCACCCAAAATTCCTGTGATCGCGGCAAGCCCAATAATGGAAAAATAACTCTGTACGCCCACAGATTGAATCGACGGAAATCCAAAGTAAAGATATCCCCCCAGCACTGTCTGCACCAGAAGACCCGTGGCCATCACAGACCATAAAACATAGGTTTTAAAGTTATTGAAATAGTCTTTGCTGAGTTCTTCCAGAGCATAGGCAATACCTCCCAGGGGAGTATTGAAGGCTGCGGCCAGGCCCGACGCTCCACCAGCCAAAATAAATGTCCTGGTGGAAGCTTGCTGAATCCAGCGCGTGGACTTTTCACCCAGGCGATAGAAAATACCCGACACGATTTGCAAAGTGGGACCCTCTTGTCCCACGGCGCCTCCGCCTAAGACGCAGACGATGCTCGCAATGATTTTCATGCAAATAACCCGCACGCCAATGAGCGAGCGGATCAGTTTGCTATCGCTTGCCGGATCAAGTTCATTGGCAATCAGCATCTGTGGAATACCGCTGCCGCTGGCATGGGGTGCAAAGCGATAGGGTAGGAACCAGCTTAAAAAAACTGTGACGAGAGTCACGATCAATGAAATCGCCCAGTGAGTTTCATGCAAAATACGGAGAGAAAACTCCTCGGTGGCGAAAAATATTTTGGTATAAAGAATGGAAATGAAGGCCGCGACTAAACTTGCCACTAAAAATGGCACGATTCGCAATGATTCTTTGTACTGTAATTTTTCGATCAGTTTGTGAAGCTGAAAGCCGACGGGAGATTTAGGCATGCTTCACAAATACTCCCATCCGGAGTGGATGGGTATGATTTTTTACGCTTGTGACGGGTGGTCAGCTTAGATGCCCTTCATAATATCACTTAAAAGCTGAATGTGTTGCAGGGGATGTTGTCCCACGCGCTCAAGCATCAGTTTCTTAGCGGCTTCCGTTTTCGGAACACCTTCGAACGTAATCAAACGATCAATTGCATTGGCAGAGCACACAATCACAGCCAAAGGATCGATATCTTTTTCGCGCATGCCCAACGGACCCGAACCGTCGATCAGCTCTTCGTGTTGAGCGATGATGTTGATGACAGATTGATCAAAGTGTTTTTTGTCGCGAACCTTCGTGGCGCCTTCAGAGGGATGTTTCCACCATAAAAGCTTGTCGGCAGGATTCATCGCGGAGAGTTTTTGATTCACGTTCATGCCTGATAAGAAGTGACCGTAATCGTGCAGCAAAGCTCCCAAAGTCAGTAACTGAGTTTTCTTAAGATCGTTCACACCCAATTTTTGCGCGAGGGCAATCGCTAATGTTGAAACCGTCACTCCGTGATGGGCCAAGTTTTTATCCGTGTTTTCCAAATGCATAATCGAAGAAACGGATTGCTGATTCGACATAACGAAGCTCACGTACTTGCCGGCAGCTTCTTTGGCGTAATTGTAAGTTTCCACGTTTTCTGGATTTTCAAAAACCTCTTCGCAGTTTGATTGCTGGGCACCTTGAATAACTTCACAGCGAGTTTGCAGGTCTTTGCCAGAGGAGTTGTCGTAAGCCATTTCCAAATTGCGATCCAGATAACCACGATAAAGCTGTTCCTCGCCAGTCAGGATGTACATTTTGCGAAGCTGCTTTTCTTTCAGACGTTTCAGACGGTCCCCTTCGAAGCTGTCGCCACGACGTAGGTAGAGGATCATCTTTTCATTGATTTTGATGTAGGCATTGAAATCAATCTTTTGGTCTCCCCGAAGTGTGCTCACGCGAATTGAGACATAATCCATTGCTTCCAAACCTTCCGATTGCTATCGTTAAAACGATGTCTATAGATAAAGAAATTGTAAAAGATTTTGTGAACGAGTCAAAGACCTTGATTGAGGATTTGATAGATCTTCTCGAAGGTATTGAAGGCGATTTCTCGCAAGTGCAAAAGTTGGCAGATTATGGAAACGGTGTGGACCGCATCATGGGGGGCGCAAAGAGTTTAGCCCTGTCAGCCTCCTCAGATCATGCCGTTCATTTGATTTCTGACTATACGGCGTTGTGCAAGGCTGTGGGCTATAAGGCTTCGCAAATCAAAGACAATGAGCAATTGTTCGATGTGTGCGTCGCCACTTTACTGGATGGATCGGAAACGCTCAGCACGCTGCTAGATCGCATTGAAGAACCTCTCTCCGCGCTGAAAAATAGCATTCCACAAGCATTCATCGATCGCTTGCGCTGGGTTTCGGGTAAATTTTCTGATGATGTTTCGATGAGTGTCGGGACGGGTAAAGCTGCTGAAGACGAAGTCGGCAAACAGAAGCTTAAACAGAACGAGATCGATGATCTTTTAAAGAAACTGGGGCTTTAATTTCGCTTACGGGGTTCTTAAGGCATCGGTGGTGCAAATTAAATCAGAGACTATGTTTCTAACTTCCCCAAAGCCCATTGGGCCAATTCACCTAATTTTTCATGATCATTTAAGGCTTCAATTTCTGGTTGAAGCCCTTTTATTTTGCGATTTGCCGCCACGATCATGGCATTGCGCTTTAGTCCAAAGGAACCCGCGCGGGCGAGAGGCGTTCCAAAGAAATCTTTGGTTAGCTTTTTTCCTGAGGCTGTCAGAATGTAACTTAATTCTTTTTGTAAAGACTCGGCCGATTCTGTGTCCAATGTCAGGCTTTTTTCGATGGAAAGCTGACCTTTGAAAACTTTTTGATTCCAGGGGCAAACCGTCTGGCAAAGATCGCAACCGAAAAACCAATCGCCGATTTTTTCGCGCAATGATTCCTCAGGCACCTGGCGAGATTCAATCGTCAGATAGGAAATGCATTTGCGAGCGTCCATTTTCTTGGGCTCAATCAAAGCTCCCGTGGGACAGATATCTAGGCAGCGCGTGCAGGTGCCACAGAAATCCGGTAAAGGTTCTATCTCTGTTGTAATTTTCAATGACGTGACGATTTCACCGATGAAAAACAAACTGCCTTTTTTCGGATTGATCACGCAGGTGTTTTTTCCCACCCAGCCGAGTGCCGCTTTTTTTGCCAAATCACGCTCTAACAGCGGGGAGCTGTCAGTGAATGCGAGGAATTCCTCTTCCGGGAAAAGTTTTGTCAGTTCTTCGCAAAGCTTTTGCATACGTTGTTTGAACCAAAAGTGATAATCCATCCCTTGGGCATAAAGACTGACGCGTGCGGATTTAAGGGGGAAATTCTCGAGTTTTTCCGGATGTGGAAAGTAGGGCATGGCGAAAACCAAGGCGCTTTCGGCGCGGCCCCATTTGCTTTTGGGATTTTCTTTGATCGGGGCGTGCTCGGCCAGATATTTCATCTCCCCATGCAAGCCTTCTTCGATCCAACTGCGATAGAAATCAAAACTTAAGGGATTCTGCAAAGGCGCCCAGCCAAAATGGGAAACTCCCAGTTCAGCTAAAAATGGATCTAAGAGAGGTTTTATCTCCTGAGGCGTCACGCGAACAATTTCTTTCTTTCAACAGTTTTTTCCGTACACTTAAAGGCATGGATCAAGTTCGCACGATTTTGCAATCTCATCCCCATTGGCCTGCGGTGGAGGCAATCTACCACAAACTGGCGCAAGAAGGCTACAAGGCCTTTTTGGCAGGCGGTTGTGTGCGAGACGCTCTCTTGGGGCTTAAAGCGAATGATTTGGATATAGCGACGGATGCGACTCCCGATAAAATCGAGGAGTTGTTCGAAAAGACCATCAATGTGGGTAAAAGTTTCGGGGTCATGCGGGTGGTATTAGGTGGCGCCGATATCGAGGTTGCGACCTTTCGTAATGATGGCAGCTATAAAGATGGCCGTCGACCTGATCACGTCGAATTTTCTACTCCGGAAGAAGATGCTGAACGCCGGGATTTCACTGTGAATGCGTTATTTTACGACATGCAAAACCATCAGGTTCTGGATTTCGTTCAAGGCCAAGAGGATTTAAAAAAACAAATCCTGCGCACCGTTGGTGAAGCGAAAAAACGTTTTCAGGAAGACCACCTGCGCTTGCTGCGTGGGGCTCGTTTTGCGGCGCAATTGGATTTCGCAGTGGAGCCTGGGACTTTATCTGCCATGACCGAAATGGCATCGGCTGTGAAAACGGTCAGTGGTGAACGTCTGCGCGACGAAATGGGCAAGCTTTTAAAATCTAAAAATGTGCCTCTGGGTTTAAGAGTAATGCAAGACACGGGTCTACAAAGGGAACTTTTTCCTTGGAAAGCTCCCGACGTGAATTGGACTGCGTACCCGGGTTGTGAGATCTGGCAAAATCTAAGTTTATTTCTGCGCTCTGCAAGCCACTCTGATTTAGAAAAGAGCATCGAGCTTTTGCGTCTTTCCACCAAAGAACGCCGCGGGATTGAAGACGCTTGGGAGCTTTGGCAAAAGCCGCAAGAGTTTTTAGCTTTGCGATTGGGCTTGCAACTGCAACAGATGCAAAAACCCGGAAAAGCATGGGCTTTGGGAGTTTTAATGAAAGAGGGGCATCATGAAGAGGCTATTTTGAGCCTTTTAAATGAAGCCCGCAGTTTTGGCGATGAATTGCCAAAGCCTTTTTTGACAGGCGAAGATCTTAAGGGAAAACTTCAAGGGCCTGCGATTGGCCAGTGTCTGCAGGAAGCGTATTGCCTGCAGCTGGAAAAAACTTTGAAGGATCGCAAACAGGCGCTTTCGTGGCTGGAAAGCTTTCTTAAGAAAGCAAATTAAGGAATTTAAATGACGAACAAAGAAACTCTTAACACTGCCGATATTTATGTGCCTAGCACTTGGAAAAGGCTTGTGGCCGTTACGATCGATCAGGTGTTTCTTGCGATATGCTATGCGCCTTTTTACAGCGCTTTTTATGCGGCCTGGTTTACCGAGGCCGAAGTTGAGTTCAGCCTGTTTCAGCTGTTGATGCTGTTTTTGATTCCTGCTTTGTATGAAGCCGCTTCTTTGATATTGATTTCTGCAACACCTGGGAAATGGATCATGGGACTTAAAGTGGTGCCAGCTCAAGACCCGCAGAGCGAACTGGATTATACGCAATGCCTGCTTCGTCCTTTAACCAGTCGTTTAAGTTTCTTTTTTTCCTGGGCGATTTTTTCCTTGGCCTTTTTCAGATACGATCGCACGCATTTATCTGACTGGGTGGCTGAAACTCGCGTGGTGCAGTTTCAACCGCGCAGCACCCGGGCCGGGATTCGTTGGATCTTAGGCACATTCTTGATTTTATCCTATAGCTATGAGGGCTTGCATTATGCAGCCGCCATTTTAAATGAAATCCACTGGCAAGAAGGCAAAGCGAACCTGCGTGATCTTTTGGCTGTGGGCGGAATGGAGGATGTGCAGTTGGACTTCGATATGGAAGATGAAGGGGAGTAAAGTGAAAATCGCAGCATTAATTTTATCATTGTTGTTTGTAGGTGCGGCGTGGGCACAACCGGCTTCCCAGGCGGATTTTTCGAAAATCAACTTTGTGGGCGTGGAAGTTTTAAGTGCCTCCGGAGATAACGCCTTTCCCTGGGCGGTGAAGCCAATGGTGAATGGCTGGGAAGATCTTTTGAAGAAACTTGAAGATGTGTCATCGACCAAAATCGTTTCCCCGATTTTTTATCTGGCGGAAAAAACTTCTTTTAAGAACATCTTTGTTTTTGTGGGTAAAAGTTCTGATGGAAACTTTCAATTTGTAAATGTCTATTACACCATGGCCGGGGCGATGTACCCCTCGAATATGAAAATCATGAATGTTGAGCATGACCATTTGGATGTGGCCCAAGGAATTCCGAATGAACAGCCCAAAGACTTTTACAAAGTCACAGCGAAGCATCTTTTTCCTTAGCGAAAAAAAATCCTTGAAAAAGGTGCTTGTCGGTTTTCGGGCCGTTCGGATGTCTTTATTTGTTAAGGCTTAAATTTCTTAGCAATGGTGCTGATCATCACGAGATCGATCAACGCCTTGCCGCTGATCGCGTCTTCTTTTAAAGCGGCCATCGCGACTTGCGGAGCTGCGGCGGCGATGCCGTCTCTTAGTGCCGTTGCTTCATGGAAGGAATATGCGATAAATAAAAGCTTACCGAAAGCAGAAATGTCATCCCCAGGAAGGCCTTTTGGGAAGCCTGTTCCACGAAGGTTCTCACGGTGTTGCATGATGCCGTCCTGGATGTCCTGATTGATGGGAACTTTCTTAGCTTTCACCATATTCACAGAGCGCTCTGGATAGTACTTATAATCGTGAGCGAGCTCCGGAGATAGTTTTGTAATATCGATTTCCGTGGCTGCGAAATTGGCTTGAGAAAGTCCGATGTTGTGCAATAGACCTGAGATGGCGGCGGATTCCCGTTTGTCTTCGGGCCATTCTAACAGCTGGGCAAAGTAAGCGGCGTAAGCCGAAACACACAGACAATCATGATAATACGAGCGTGTGTTACCGGTATAGCGGCAAACTTCGTCGTAAAGCTCGGACTGGGAAAGAGTTTTATTCAACTCCAGTTCCGAGATGATCGTTTTGCACTTATCCAAAATCGCTTTCCCCATGGAGTAATCTCCCGAGGCGGCGTTAAGGAACTGCTGCATAAATTCATAGATATTCTTTTTAGAACGATGGAATTTTTCCGTCATCGAGATCGGGAAAGGGAGATTGCGCATGCTCATGATGGTTCGTGCAAATTCAAAGAATTGCTTCATCTGAGTTTTCTTAACATACATCTGCTGACGCATGTTTTTAAACTTTTCCACGTGACGATCTTCGATCACATCACCACTGCGACGTAAAACCACAGACCGATGATTCGCTGGCAAGTGAGCATAGACATCGAAGTTTAAATTGATGTTCGCTTCCATATCGCGCAAATCCACAGGCATTAAAGCTGTGATCGGGATGTTTTCGCCCTCAAGCTCAATCGGTGCCAGTTGCAAAACCATGTCGGAGATAAACTCACGGTCAAAATTGACGTGCATGACTTCGTCAGCGCCATTTTTTTTCACGATATTGAAATCCAGGGGAGCGGAGGAGTGGAGAACAATCAGATGGCAGTCAGGATAATTCATCTTGGTGGTTTGAACCCACTCGTTGGTGGTATTCGTTCCGCCGGCACCATCGATGAGAGCTAGAATAGGCTTGAATTCGGCGTTGGAAGAGGCGTCGATGATTTCGTCGACGCTTTTAAACTCTTGCAGGATATACGGGTAATAGCCCTTTAAGACCGTTTTGATGGTTTCGAGAAAACCCGGCGTCGGGCTTCCTACAATCACATCAACAGTCTTTCCTGGGCTATCAGCCATTATTGCACCGTGATCTCCACGTAAAACGTAGAGTTGTTAGGTAGATTAAAAGGGATAACCAAAGTCGCACCCTTATCTGCCTGAGTGATATTAAATTTACCAGAGATAACAGTCGGAATCGCCATTTCGAAGTTGTAGCCCATTTGATTCAGAGTTGTTTTAGCGGACCCGTAAATCATGTTGGTCATTTCACCAACGGCGTCTTGAACCTCTTGGTTGATCTCTGTGTGCTTCTCACCCAGCATATTCTCAAGAATATGGAAGATGGAATCCTTGCCGTAAGAAATCAAAAGAGTCCCTTTAAGTGGGGGAGCGACCATGCCCACCATACCCGCGATCTCGCCCTTCAAAACGAAAGAAGGCTCGATAAATGGTTTACCTGGTGAAGCATCAGTTTGCGCGATCGTTTTAAGAGTTTTAATAACTCCATCAACAAAGGCATTGATTAGACGTTTGTCAAAGAGCGGATTTATAGCATCCACTTTCGGTGCTGCAGACATATTAAATTCTCCTCAATGCCTTGATTAAGCTGCTTTAGTGCCAGAGTGTTTAGCCCAAACGCGTTCCATTTTCCCTTTAAGAGTCTGGGAGTTGAACGGTTTGACCACGTAGTCAGAAACGCCGGCTTTTGCAGCTTCGAGGATGTGTTTTTGTTCGGATTCGGCAGTTACTAGCATAAATGGAGTCGCCTTAAAGCGAGGGTCTGCCTTGCAGGCCTTCAAAAGGTCGATGCCTTGCATTCCAGGCATATTCCAGTCGGAGATAATAAACTCATATGGCTTACCCGCATCATGGGCAGCAGAAATCATCGGAAGGGCTGTTTTTCCGTCGTCAGCTTCCTCGACGTTGGTGTAGCCAAGCTCGTTTAGAACTTTTTTAATGATTTTTCGCATAGTTGAGAAGTCGTCAACGATCAAAAACTTGGTCGTATTGGGAAACATAATATCTCCTAAGGGCTTTTTTGTGTAAAATCTCCCTTATTATCGGTCTAGTTTTTTAAAACTAGAGTCCAAAGCTATTGCGAAACTTAGAATTTATGTCAGACTTTATTACAGGTGGTCGTGCTGCTTTTGGACATGAGTCCTGGGTAGTGCAAACGGTTTAGATAGAAAAATAAAAAACAATTAGCGGGAGGGAGCAAGGATGCTCAGAGATGTCCTGATTCAAAAAGGTCTTTCAAATAGAGAGGCAGAAGTTGCTGAACTTGTGTCTAAAGGCTTGTCCAACAAGGAAGTTGCGAACCAGCTTTTTGTAACTGAAAAAACAGTAAAATTTCACCTTACAAACATCTACAAAAAGATGAATGTGAAGTCTCGTGCACAATTGATCGTGTGGTGCCTTCCTCATCTTGGTTTTGTTGAGAGTGAAATCCGCGCTGAGAACAACAACCAAAGCGCAACAACTGCTCAAACTTACAACAACAACCAAACGCAAACGATCCCAGCTGGATCTGCGACTGTAGCGGGTGCTACGACTCTTCCAGGTGGCGGCATGAACCGTAATGGTAATTCCGACATCGGTATGGGTGGCATCTAATATAGACGCCCAAAGCGTTGACTGAACTTGATAAGAGTTTAGTATAGAAGGCACGGCATTATATGCTGTGCCTTTTGTTTTTTATTGGAATGTAAAAGGCGTCTTCCTGTCTGTGAAAGGCTCTGTTCTATGGCTAAATCCTCTAAGCCCGTCTCTGTTTCCCAAGTTGTTATGACTCAATTAGTGCTTCCCTCACATACGAATGCTTTAGGCTCTGTTTTCGGCGGCACGATCATGTCGTGGATTGATATTGCAGCAGCGATCGCGGCTCAACGTCACTCTAACAAAGACGTGGTCACAGCATCGATTGATCGTATCAACTTTGTGGCACCAGTTTACAAAGGTTGGGTAGTGAACTTGAAGGCCAGTGTGAATTTCACATCTCGTACATCAATGGAAGTGGGTGTGCGGGTGGATGCGGAAGATCCAAAAACGGGGGAGACATTCCATACAGCCACGGCTTACACGACATTCGTAGCTTTGGGTGCCAACGGAAAGCCGATCGAAGTTCCAGGTTTGGAGTTAAGCTCGGAAGACGACAAACGCCGCTACAATGAAGGCAAAGCTCGTCGCGAATTACGTTTAAAAGAAAAACGCAAAGATTAAAAGGTACGGACACACTTTCTCCATACCTTAAAAAATAAAAACACGACTGCAAATGGCATGGACAAAGTGTGTCCGTACCTTTTAGTCGTTGTCGCGGGGCTGACTGCGTTCGTACATCAGCCTCATGCCATAGACCTGCACAAAGACAAAAACAATCATAATGAACTTCATAAAGAAATCCAGAAGCTGCTCTAAAATCGGAGCGGAGCTGATGGGTTTTGTCAGTTGGAAAATGATCAGCACCATGAGCGATACGATCAGATTTCCGAACACCAATTCAACTTTCATTTTATTTAAAAAGATCACGGGATTTAAAGCCACGATAAGCACGGTCAAAATCGCGTATTTACTGATAAAGGGCATCGACAGCAAAATCATCAATGAGGCATACATCAACAAGCATTGAATGATCACGGCTTCGCGATTGCGCTTAAGAGTGTAAAGGGCGGAGGTTCCGATTCCTGCGAGGGAAATCACTCCCAGGGCCATGAGTTTTTTAAAATCGGCATCCATCGCCAGATAGTAAAAGCAAAACGTAATACTGACGGCCCACACGCTGAGACTTACGTATTTACCTAAATGATTTTGATTAAGAGAAAAATCGCTGCTTTCGAACATAGTATCAGTCCCCACCGACGTGCGCGTGTAAGACCATTATATCTGACATTCGACATAGAGATCATTTTGATCCGGTAACGCTTTAAAACAGAATCCTATTTTGAGACGCTTATCTACAAAGGATTTCAAGCCACGCGAGGGCTTCGGAAGCTTCGTGAGAAAAACTCGAGTCTTCGGGTTTGGTACCTTTATCTTCTAGGGTGATTTTCTTTTTGGCCTGAGCGCACTCTTGGGCAGTGGGTTTGCTTGCTCCCGCCAAAGTTTTTACCGGCTCCATGCTATAGGAGACGAAAAGAACTTGTTCTTCTGCCTCGGTAAGAATGGGATTTTTCATTTTTCTAAAACTGTCGGCAGAAGATTTCACTTCGGCATTCGCTTTGTTGAATTCTGCAGCCGCTCCCTTGAAATCAAGTTTTGCCGCTTTCTCGCGACGAGATTTAAGATCAGCCAACAGATCCGCTCTCGTGCGGGGAGTGGCCCAGGCGATGGAAGCAAATACGATGAAAAGGGCTAGAGTGGTTTTACACATTCGTTGGCTCCCAGTTGCTTATCTGTCATGGCGGCTTTTTTCTGTGTGCATTCTTTGGAGGAGGGTTCAATGCCGTCTTTCAAGCAGTAAGTTTCACCCATTTTTCCACGAATGGCTTTTAGGTAAACGCTGCTTTTTTGAACCATCTGAAGGTAGCATTTATCAGCTGAGATTTTTTGCTTCTTGCACGGATTGTTTTTTTCCGTGTAGAGGCCGGCTTTTTCAGCCAGGGCGCGGGCTTTTTTTATTCCCTCTGCTCCATAGCTGACCGCGGTGAGAGCGCTTACGATTTCGCGGTTTTTTGCGAAGGATTTGTTTTCTTGAAAGAGTTGCGGCTCGATCACGGCGTCACGCATGTGCAGGTAATAGGCGATGCCGTACATTAAATTTCGTCCGAGGCCATCACCGGCGCTGACGAAATCACAGTAGTTGTTGGGAGTGATGCGCGGGCGTTTTGCCAGATCTGATTTCGCGATGTCTTTAAAAGGCTGGCAGGAGTGTTTGCTGCTTTTCGCAACGCCCTCTAAAATGCCTTTGCCATTTCCTTCGGCGATTTCTTCGACTGCGATATTGGTCATCTGACCGATACCTGCTCCGCCGTTCCAGGCGATGGAATAATTAAAGCCGGTTTCGTTATTGAATTTTTGATAAATCACGCGGGCATCAACGGGATTATCTGGAGAAAGACATTTGATCGCGCTGTTTACGGCGAACTGGATATAGCTCACCATATCGCCCGTAATACATTGCTGAGTTTTTCCGCCGACTTGGCCATAGGAAATCTCAATGTCTTGATCCGTACTTTTTTTATTCGCCGTGCAGGCGTAGCCTTTTTGTCCCGGATCGCGCATCAGTGAGGCGTTGATACATTCGCGCTTGATCAAAGCGGGAAGTTGATCAGGAGTTTTCAAGCGGTCATCAAGGTCCCAAATCCCTGTGTCTTCTGGTTGCGCATTTGTTGCGTGGGCAATCTTTTTAAGATCAGTCGTTTGTTTTCCTGAAGAAGTGGGGCTTCCCGGCGGTGGTTCGCAGGCTGGGCCCTTAGCACCCGAGGCCATCTCTTGAAGGAAGGCTTTCTTCAAGGGGTCTGCATTGTCTTTAAAGGACTTATAGAGCTTAAGGTTGTTTTCATTTGCATCGTTCATGCATGCAGGTGTGTCTTTGGAAGGTGCTGTATCCGCGCTGAAGGCACCGGGGCAATGAAGGAGCAACGCTAAGATAAGTAGATAAACCGAAAGCTTTTGCATATACAAAGCCTATCGGAATCAATAAGTGACCCTAAAGTAAAAAATGAGGTTTCCTTGCCTGAGGCAGGACCTTTGTGGGTACAAAGGTCCTCTGGGAGCTATTTTACGATGTAGTCTTTCCAGCGATTGATGAGAGACGGTGTCAGTTGAGTATAACAAACTGTTCCCTCGGTCGCAGTTTCTTTTCTGGAAATCTGTGCTTCACGGCCCAAAT
Organism: Bdellovibrio sp. HCB185ZH; assembly: GCF_047302455.1. Lineage (GTDB taxonomy): Bacteria > Bdellovibrionota > Bdellovibrionia > Bdellovibrionales > Bdellovibrionaceae > Bdellovibrio. The sequence continues at coordinate 297,042 of NZ_CP178624.1, forward strand.
CAAAAATTTTGTATTCCTCAGAGCGAGGGAAGTACAACTGCACATCGGTTTGCATTTCGCTCACCATTTGCGCCATTAATTTTTTGAGCTGTTCCACGCCCTGGCCTGTGAGTGCACTGACGAAGACCCGTGGGTATTGTTTCACGCGGAATTGGCGTTCGATCGGAGCCGCATCCACTTTATTAAAGACATGGATGATTTTCTTATCAGCCCAGTTGAACTCTTTGATCAACTCTTCCACAACTTCAATTTGTCTTTCCATGTTTGGTGACGACAAATCCACCACGTGAAGTAAAACATCCGCCTCAGCCGATTCTTCAAGTGTTGCTTTAAAGGCTTCAATCAACTGTGTAGGAAGTTTGCGGATGAAACCCACGGTGTCGGTCACAACTGCTGGAGGTCCATCATTTAGAAAGATCTTGCGAGTTGTGGGATCCAAGGTCGCAAACACCTGATTTTTCGTCATGACTTGCGCGCCGGTTAAGCGATTTAGCAGCGAACTTTTACCCGAGTTGGTGTAACCAATAAGGGCAAAAGAGGGAATTTCATGGCGTTTACGAGATTGTCTGTGTTGAGCACGGTTGCGGCGAACACCTTCAAGTTTTTCTTTAATGATCGCTACGCGTTCGCGGATGCGACGACGGTCGTTCTCTAGTGCGGTTTCACCGGGACCTCTGGTTCCGATACCACCGCCTTGACGAGATAAGGATTCCAACCAGGCGCCGACCATGCGGGGCATTTGATCCAGCAACTGTGCAAGTTCCACTTGAAGTTTTCCCTCAAAGGTCTGAGCACGTTGGGCGAAAATATCCAGGATCAACTGATTGCGATCTACTACGCGCACTTTAACTATTTGTTGTAAGTTTCTTTGTTGGACGCCAGAAAGCTGATGGTCCATGACCACAATTGTCGCCTGACTGTCGCGAACCATTTCAGCGACTTCATCGACTTTTCCAGATCCAATAAGTGTTGCGGGATTCCAGGTGGGCAGGACTTGGATGATGGACCCTACGACTTCGCCGCCAGCAGCGGTGACGAGCTCTTCTAATTCCAGCAGATTTTCTTTGATTTCGGTGAGTGGTTCGGTTTTTAAACCGACCCCGATGACAATGGCTCTATCATGAACTTTGACATGGGCTTGTTGACTCAAATCTAAGAACCCTCCCTTGGTCTACCTTAATTCTAGCACCGTCACTCGGGCGTTTAAAGACAAATCTTTGCCATTTGTCGTGAAAATGATGCGTCTTTAATGATGATTTCGTGAGGCAGCTTAAGACTAACCGCACGAGCTTTGTGAGGTGTCGCGGACTTCATTTGGCGCGCTGAAATCTGCGGTGGAGTTGATTGGGTGGGTATCTTTTTAAGCTCGATGATTTCGGGTGCTGGCATAGCTCAACGCTCCTTTCGTTCCGGAATTTAGTGTATGCGATTCGGATTTGGGGAGAAGGCTGGAATGGGATCGTTTGTGGAGTGGCATATTAAATTTCCAGCAGGGTCGTAGGATCCCAGAAGAGGCGGCGTCGCTGCCATTCGGATGTTCGGGGAGAGCAGCGGAGTAGGTAGGGGTATCGGTCATCTCCAAGGGTTTTGTGGGCTTTGAGGGGATCCCAGGCATCTGTCATAGCCTCGTCGGTGTTCAGGGGCGTGGAGGTATCGGTCACCGGCTTTGGCAAAAAAAAAGCCCGCGTTTTTACGGCGGGCTTTTTGAAATTTAATTTCGTTTCTAATTAGCACTATTGCTTTTTAGCTTCGCGAGACTTCAAAACATCCTTGATGAACTGCGCTTCCAAGGCTGTGAACACAACCGAGTTCACGATTCCATCCACCGTCGTCGTTCTTTGCAAAACGTTGCACGATCTGCGAACGCCGGTTAAGAAGGGCCCAATCACTTCCACTTTGCCCACTTGCTGGATCAATTTGTAAGCAATGTTAGAAGATTCCAAATTCGGGAAGATCAAGATATTCGCGCCGCCCTTAAGATCAGAGAACGGGAATAAGCGCTCCATGATCTCTGGATTCACGGCCGTATCCGCTTGCATATCGCCATCCACCATCAAGCCAGGGCGAGTTTTCTTAACGATCTGAGCCGCTGTCTTCATTTTGCAAGGTGTGCCCTCAGCGCCGCTGAAGTTTGAGTATGAAAGCATCGCCACTTTTGGCTCGATACCAAAATACTCCACCACTTTTGCAGCTTGCATTGCGATCTGTGCGCACTGCTCGGCCGTCGGATTGAAATTCACAGTCGTGTCGGCAAGTACCAGGAATTTATCTTCAAGCAAGATGAAGTTCAAACCCGCTGGAATACCGTTTTGGTAAACTCCCACGGTTTGCAAAATGGGTTTTACTGCATCGGCATAATTCACCGAAGCGCCATTCACAACACCATCCGCATCGCCCATAGTCACCATCATCGCCGCGAAATAGTTCGGATCCGCCATCAAACGTTCCGCTTCGCGCATGTTGATGCCTTTACGCTGTCTTAAAGAGTAAAGCTTTTCAACGTAAGTAAAGAATTTTGGATAAGTCGCCGGATGAATAACCGGAACATCATTCAAGGCTGGGATATCCAGAGCCTGGATTTTTTCTTTCACGCGGTCTGGGTAACCCAATAAAATCGGTTGGCAGATTTTTTCTTCAACCAAAGTGGAAAGGGCTTTAAGAACTTTCGTGCTTGTGCCTTCTGGGAAGACGATGCGAGGAAGCTCTCCACCCATCGCAGTCGCGTTTTGATGAACGCGATTGATTGCGGAGCGGATGAAAACTTTTGACGGACCTTGAAGGGCTTCCAAGGTTTCGCGGTAATGATCCCAGTCTTCAATCTTTCTTGTCGCGACACCAGTTTTGATTGCAGCTTTCGCCACTTCCGGCGCCACCCACAATAGAACGCGGGTGTCGAACGGTTTTGGAATCAAATACTCACGACCGAATTTAAAGGTTTTACCGCCGTAAGTTGCAGATACACGGTCTGGAACTTCCTCGCGGGCAAGTTTTGCCAAGGCGTGAACGGCAGCCAATTTCATTTCTTCGTTGATTTGAGTCGAACGTGTATCAAGGGCTCCACGGAAAATAGATGGGAAGCCTAAAACGTTATTCACTTGATTTGGATAATCGGAACGGCCTGTTGCGATGATCGCATCTGGGCGAGCCGCACGTGCTTTGTCTGGAGTGATTTCAGGTTCTGGATTGGCCATCGCAAAGATGATCGGATCCTTTGCCATATCCTTTAGCATTTCCGGAGTCAGTGCTCCCGCGACGGAAAGACCCACGAATACGTCAGCGCCATGCAAAGCCTGGCTGAGTGTGCGCACTTCTGTTTCAGCAGCGAAGTACTCTTTGTATTTATTCATGCCTGCTGTACGGCCTTTGTAAATCACACCCTGAGAGTCGCACATGATGATGTTTTCACGACGTACACCCAGTGAGATAAAGATTTTCGCGCAAGAGTTCGCAGACGCGCCCGCACCGTTTACGACGATACGGATGTTTTCCATTTTTCTGTTGGTGATGGAAACGGCGTTCAATAGCGCTGCTCCCGATACAATCGCAGTTCCGTGCTGGTCATCATGGAACACCGGGATCTTCATTTCTTTTTTCAGGCGCTCTTCGATTTCAAAACACTCCGGAGCTTTGATGTCTTCTAGATTGATGCCACCGAAAGTGGGTTCCAAAGTTTTGATCGCATTACAGAAAGTATCCACGTCGTTTGCATCCACTTCGATGTCGAAAACGTCGATGCCAGCGAATTGTTTAAAAAGAATCCCTTTACCTTCCATCACGGGTTTCGAAGCGTGAGGACCGATGTTGCCCAAACCCAGAACAGCGGTTCCGTTGGAGATAACTCCCACCAAGTTACCTTTGGCAGTGTAGTCGTAAACTTTCGAAGAGTCCTTCGCGATCACTTTACAAGGAGCTGCTACTCCAGGGGAGTAAGCAAGTGAAAGGTCTTTTTCAGACACGCAGGGTTTTGAAGAAATGACTTCGATTTTTCCTGGCTTACCGCGGCTGTGATACTCCAGAGCTTCTTGGTCGAAGTTGTTGGTCGCGTGTTTCGCTTCTGTCGCTGGCTTATCTGAATTCTTGTTGTTCTTTTTCAATTCATTTTCCAAGGAAATTTCCTTTCGCAGTCTTCGCTCCGATTGGGCCGGAGTATGCTCCTTTTTCTTGAGTCGCAATTTTTAGAAATTTTCTAAAGCTTTTCAGCGTTTAGCTCACTCACGAAATAAGTGCAGTTACTCTATAAAACCTTTGCTTAGGGGGTCAATAAATGGGGGCGATTGGCGCGGGTGGCAATGCCATGACGCACCGTTTTTCACTCG